>JBDSYU010000152.1:0-11002 GCA_039925525.1 Variovorax sp.
ACGTCGTCGTGCGGCTCGATGCCCAGGCCAGGCCCCTCGGGCAGCGTGAACGCGCCGTCGGCACAGCGCATGCTGGTCTTCACGTAGGCCAGGTTGCGATCGAACACCGAATGCTGGTACTCGTGCATCGGACAGTTGGGCAGCGCAGCTGCCGCATGCAGGCTCGCCGCCTGAAAGATGCCGATGCCGATGCTGGCGTGCGGGATCACCTTCACATGAAAGGCATTGGCCATGCGCGCGATCTGCATGAACTGGCTGATGCCGGTGTGGCCCATCTCCGGCTGGATGATCGACATGGCGCGCCGCTCCAGGCGTGGTCGCACCTCGTACACGGTGCGCCATTCTTCGCCGAGCGCCAGCGGCACGCGAATGTTGGCGCCGACATGAGCCTGACCTTCGATGTCTTCGGCCTGGCACGGCGCTTCGACGAAGTACGGGCTGTAGGGTTCCAACTGCGAGATGAGTTGAACGGCCTCCTGCGCGGTGAATTTCCAATGCAGATCGACCATCAGTTTCGTGTCGGGGCCCAGGCCCTCCCGCAGCACGCGCATCTCTCGCACGATCCCTTCGAACGACACCGCGGCCGCGTATTTGAAGGCGCTGTAGCCGCGCGCAGCGAAGCCCCGCGCCAGCTCGAGCCGCGCATCGAGCGTGGCCGCAGGCAGGCCCGATACATAGGCCGGAATCGATGTCATGCGCTGGCCGCCGAGCAGCTTCACCACGGGCTGATCGACCAGCTTGCCGAACAGGTCCCAGATGGCGATGTCGAGGCCGGCGATGGCGTCCATGTAGAAGCCGCCGAAGAAGCCGCGCACCCGCATCAGGTCATACAGATCTTCCTGGATCACCATCGCATCACGCGGGTCGCGTCCGATCACGGTCGGGCCGAGTACGTCGTCGATGATGGCGGTGACGGCATCGGGCGCGACGATGCCGTAGGTCTCGCCCCAGCCGATGCTGCCGTCTTCGGCCGTGACCTTGACCAACACCGACATGTCGCTGCTCGGGTAGATCGAGCGGTTGCCGCGGCGGATCAGGTAGCCGCGCTCGTTGATGCGTTCGCCCGGCCCGAGCGGCCCGAGATACGGTGTCTCGCGCGGGATCGAGATGATGAACGTCTCGACGCTGCGGATCGGTGGGCAGTGGGTCATGGCTTGTTATTGATTTGCAACGTACACGGCCGTCTCAGCGCTTTTCTCCCTCTCCCCCCGGGAGAGGGTTGGGGTGAGGGCAGCACTCATTGCAAGCGTCGCCCTTCCGGCAGAAAGAAATGCGCATTGGCCGCATCGAACGCCAGGCCGATGCGATCGCCGGCACTGGCCGCCGCGTCTCCCGTGACTTTGGCGATCGCCGTTTGCCCAGCCACGCGCACATGAAAAAAAGTCTCGCCGCCGAGCCGCTCGACAACATTGACTTCGGCTTGCAGGGGCGCGCCGTCGGCGGGCATCACTTGCAGATGCTCCGGACGTATCCCGAACATGAGCGCCGTCCCCGTCGGGGCCGATTCGGCGCAGGCGCCGGTCACGCTCGATCCGTCGCCGAGCCGCACGTGCAGGCCCGTTGCGTCGGTCTGGTCGACCGTGCACGGCAACAGATTCATCTTCGGCGAACCGATGAAGCCGGCGACGAATTGGTTGGCCGGCGCTGCATACAGTTCGAGCGGACCGCCGACCTGCTCGATGCGACCGTCGCGCAGCACGACGATGCGATCGGCCAAGGTCATCGCCTCGATCTGATCGTGTGTGACGTACACCACCGTGGTCGCGAGTTGAGATTTGATGCGCGCCAACTCCACCCGCATCTCGACGCGCAATGCGGCGTCAAGATTGGACAGCGGCTCATCGAAAAGGAACATGCGCGGCTGGCGCACGATGGCGCGGCCAATGGCCACGCGCTGGCGCTGACCGCCCGACAGGTCCTTCGGCCGACGCGCGAGCAGATGCTCGATCTGCAAAGTTTTGGCGGCTTCCGCGACCTTGGCATCGATCTCGGCACGCGGCGCCTTGGCGATCTTCAGGCCGAAGCCCATGTTGTCGGCCACGCTCATGTGCGGATAGAGCGCATACGACTGGAACACCATGGCGATGCCGCGTTTGGCCGGCTGCTCGTCGGTGACGTCGTCGTTGTCGATCAGCACCTGCCCGCCGGTGCATTCCTCCAACCCGGCGATCATGCGCAGCAACGTCGATTTGCCGCAGCCGGACGGCCCGACAAAGACGCAGAACTCACCATCGCGCACGGTCAGGTCGACACCGTGAATCACCTCGACGTCGCCAAATGATTTGCTGACGCTCTTCAGTTCGAGTTGTGCCATGTCTCCCCTTTTAGGTGTAGATGATGGCGACCTTCAAGCGGCCAGCGGCACGTTGAAACGATGTGCCGTGCGATCGATCGGGCGCCCCTGGTAGCGGGTGAGGTCTTCATCGCTCCTCGTGCCAATGGGCATGTGGTTGATGCTCGGCCCGCTCTTGTATGGCGGATTATCGGTGCGGCTGTAGCAGGTGAGCAGCACGTTGCGGTGCATGTCTGAATCGTTGCGGCCCGAGGCATGCAGCAGATTACTGTGGAAGAACAAGGCATCGCCCGACGCCATTTCGATTTGCACGTGTTCGAGCGTCTTCATCGCCTGGTCGACTCTTTCCCTGTCCGCGCCGGTCTGTCCGCCCACCGCGCCATGGTCGAGGCGCCCCAGACGATGCGAGCCACGCAACACCTGCAGGCAACCGTTCTCGCGCGTCGATGGATCAATGGCGATGAAGACACTGGCCATGTGCGGAAACAGATAGCCATGCTCGTACCAATAGCCGTAGTCCTGGTGCCACTCCCAGGCGCCACCGACCCTCGGACGCTTCAGCGTGAGCTTGGAATGGTAGAAATTGACCGGGCCACCGAGCAGGGTCTCGACGCCCCCGGCGACGCGTGGCGATTGCGCAACCGCGCCGAACACATCGTCGCCGAGCGTGTACCAGAGCGCCAGCTCGGTCGAGGCGCCACTGCTGTCTGCACGACCGTAGGTGACGGCGCGGATCGTCGGGTCGTTGCGGATGGTGTCGTTGATGGTGGCGGTCTCATCGACGCTGAAGACCGCGCGGCGTAGCACATAGCCGTCGCGCTCGAAGGCCGCGATGTCGTCCTGGCCCATGGGTTGGTATGGATGCATGACCCTGCTTTCTTTTTTGACTGTCACTCGACAACGCGGACGGGCTTGCGGCCCCACCAGCCGCGAATTTTCGGCGAGAGCAGCGCCGAAGCCGCCAGCGCCGTGAGGCCGCCGTCGACCGGCAGGTCGACCGCGGTGATGAAGCCGGCCTCGTCAGATGCGAGGAAAACCGCGGCGGCGGCCACGTCTTCCGGATTGCCGATGCGCCCGACGGGATAAGCCTCGGCGTCCCAGACCAGATCGGCCGCACTTCGGCCCTTCAAGGTACGTTCGGTAGCGATCAAACCGGGCGAAATGGCGTTGCAACGAATGCCGCGCGGCCCGTACTCGATGGCGATCTGCCGCGTCAGCGCATGCACGCCGCCCTTGGCCGCGGTGTATGCCGCGAGATTCGGGTTGGCGACGAGTTGATTGACCGAGGCCATGTTGACGATGACGCCGCGGCCTTGCTCGAGCATTGGCACAAGCACGGCGCGGCACCAGCGGAACACGGAGGTGAGGCCTGAATCGATGGTCGCAGACCAGTCGGCATCGCTGGTGTCGACGACGCCGAGCTCGGTGTAGGCGATGGCGTTGTTGACGAGGATGTCGATGCGGCCCCAGGCTTCGAGTGCGCGTTGCACGGTGCTGTCGATGACCGACTGGTCGGCGGCGTCGCCGGCGATCGCCAGCAGGGGCAGCGGGCGTTTCGGGTGATCTCCCGAGGAAGCGCCAGGGATGTCGCTCGAGTTTGGCGCGTCGCACCAGGCGCGCAGCGACGCCAATGTCTCTTCGTTTTTTTCCAGCGCGACGACGCGCGCACCTTCGAGTAGAAAGCGCTCTGCCACGCCGCGGCCGATGCCGCTGCCTGCGCCGGTGACGATGGCCACCTTATCTTTTAGACGCATGTCATTTCACTTCACAGCGCCCGCGGTCACACCCTGGATGAAATAGCGCTGCAGCAGGATGAAGCCGACCATCACCGGCAGCGCCGCCATCAAAGACGCCGCCATGGCACCGCCCCAATCGGCGTTGGATTCATTCAGGTAGGTGAGCAGCAAACCGGGCGCGACGGTGCGCTTGTCCTCGGAGACGATCAACGTGAGCGAATACAACAGGTCGTTCCAGCTCCACATGAAGCTGTAGAGAAACACCGTGATGATCGGCGGCAGCGATATCGGCAGCACGATGGTGTGGAAGATGCGCAGGTCGGATGCGCCGTCGGCGCGCGCTGCTTCGATCAGTTCATTGGGCACCTGGCTGAAATAGCTGTAGAGCATGTAAGTGGCCACGGGCAGTGCGAACACCACATACGACAGCACCAGGCCGATGCGCGTATCGAGCAGGCCCCAGTTGGTGAGCGTGGGGTAGATGGTGATGAGCAGCAGCCCGAACGGAAACATCTGCGCCGACAGCATCAGGAGCATCACCGGCTTGCGCCCGAAGTAACGGTACTTGGCGAACGAGTAGCCGGCGTACACCGCCAGGGTGGCGTTGATGGCGGCCGACGACAGCGACACGATCAGGCTGTTGGCGAGGTGCAGCGGCAGGTGACCGCGCGTGAGCGCCGTCCGGAAATGATCGAGCGTCAGCGCCTGCGGAAACAAGGTCGGCGTGATGCGGTAGAGCTCCTGACTGGGTTTGAGCGAGGAGATCACCAACCAATACACCGGAAAGAAAATGAACGCGCCCATCACAACGGCAATCAGCACGAAGACGATCTTGGCGCGCCGCGACGAAAGGTCGAGCATCACTCAACGCCTTTCATCAAATGGCGCAAGTAAAAATACGCTGGCGGCATGATGGTTGCAACCCACAGCACACCGACCGTCGCCGCCATGCCGATGTCCCATTGTTCAAAGGCGCGCCGGTAGACCTCGACCGACAGCACCGTGGTGGCGCGCACCGGCCCGCCCGCCGTCAAGGCCCAGATGGTGTCGAAGTGCTGAAGATTGCCGATCACGCCCAGCACCACCGTCACCAGCATGACCGGGCGCAGATGGGGGATCACATGGTGCGTGAGCACCTCCCAGTTGCGCGCACCGTCGACACGCGCGGCGTCGATCTGCTCTTGGTCCATGCTCTGTAGCCCGGCCAAAAAGAAGGCCATGAAAAGAGGAATCGACAGCCAGGTCTTGGTGATGACCACCGCGGCCATGGCCCCTGCGGAAGTCGACAGCCAAGCCACCGGATAGTCGATGAAGCCCAGCTCCAGCGCGGCGGCGTTGATGAGGCCGTAGCGGGCGTTGAAAATCCAGCCCCACAGGAAGGCCGCCACCGTGGCCGGCATGATCCAGGGCAGCAGCGACAGGCCGCGCAAGGCGGCCCGGCCGCGGAATGGCTGGTTCAGGATGAGCGCCCACACCAGGCCGAGAACGATCGAAGCCGCCGTGGTCAGCCCGACGAAGATCAGCGTGGTGACAAAGGAGCCGCGTATCGTGGAATCGGACAGCACGCGAGTGAAGTTGCCGAGTCCGAGAAACTCCGGCTTGGCCATGTCGATCGTGTATTTGAAGAACGACAGGCCGAGCGCCTTGGCAAACGGCACCAGCACGACGATGCAGAACACCGCCAGCGCCGGCAGCAGAAGCAAGACGCCAAAGCGCCGCTCGGCGGCTTTCAGCCCGCCGCGACGCGCATGCGGCGAGCGCCGCGGCGCCTCATGTGCGGCGCGAGTGCCGGCGGCTGTCTGCATTAGGGCCTGTTCTCACTAAAGCGGGAGATGCGTTGGCTCTCCTGACGGATGGATGCGCGAAGCGGCGCGCAGCAGGTAGTACCTCTACCTGCAAGCGTCGCGACAAAGCAGACGCCGGCAGGAGAGCCAACCCTTCGGGAAGGACGAATGCCGGGCGCATTGCGGCGTTGCGGCTCGCATTGCCTAGTAGAACTAGGCGGCGCTCCCCGCGCCTTGCACTGCATCCCGGCATTCATCCTTCGCATTCCCGCTTTAGTGTGAACAGGCCCTAGTTGGCCAGGGTCTTGACCAGTCGCGCCTGCATGTCGTGCGCGGCGACTTCGGCGGTCTTCTGGCCCAGCACAGCAGCTTGCACTTCTTCGCCGATGACATTCGCCACCGCAGCGCCGTTGCTGAGAGAAGCGAGGGTATTACGGCGCGGCGTTCCGGCGTGCTTGGCCCAATTGGCAAGGTAGGGGTCGTCGGCGATCTTCGGCTTCGCCACGCCTGTGGTCGTCGACGGCAAGACGCCGCTGAAGGAGGCAAAGTCAACCAGTGTGTCGTCGTTCAGCAGGTGCATCACGAATTTGGCTGCCGGGCTGTCCGCCTTGGCGTTCTTGGCGCCGAAGATGGAGAGCACGTGGCCCCACTGAATCGAGGCGGGCGTGCCACCCGCGGCCAGGGTGGGCGTGGACATCGGGATCACGTTGGCGGCATAGCTCGGGCCCTTGCCGGAAAAGTCGACTGCGAAGGTTCGCGCGATCGGCGGGTCGAAGTAGAAGCCCGAGGCCTCCTGGCCGAACAGACGACGTGCATCAGGCCGATCGATCTCGGGGGCTGCGAGCCTGTCTTTCACCAGATCGGCCATGAACTTCAGCGCCGCTGTGGCCTCCTTGGAATCGACCATGGGCTTGCCGTTGGCAACCACATCGCCGCCGAAGGTCCAGACCCAGATCATGTAGTCGAGCACGATCGAATTATTGTTCTTGGTGGCCATGCCATAGGGCACCGAATTCGGGATCTTGTCGCGGATCTTGATGAGCGCGTTGCGAAAGTCTGCAACGGTGGCCGGCGGCGCGTCGATGCCAGCTTTACTCATGACAGCTTTGTTGGCGACCATGCCGATGGTGCCGCCAATCCACGGCAGTGCCACCTGCTTGCCGTCGACGTTGCCGAAGGCCAGCATGTTGGGCGGGAACATCGCTTCGAGCTTCTGCTTGCCGTAGACCTGATTCATGTCGACGATGCCGTCGATGCCGGCCACCGTAGGCAACAGCCGCGCCTGCACCTGCATCACATCCGGCAGCGTATTGGTGCGACCCCGCAGAAAAGCGTTCTTCACCATCTCGCCCCAGGCGTAGCCGATTGAATTCACCGTGAGGCCGGTGGCTTTGGTGAAGCTGTCCTCCATGGCTTTGATGGGTGCCTTGTTCACCTCCTCGGTCGACGACCAGTTCATGAAATCGACATCGGCGGCCGAGGCGGCCGGCAAATGCAGGGCGACGGCAGCGGTCAAACCCGCCGCGACGATGGTTTTTGCGAACTTCAACATCAGGTTGCTCCTTTTGAATAAATCGAACACGCTGTCAAATATCAATGTCTGCACGAGGTCACCTGCCAGCGCTCTGAGGCTTGGCTGAACCCGCGCGATCGGCCAAGTCGACGCGCCTGCCGTTGCTGTCGAAGCCGCAGGCGAAGCTCAGGTCGAAGTGAACCGTCATCGCGCTGCCGTGCGGCACGCGCTGCTCGCCTTGCAGCCGGACCAATACCGGCCGCGGTTGGTCGGGCACGTCGACGTGCACCAGCGTGTCCGAGCCCAGATGCTCGGTTGCGGCGACAACACCGCTGACAAAGCCATCACCTTTCGAATCACCACCCGCAACGAGGCGCAGATGCTCCGGCCGCACGCCGATTTCAGCAATCGACGCATTCGCGCCGCCGCCCCTGCCATGCAGCCGACCGTTGCCCGGCAACGTCCAGCCGTCTCCATCAGACCGGCTCGCCAGAAAATTCATCTTCGGCGATCCGATGAACCCAGCCACGAAGCGGTTCACCGGGTGGTTGTACAGATCGATCGGGCTGCCGACCTGTTCGATCACGCCAGCTTGCATGACGACGATCTTGTCGGCCAGGGTCATGGCTTCGACCTGGTCGTGCGTCACATAGATCATCGTCGTGCCCAGGCGCTCCTTCAAGCGCGCGAACTCCATGCGCATGTCCACGCGCAACGATGCGTCCAGGTTCGACAGCGGTTCGTCGAACAGGAAGATGCTGGGCTCGCGCACGATGGCGCGTCCGATGGCGACGCGCTGGCGCTGGCCGCCGGACAGCTGGCGCGGCTTGCGTGCCAGGTAGTCCGAGATCATCAACACCTCTGCCGCCTTCTTCACGCGGCGATCGATTTCATCTGCCGGCGTCTTCGCCAGCTTGAGCGCGTAGCCGAGGTTCTCGGCGACCGACATGTGCGGGTACAGCGCATACGACTGGAACACCATGGCGATGCCGCGCTTGGACGGCGGCACATCGTTGACGATCTCGCCATTGATGATGATGGTGCCGGCACTCACCTCGTCCAGGCCGCAGATCATGCGCAGCAAGGTCGACTTGCCGCAACCGGAAGGGCCGACGAACACCACGAACTCACCGCGTTCTACGGTGAGATCGATGTTCTGCAGCACTCGCGTCGAACCGTAGTCCTTGCAGAGGCCTTCGATCACCAGGTCGGACATGTCATCCTTGTCAGCGCAAAAAGTTTCATTGAGCGGAAACGTTGGGCTGCGCAGTGTAGGCCTCGCAATGGCGCCGGGGATCAGTGATTACCCTATATAAACCTCGCTTCGCTGCATTGGAGAATTGAGGATGCTTGGCGAGAAGAACAAGACCATTTCCACTGATAGAAACTTCGATCCCCCGCTCGCGGGCGATTTGTCGGAGGGAAGGGTCGGCACCGAAGTCATAGCCAGCGCTGGGCTGGGTGTGCTCGAGAAGGCGATGGGGCTGCTCGACATCGTCTCCAAAGCACCGACGGCGCTGACCTTCACCGAGTTGCTGCGCGCCAGTCAACTGCCCAAGGCAACGCTGCACCGCATCCTCGCCACACTGACACGCGAGGGCCTGTTGCGCTACGCCGCCGAAAGCAAGACGTACCCGCTCGGCTTTCGGCTGCTCGAACTGGCACATGAGGTGTGGAGCGACTTCGACTTGCGCGTCGCTGCCGAAGACGAACTGCAGCGGCTGCACGGCGTCACCGGCGCGCCGGTGCATCTGGCGGTGCTCGACCGCGACCAGATGGTGGTCATCGCCAGCTACGGCATTGGCCGCGACGCGCGCAACCAAGCCCGCGTCGGCGCACGCTGGCCGGTGCATGCCACGGCGGTCGGCAAGATCGTCTTGTCGTACCTCGACGCACCGCGTCAGGCCGAGCTGCTGAAGAAGCTCATGCTCGGCGCCTGCACCGAGGCCACGCTGACGACGACTGCGCTGCTGCAAAGCGACCTCGATCTGTGCCGCGCCCGCAGCTACGCACTCGAATGGGATGAATACGAAGTCGGCCGTATGGCCGTTGCTGCACCGATCCTGGACATCGAAGGCCGTGCCATCGGCGCCCTGGCCATCGGCGGCGACAGCACGCGCATGGAGCAGGCGCAGGCGCATGCGCTGTCGGCCGCGGCGATCGGCGCGGCGCGCGCCATCGCGCACAACGCCGGTGGTCAGGTGATGACCATCGAGCCCCGCGCGCAACCTGGGGCGAGCGACAACTTCGACGTGCGCTGCGTGGCACAGACGGGCTCGCTGCTCGGCGAAGGCCCGACCTGGTCGCCCCGCGACGGGGCGCTGTATTGGGTCGACATCCTGACCCCGTCGATCCATCGATACGACGTCAACACCCACACCGATCAAGAATTCAAGCTCGGCTCGATGGTCAGCGTGGCCTTGCCCAAGGCCACCGGGGGCCTGTTGATCGCCACGCCTTCGGGCTTGATGACGCTCGATCCCGAAAGCAAGAGCCAGCGCTTTGTATGCCACCCCGAAGGCGACCGGCCCGGCAATCGCTACAACGACGGCAAATGCGACCGGTTGGGGCGCCTGTGGATCGGCACGCTCGACATGGGCGCCGCTGCCAATCGCGGCAGCCTGTTTCGCGTCGACGCCGATGGCAGCTGGAAAAAAATGGATGCGGGCTTTACTGTCGCCAACGGCTTGGGCTGGAGCCCCGACAACCGGCACATGTACTTCACCGATTCGGCGCGCCGCACCATCTACCGCTACGACTTCGACCTGATGGCCGGCAGCATTGCCAATCGTGCGCCTTTCATCGTGCTCGACAGCGCCGACGGCACGCCAGACGGGCTCACCGTCGACGAGGAGGGCTGTCTCTGGGTGGCGGTTTGGGACGCCTGGCGAATTTCGCGCTACTCACCCGAAGGCCGCGAGCTGCTGCGAATCCGCATTCCAGTGCCACGGCCGACCAGTTGCTGCTTCGGCGGCCCCAACCTCGACGCGTTGTACATCACCAGTGCATCGTTGCGCCTGAACGCGCAAGCGCTCGCCGCGGCGCCGATGTCGGGTGGGTTGTTCGTCGTGCGCAACCCCGGGGTGCGCGGCTTGCCCGAGACCATTTTCGCCGGCTGAACCCGCTTGCGGCCGGTAGACCTCCCTCTCCTGCGGTAGAAGGTCGGGACGGGGCGACCCCCTCAGGCCGCTCGGGGCTGTCGCCGCACTGCCTTGCGTGCCGCGCCCGCCTTGCGCCCCTGCTCCCAAAGCGCCGACACCGCGCGCGCCGTGTGCTCAAGATGCGCGCGCATCAAGTCAGACGCACGCGGCGCCTTGCGGGCGAGCAGCGCATCGAGCAGATCGCGATGCTCGCGCTCGACATCGCGCGCCACCTGCGCTGGCGTGGCGAAATGGAAGGTGCGCACGCGCCGATAACGCTCGGTGTGATCGCTCAGTTGCGCCTGGATGCGCAGCAGCCAGTTTGAGGCGCAGCCGCTGGCAATCGCGCGATGAAACGCGCGGTGCCGCGCCTCCCACAGCGCGATGGCCTCGGTGTCGTCCGGGCGCACCGGCAGCGGCGTTCGCGAAAGCGCATGAAAGCTCGCGATCATGCCGGCCTCCCAGTCGGCATCGCCGCGCTCAACCGCGAGTTCGATGATTGCCGCCTCGATACGAATGCGCGCCTGCGTCAGGTC
>JBDSYU010000153.1:0-15028 GCA_039925525.1 Variovorax sp.
CCACCAGTGGCTGCGTGCGGGCCACGGTGGTCGATTCGATGCAGAGCAACTTCCGCACGGTTGTCATTGAGGATTGCGTCGGTGACCGCGCCATCGAACCGCACGAAGCCAACCTGTTCGACATGCGCCAAAAGTATGCCGATGTCATGGCCCGTGACGCGCTGCTGGGAATCCTCTCGAAACCTGCCGCCTCGACCTTGTAAATCATGGACCATCTCGGCTATCGCATGAAGTTTGGGGCCCTGGGCCCGTCAACCAACACCATCGTCCAGCCCGATTTCGACGACATGCGGCCGGTCGGCGTCACCAATCACTACAGTCGCATCATCATCCCCAACGCTCCGGTCGCCACCGACGCCGACTTCCTGAAACTGGTGGCGAACATCCAGGGCGCCACGCTCGCGGCGGTGGATGTGCTAAAGAGCTGCGAAATGCAATATCTTGTGATGGGCATGTCGGCCGCCACCTTCTGGGACGGCCGTCCCGGCGCCGAAAAATACCTGGTCATGATGCGCGAGCGCGCGGGTGTCGGGGTTTCGTGCGGCTCATTCGCCACCGAAGCCGCGCTCAACGCGTATGGAGCCAAACGCATCGCCTTCTTGTCGCCCTACTTTCCAGTGGCCAACGACCAGGTGCGCCGCTTCTACCAGGACTGCGGCTTCGAGGTGGTGCGCGATGTATGCCTGCGCCGGCCAAGCCCGGTGGAGATCGCCTCCACCACGGATGAAATGTGCCGCAAGGCGCTGATGGAGCTCAACGGCGATGACGTCGATGCGATTGTCCAGGTCGGCACCAACCTGTCGATGGTACGCATGGCCGCTGCAGCCGAGCTGTTTCTGGGCAAGCCGGTCATCGCCATCAACACCGCCACCTACTGGCATGCGCTGCGTGCCGTCGGCATCGAAGACCGCCTGCAGGGCTTCGGCCGATTGCTCTCGCACTTCTGATCCTCATCCGCGGTCTCGCATGCTGCTCGGTCAACTGATCAACGGCCTGATGACCGGCGGCTTGTACGCATTGGTGGCCATCGGCTTCACGCTCATCGTCGGCGTGCTGCACCGGATCAACTTTGCGCATACCGAGGTTTTCATGATCGGCGGTTTCATCGGCCTGGTGGTAGCCAGCGCCGTTCCCTCGCTGCCGCTGGCCTTGGCCGCAGCCTTTGTGCTTGGCGGCCTGCTTGGCGTGCTGGTCGAGCGCATCAGCTTTCGCAGGCTCGACTCGCAGGAAGCCGGTATCACTGCGGCGCTTTCGTCGATGGCCGTGGGTTTGCTCATCCTCGATCTGGTGCATCACAAGTGGGGCACCGAACCCATTGCCTTCCCTCTGGTCGATGCGCTGGGCGGCGGCAGTTTCGAGATCGCCGGCGTGCGCTTCGTGCCGGTTCAGGGCCTGGTGATCGTGCTCACCGTGGTGCTGGTGGTGGCGCTGCATCTGCTGCTCGGCAAGACCCGCGCCGGCCGCAACATTCGCGCCGTGTCCGACGACGCCACTGCATCGGCACTGCTGGGCATCCCCGTGCGCTGGGTCGGCCAGCAAGTGTTTTTCATCTCGTCGGCACTGGCGGCGCTCACGGGGTTGCTTTTCGCGTTGCGCATCGGCACGGTCAACTCCGACATCGGCCTGTCGTTCGGTTTGAAGGCGCTGGCCATCACCGCCATCGGCGGCATGGGCAACGTCTGGGGCGCCGTGGTTGGCGGCTTGCTGATCGGCCTGCTGGAAGCGTTGGCCGTGCAGTTCGGGCTAGGAGCGTTGTCCGACCTGGTGGTCTGGACTTTCATGATCGCGGTGCTGCTGGTGCGCCCCCAAGGTCTGTTCGGCAGCGTGTTTCACGGCACCGGCGCGCGGGCCTGAGCCACGGCCAAAGCGCCACAGCAGCAGTCCGCATGAGCAGCGACGTCGTCTTTTTCGCCCTCATCAATGTCTTGATGGCGTGGGGGGTCTATGTGGCCCTGTCGGCAGGCGCACTGAGCTTCGGCGCCAGCGCCTTCATGGCCATCGGTTGTTATGCGGCCGGGGTGCTCACGGTCAAAGCCGGCTGGCCCCTGATTCCCGCTTGTCTCCTGGGCGCAGTTGCGGCCGGCGTCATCGGCTATGTATTCGGCTTTCCGGCGCTGCGCGTGCGCGGCATCTATCTCATTTTGGTGACGCTCGGCATTGCCATGTCGATGCAGGTGCTGCTGGAGAACATCGACTATGTCGGCGGCAGCGTTGGTTTCGGTGGCATGGCCGGCGCTACGGTCTGGCATGCGGCCGGCGCCGTGCTGCTGGTCGGCCTGACGCTGTGGTGGGTGTCCCGCTCGCCGCTGCAGCGCGTGCTCGACGCGGTGCGCGAAGACGACCAGGTGGCGAGCGCCCTGGGCATCGATGCGGTGCAGGTCAAGCTCATGGCCTTCGCCATCGGCTCGGGCATCGCCGGCTTCGCCGGTGGCTTGTACGGGCACTATCTCACCTTCGTGCGGCCCGACACCTTCAACGTGCTGCTCGCCATTTACGCTGTGATGTTCGTCATCCTCGGCGGCACCAACAATTTCTGGGGGCCAGCATTGGGCGCCGCCATCATGACCATCCTGCCCGAAGAGGTGGCGTTCATGCGCGAGTGGCGACCCACGGTCTTTGCCATCAGCATCATCGTCCTGCTGCTGTGGCGACCGCAGGGTTTGATCACGCGTCGATTCGTGACGCGCCGGCTGGGCGCGTGCAAGGCGGCGCGGACAAATGATGCGTCCAGGTCTTCAGTCGACGCTCCGATGCCCGTCGCGAGCCCCTCGCGAGCTGCCAAGGCTGCGCCATGACCGTGCCATTGCTGGCAGCGCAAGGCATGACCAAGCGCTTCGGCGGCCTGGCGGCGCTGTCGGACGTGTGGCTCGACGTCATGCCCGGCGAAGTGCTCGGCATCATCGGCCCCAACGGTGCCGGCAAGTCGGTGCTGATCAACCTGCTCACTCAGTTCTACACGCCGACGTCCGGAACCCTTCGCTTTGATGGCGTCGATGTGACGCGCGCATCGGCGCTGTCGTTGGCCCGTCGTGGCATGGCCCGCACGTTTCAGAACATTCGCCTGTTCAAGCGCATGACCGTGCTCGAGAACGTACTGGTCGCCGACCCTGTGACTGCCAGAGCGCCGTTTGCTTCGGTCTTTGGCCGGCGCAAGCCCTTGGGCGCTGCCCTCGAGTTGCTAGACCTGATGCGCCTTGCCGACCTGGCTGACCAGCCGGCAGGAGCCTTGTCCTATGGCGCAGCGCGGCGCCTGGAGATCGCCCGCGCGATTGCCAGTCGGCCGAAGCTGTTACTGCTGGACGAACCTGCGGCGGGAATGAACGAGGAAGAGACGGACGCGCTGGTGCAGGACATTGGCAAGGCGCGCGCACGCGTCGAGGCGATCCTGCTGGTCGAGCACGACATGTCGCTGATCCGCGCCCTGTCGAGCCGATTGGTGGCGCTCATCGCCGGGCAGAAGGTGACCGAGGGTGCCGTCGAAGACGTGCTCAGGCATCCGGAGGTGATCGAAGCCTATCTCGGTCCGGACGAGGAAACGGCATGAGTGCGGCCGACAACGCGGGTGGCCCGGCCACGCTTTTGCAGGTGGAGAAGCTCGAGGTCAACTATGGCGCCATCAAGGCGCTGCGCGGTGTCTCGCTGGCGATGACCAAGGGCGAGACCGTGACCGTGATCGGCGCCAACGGTGCAGGCAAGTCGACCTTGATGCGAACGTTGTCCGGCTTGCTGCGTCCGGTCGCCGGCAGCGCCCGCTTTGCTGACATCGATCTGGCGCGCACTCCCCCACACGTCATTGCCAAGCGTGGCTTGCTGCACATTCCGGAAGGCCGGGGTACCTTGGGTCGCCTGTCGGTCGAGGAGAACCTGCGCATTGCCTATGACCGCGATGCCGCGTGCCAGTCCGGGCGCTCGTTCGAAGAAGCCTGCCAGGGCGTTTTCGCGCGTTTCCCGCGGCTGAAGGAACGGCTGCGGCAAACCGCTGGCAGCATGTCTGGTGGCGAGCAGCAACAGCTCGCCATGGCGCGCCCCCTGCTTTCGCGGCCCCGCCTCTTGATGCTGGACGAGCCATCGCTCGGTTTGTCGCCGGTGATGGTCTCGACCGTGTTTGCGGTGTTGCGCGAGTTGCGTGACGCCGGCATTCCGATCCTCATCGTCGAGCAGAACGCTCGCGCGGCACTCAAGCTCTGTCAGCGCGCCTATGTGCTCAAGCAGGGGCGGATCGTGCGCGAGGGCCGCTCTGCCGACCTTCTGGCCGATGATGCGGTGCTCTCCCATTACCTGGGCGCGTGATGCCGATTGGCCGCATGTTCCACTTCATTTTTTTCTACCACGGAGTCTTCATGAAAACCCTGCTTTCCCGCCTCCTTGCCACCTGTGCACTCGGGCTTGCCGCGGTCGCCGCCGTGCCGGCGTTGGCTCAGGGCAAACCGCCCATCAAGCTGGTGCATACCGCGCCGCTGTCGGGCCAGCTAGGCTCCGTCGGAAAGCTGCAGGCCATCGCGGTCGACCTGGCGGTGCAAGACGTCAACCAGTCCGGCGGCATCAACGGCAGTCAGATTGAAGTGGTGCGATTCGACGATCAGTTGCGCCCGGACCAGGCCGTGCTGCGTGTGCGTGAAGCCCAGCAAAGCGGCGCCCTGGCGGTGCTCGGACCGATGTCGTCGACGCAATGGGAAACCGCCGTGCCGACCATCAATCAGTTGAAGATCCCGGCGGTCAACATGAACTCGAACAAGCCGGGTATCGGTGGTCGCCCCTACGGTACGCGCCTGAATACGCCCGACGACATCGGACTGCCGGAAGGCTTCGCCGAGTTCGTCAAGATCTATCCGAAGGCCAAACGCGTCGCGATCATGGGCGACGTGCGCGAAGCCGCGGGCAAGGCGGCGATCGACGAATGGACCCGTCTGGCGAGGGCCAAGGGCCTGGACATCGTCGGCACGGTCGAGTTCACCTCCGGCCAGACCGATTTTTCGCCGGTGGCAATCAAACTCAAGGAGCTGAACCCGGATATCGTGCTCGGCTCCATGCTTTCGGGCGATGCCGTGAAGCTCGCGCGGGAGCTGCAGATCCAGCGCATGACGGCGCCGATCCTGTGCAACGCGCTGATCTATCCCGGTGTCTTTCCGCAGACCGTCAGCAAGAGCGTCGGCGAGCAGGCCAGCCAGTGGCACACGGTCGGTCAATCGACCAACGATTTCGCCACCGGTGATCTCCAAAAGTACAAGGCCTTTGTCGCCCGCTATGTGGCGGCCATTAGCAAGGACAGCGCGCTCAACCAGTTCCAGCCGCCGAACGTCGCCAATGCCAGTCTGGGCTACGACGCCGTGCTGCTGGTGGCCGAAGCGGCGCGCAAGGCCGGCATCGACGGCAACACGTCGATCGACGCGGCACGTGACAAGCTGCGCGACGCGATCAACGGCTACACCGAGTTCAGGGGCGTCAACGACATCAAGTTCAGCGCCGACGGCGATGGCTCGGAAAAGGTGGGCGTGCTGGCGGTTGACCCGGCTACTTCGAGCTGGAAATTCGTGACGGCGAAGTAAGCGGGCCGTGTCGCGTGTTAGATGCTGAGCAACGCGTCGGCATAGCGTCGATCGGCCTCGCCCATTGAAGCCGACACCTTTTCTTCTGGCCAGGTCAGCGCCGCTGCCGGTGCGCGACGGCGTTGGCCCGAGCTGCGTCGCGCTGCCGGTCGGCCGTTGGACGACCATGCTCGAATTCCTGTTGGCGCGCTTCCCGGCGATCTCCCTGGCCATCTGGCAGGCACGGATGGCCGCCGGTGATGTGGTCGACGAAGACGGTCGCACGGTCGGCGTCGACGACGCCTTTCGCGCGCCGCTTCGCCTTTACTACTATCGCGACGCGCGGGCCATTTCAGCCGAAGCCGCACCGCCGACGGACGAAGAGGTGCTGCATCATGACGCGCACCTTCTGGTGGTTGATAAGCCGCACTTTCTCGCAGTGACACCGTCGGGGCCCTATTTGCAGCAAAGCCTGCTGGTGCGCCTGCGACGCCGGCTCGGCATCGACGAGTTGGCGCCGCTGCATCGCCTCGACCGCGACACCGCGGGCGTGATGCTGTTTTCAACAAACGTTGCTTCGCGCGGCACCTACCAGGCACTTTTCACGCGCCGCGCGATCGACAAGCGTTATGAGGCCATCGTCCACTGGCACGATGGCGCCACGCTGCCCAGCCGCCGCCAAAGCCGGATCGTTGAAGCTGCGCGCTTCCCGCTGATGTGTGAAATCCCAGGCACTACCAACGCGGAGACACGGTTCGAGTTGGGCGAGATCTTGGAAAGCCACGCTCTCCTCTACCTCGAACCCATCACCGGCCGGAAGCACCAGTTGCGGCTGCACTGCGCCGCTCTCGGTATGCCGATCGTCAACGATCGCATGTACCCGCAGTTGTGTCCGCCGGGCCCGGACGATCATGCGAAACCCCTGCGATTGCTGGCGCGGTCGATCGCTTTTGTCGACCCGCTGACGGGTGAAGGCCGGAAATTCTCAAGCGCCCGGAGCCTCGCCTGCGCGGCATGACGCCTCGTCGCATTTGGGCAAGCGCGGCGTCATCAAGCTGTCACGCAAGCCTTGCGACAATAGCCGGTTAAAGAGGACGCTATTGACCGGACGATCCTTGCTCCACGCGACTTTTCAACCGGCAACCCCAGCGCGTGCCGTCACTGCAAGCCGCTATCCGAGAATCTGTCGATGAATGCCATCAAGACCGCCCGCAAACACATCAAGAACGATCCTGCCGGCGCTTCTTCACGGACGCTGGCTCAGTTGGTACTGGCGCTGGAATCGGACAGCCCGTTCGCTCTCGCCGAGCTCTACAAGCTCGATCTCAAGAGTTTCGAACTCGCCATTGACATCCTGCATGAGTGGCGCATCGATCGCTACTACGCCGGCAAGGCCAAGCTGTTCGACTTGTCGATGCAGGTTCGGACCCTGCCGGTCGACGACCAGCAATAGCGGACCGGCGAAGGCTTGCGGTCCAGTTTCGCTTCAGCGAGAGCCGCGGCGAAGACCACTCCGTACCGGCGTTGCCTTATTGGACCTCGGCACTGCGCCCGGTCTGCGCTCGCCGCTGCCGTTGTCTCGCGGCGGCAGGCCGGTGTGCTGCGTCAGCAGCCGACCTGCAGGCACCTTCACGCCCATCGGCGCCGCGTCCGTGGGCAACCCTCGCCTGACATCCGCAGCACTCGAATTCTTCCGCCGCGCGCTTTCGTAAGTGCCACCGGTCATCGGCTGCCAGTTCGGGATCAGGTGTTGCTTGCCGTTGCCGATCAGGTCGGCCCGCCCCATGTCCTTGAGTGCCTGGCGCAGCAGCGGCCAGTTGTTGGCGTCGTGATAGCGCAGGAACGCCTTGTGCAGCCGGCGACGTTTGTCGCCGCGAACGATGTCGACGGTCTCTGCCACCTCCGCGTGGCGTGAGATCCGGCGCAGCGGATTGCGGCCGCTGTGATACATCGCCGTGGCGGTGGCCATCGGGCTCGGATAAAAGGTCTGCACCTGGTCGGCGCGAAAGCCGTTTTTCTTCAGCCAGAGCGCCAGATTCATCATGTCTTCGTCGCTGGTGCCCGGGTGCGCAGCGATGAAGTACGGGATCAGGTACTGCTTCTTGCCGGCCTCGGCGGAGTACTTGTCGAACAGTTGCTTGAAGCGCGCGTAGCTACCAATGCCAGGCTTCATCATCTTCGTGAGCGGGCCCTCCTCGGTGTGCTCCGGGGCGATCTTCAGATAGCCGCCGACATGGTGCTGCACAAGTTCCTTGACATATTCCGGCGACTGCACGGCGAGGTCGTAGCGCAGGCCCGAACCGATCAGGATCTTCTTGATGCCGCGCAATGAGCGCGCGCGACGATAGATCTTGATCAATGGATCGTGGTCGGTGCCGAGGTTCGAGCAGATGCCCGGATAGACGCAACTCGGTTTGCGGCAGGCCGACTCTATTTCGGGGCTCTTGCAGCCGAGCCGATACATGTTGGCGGTCGGGCCGCCCAGGTCGGAGATGGTGCCGGTGAATCCGGCCACCGTGTCGCGGATCGCCTCGACCTCCTGGATGATCGAATCTTCCGAACGGCTCTGAATGATGCGCCCCTCGTGCTCGGTGATCGAGCAAAAGGTGCAGCCGCCGAAACAGCCGCGCATGATGTTGACGCTGAAACGGATCATCTCCCAAGCCGGGATCTTTGTTTCGCCGTCGTGGCCGCCGTTGGCGTCGGCATAACGCGGATGCGGACTGCGCGCATACGGCAGGCCGAAGACCTGGTCCATCTCCGCCGTGGTAAGCGGTATCGGCGGCGGGTTGATCCACACGTCGCGCGCCGCTGCGCCTTCGCCATGCGCCTGCACCAGAGCCCGGGCATTGCCGGGGTTGGTCTCCAGATGCAGCACGCGACTGGCATGGGCGTACAGGATGGGGTCGGCGCGCACCTGTTCGAACGACGGCAGACGGATGACGCTCTTGTCGCGCGGCGGCACGCGCAGCCTCGCTTTATGTCCCTCCCCCTCCAGGGGAGGGTTAGGGTGGGGCCCCGGGATTGGGCCAGGTCTGAAGCCGTTCGAAACCGACGCCGCGTTGCGCACGAAGCGCAGCGGCTGCGCCGCACCCCCGCCCCAGCCCTCCCCCGTTGGGGGGGCGAGCGAAGCGCCTCCGCCCTGGCCCTCCCCAGAGGCCCCACCCTGGCCCTGGCCCTGGCCCTGGCCCTGGCCCTGACCCTCGCCCGATCCCTCCACCTTGCCCGCCCCCGGAGGGGAAGCGAACGAAGCCTCGTCCTCGCGTGCGCAGGTCGTACCATTGGCCTTGGCCTGCTCCGACACCACGAGGTAGGGATTGACCTGCGCCTCGACGCGACCCGGTCGGTCGACCTCGGTCGAATCGATCTCGAACCATCCGACGGCCGAAGCGTCACTGGCGCGCCGCACGAATGCCGTGCCGCGCACGTCGGTGATCTGTTGCACTGGCTCCTTCCTGGCCAGTCGATGGGCAACCTCGACGATCGCCCGCTCGGCATTGCCATACAGCAACAGATCGCATTTGGCATCGACGACGATCGAGCGCCTCACCTTGTCTGACCAGTAGTCATAGTGAGCGATCCGTCGCAGGCTACCTTCGATGCCACCCAACACGATCGGCACGTCTTTGTAGGCTTCGCGGCAGCGCTGCGAATAGACGATGGCGGCGCGGTCAGGCCGCTTGCCGCCGACGTCGCCGGGGGTGTAGGCATCGTCGCTGCGGATTTTTCGATCGGCCGTGTAGCGGTTGATCATCGAATCCATGTTGCCCGACGTCACACCGAAAAACAGGTTCGGCGCGCCCAGCGCCTTGAATGGCTCGCTGCTCTGCCAATCGGGCTGCGCGATGATGCCGACCCGGAAGCCTTGAAACTCCAGCATGCGGCCGATCACCGCCATGCCGAAACTCGGATGGTCGACATAGGCATCACCGGTGACGATCAGCACGTCGCAACTGTCCCAGCCGAGTGCGTCCATCTCGCTGCGCGATGTCGGCAGGAATTTGGCGACCCCAAACCGCGCCGCCCAATGCTTGCGGTAGCTGTCGAGCGGCTTGGCGGCTCGCTCGAAGAACGAAACGTCGAGGGGGGCGTTCATGCGAGACCTCGCCTCACATGGCCTATCTTCTCAGCTGCGTGATATTCCAAGACCAGAACTTGACTGGGAGCGACAACCTTCAGCGCCGGGTTTCGTGCTTCGGATGAAGTCGAACCGCGCGATGCTCGCGCACCTCGCTTTAACGTCTCAGAATGCGATACATTGTGTGCGCTGAGCACAGGTAATTTCCTTGAGAAAGAAGCCGGAGAGGCGTTGCTGAACTGAGGTCCAGCCGAGTCGATGAAGCGTCCGCTGTACGGCACTTCGGGCATCGCGGCACGCTATTCGTGCCAAGCGCTGAATGTGAAATTCTTGGGACTCGCGATTGTCGCACTTTCGCGGCCATTCCCTTGTATTCTTCAGGGGTTTTCAACAAATCAGCCCAATCCGAGGATCGGTCTCCTTCGGCAAGTTGACTTCAACCTTGATCCCGTCAGCGCCGTGGCGCATTCCGGCACAACTGGGCTTTAGTTGATGCCGCCAAAATATCGTTCGGGGCTGATCGCCGACAAATGTCTGCGAATCGTGTTGATACTCACCGAATTTCCTCCAAGAATCGGCGGCATGCAAACGCACGCTTTGGCGCTCGCCAACTCCCTCTGCGCGCTTGGCCATCAAATTACCGTCATTACGTACCGCAAATCTACCCGCATCGAGATGCTTGCGGCGGACGCTCTGGACGCTGAATTAGACTATCGAATTCATCGGGAACTGGGAAGAATTTCGCACGCTCAGAACCTTCGAATTTGCGCCCGTATTATTGATGAATTTCAACCGAATTTGGCTTACGCCTCGACCATACTCTATGGAGAGCTTTCCCAGCGATGCAATGTTGCGATGACCGCACGGTCCGTTGGCAACGACGTATTGCGGCCTTGGATTGTTTACCCTTTTGAATTTGCTTCACGGCTCGTCGGTCGGACGTTCTTTGAAGACCACGCCTATCGACTGTTCAGGCGCCTCGACTATCCCGAATTTCTCGAAGCCATTTGGCGGAGAGCCCGTGTGGACCGGATGGAACGCGCAGCGCTGCAACATGTTTGCATCTTTGCGAACAGCAAATTTACCGCGAATTTGTTGGCGGGTATTGGACTCGTCGACACTCAGATCCAACAGTTGGTCGGCGGCGTTGACGTTGAGCGATTTGCGAATTCGCGTCCAACCAGCATTCGCGAGGACTTCAAGATTCCCAGTGACGCCTTCGTCGTCATGACGGTGTGCAGATTAGTAAGGAAGAAGGCCGTCGATTTCTTGGTGGGCGCTTGGCCAGCCATTTGCGAACGAATTCCAAAGGCCCACCTGGTCGTTGTGGGCGCTGGTCAGCGCGAACAGCACCTACGTGCGCTCGCCGCCCAATCGTCGGTGTCCGAGCACATCACGTTCACTGGCTCGATTTCGCAGGACCATGTCGAAACCTTCTATTGGGCCGCCGACGTTTTCGTTCTGGCGAGTCGGGAGTGGGTAGAACCGACGACTGGGCTGCGCGATGTCGAAACGATGGGACGTGTGCTGTGTGAAGCCAATGCCGCTGGACTTCCGGTGGTGGCATCGCGTTCTGGCGGAATACCCAGCGTTGTGGAAAACGGCGTTAACGGCCTGTTGTTTGAACCTGAAGACGCCGTCGGTTTAGCCGATTGCTTGGACCGGATTCGACTGGATGCCAACCTGCGCGAGGAATTAGTTCAAAACGGACGTGCAATTGCTTCCGAGAAATTCGCCTTCTCGAAAATCGTCGACGCGCACGTCAGCGCATTTGTGCAGATTATCGAGAGGACCGATGCTTCAAGGCGTTCATCTTCCAATGATTCAACCGTGCCGCCCGAATTGTGCGTGGTGCCCGACGTACAGGAATAACCTGCCATTTCAGTCGTTTCGCGTTTTTCAAAGGGGCTGAATGGGCGGGGGCCAGGGCCGCCCCCGATGCTGCCCCCTCGCTGCTTCCTGCGCAGCGCGCCCGCCAATGTCAGATCTTGGGCACCAACTGGGCGCGGATTTCGCCGCCCGGATGCGCGGCGGTGTGAATGTTGACGTACATCTTGCCGGCCATCAGATCCGCCATTTGTGCCTGCGTGAGGGTGGCCTGTCCTTCGATCGGACTGCTCGGGTCGACGAACGGAATGAGAACACCGGCGTTGGCACCGGCCAAAGCCGGCCCGTGAATGTGGCCGGCCGCCGCCTTGCCCGAGAGTCCGCTGTAGACCACCTTCCATTTGAGCTGGTTGTTGCTCTTGTTGAGCCAGGCCTCTGCAGTGCCACTGCCGCCTGTGGAAGTCGCCGGCACTTCCTTGGCGCCGCTCAGTGCGCCGCCGAAAGTGATGAGGTCCGCGTTGGCTTTGCTTTTCATCGGCATCATGTCGCAGGCCACCAGCGAAACGCTGGCAGCGGCAATCACCAAGCCGGAACGAACGAGAGTGTGTAAGCGATTCATCGAGATCTCCATGAGTTGTTGGTGCGACAAGCATAGCCGCTCGCGGCTGCCGATCCGGCGCAGACTAGAAAGCGCTGCCCACGATGGCATGATCATCGCCATGCAAGCAGACCCCTGCGCTCCCGAGGATGTATTGGCATTCTGGCGGCAGGCTGGCCCCAGCCGCTGGTTCACCAAGGATGCGGCATTCGATGCCGAGTTCAAACGCCGCTTCGAGGCGGCGCATGTCAACGCTGCCGACGGGCACCTCGACAAATGGCGTCGCTCCGCCGAAGGCACGCTGGCCTTGAGCATCCTGCTCGATCAGTTTCCGCGCAACGCCTATCGCGACAGTCCGCGGAGGTTCTCCACCGACGGCGCTGCACGCGCAGTTGCCAATGGCGCCATCGAAGCGGGTTTCGATCGCGAGGTGGAGCCGGCGTTCAGGCGGTTTTTCTATTTGCCGTTCATGCATTCCGAAGCCCCAGCCGACCAAGCGCGCTCGGTTGAGCTCAACGCATTGCAGGACGAGAACACGCAACGCTCTGCCCGCCTGCACCGGGACATCATCGAGCGTTTCGGTCGCTTTCCGCACCGAAATGCCATCCTGGGGCGTGCCAGCAGCGATGCGGAGCGCGATTTTCTTGACCATGGCGGCTTCGCCGGATAGGAACGTGGCCGCGGTCGAGACAGCCCTGCGCTGCTGCGAAGAAGCGACGCACGCAAGGCGTGAGCCGGAGAGCCGCCGAGGCGCGTTATCGCTCCACTCCGTAAGTAGCACAGCGAGATGAGCGCACGCCCGGATGGCCCTGTGCCGGCACTCGCGCCACTTTCCGACGCCGCGCCGACGCGGCCGGCGCCCGCTTCGCCGAAGGCCCTGTTCCTGGCCTTCACCTGGCTGGCGCTGCAGGGTTTCGGCGGCGTCATGGCCATCATTCAACGAGAAATCGTCGAGCGAAAACGTTGGCTCTCGCCGGACGAGTTCCTGGAGGACTGGGCCGTGGCTCAGGTGCTGCCCGGGCCCAACGTCGTGAACATGGCGCTGATGATCGGCGACCGTCACTTCGGGCTGCGCGGTGCGCTGGCGGCCGTGGGCGGACTGCTGGCGCTGCCGTTGTGCGTGGTGATGGCGGCGGCACTCCTGTACTCACGCTTTGGCGCCGATCCCCACGTTGCCGGCGCCCTGCGTGGCATGGGCGCCGTGGCGGGTGGACTCATCGCCGCCACCGGTTTCAAGCTGGCCGCGCAACTGCGTCGGCATCCGCTTGGTTTTCCGGCCAGTCTGGCGCTGGTCGCTGTGGCGTTCATATGCATTGCCATGTTGCACTGGCCGCTCTTGTGGGTGCTGCTGCTGGTAGGCGGCGGCGCTTGCTGCTGGACTTGGCAGCGCATCGCGCCAGCCGTCTGAGCGACGGCTGCGCGCTCACTTCACAACGCCGATGCAAGTCTCCCTGGACATAGTCATGAGTTGGCAAGAATGGCTGGCCCTGTTCGCCCAGTTTCTGCTGCTTTCCCTGCTGTCGATCAGCGGCGCCATCACCACGGTGCCGGAGATGCACCGCTATCTGGTCGATCAGCAAAGCTGGCTGACGCCGGCGCAGTTCAGCTCGTCGGTGGCGATCGCCCAGGCTGCGCCCGGCCCGAACTTGCTGTTCGTCGCGCTCATGGGCTGGAACGTCGGACTCAATGCCGGCGGCGGTATTGGCGCCGGCGTCCATGCCTGGCTGCTCGGCCTGCTCGGCCTGTCGCTTGCGTTGATCGGCATCCTCGTTCCGAGTTCGACCATCACCTGGTTCGCCTCGCGCTGGGCTTATCGCAATCGCACGTTGCGTGGCGTGCGCGCGTTCAAACAGGGCATGTCGCCGATCGTCGTCGGCCTGCTCATCTCTACGGGTTGGGTGCTCACCAACGGCAACGTCGGCGAGACGCCGCAATGGCACCTGTGGCTGGTCACGGCCGTGACCGTGTTCATCGTCTGGCGCACGCGCATCCATCTGTTGTGGCTGCTGGGCGCGGGGGCGGTGTTGGGGGTGCTGGGGTTCGTTTGACGGCGCAGACAAATATCTTGCGCAGGGATGGTCAGGCCCCATCGCCCTTGCGATGAAAGTAGATCCGCTCCGCCGCGCGGCGCATGGCTCGCGTGCCCAGCAGCCGATCGACCAGCCAATCGTTCTGCAGGCGATCGAAGCCCCAGCGCAGGGCCCGCTTCAGACCGAAACGCGGATACCCGGCGGCGACGGCAATGGCAGGATCGTCACTTTCGCGTCGAATAAACCGAGCCACTGCCGCGCCGGCACGCTCGCCATGTTCGAGCGCGGTGCGAATGCCGCCGGCGGTCACAGGCGACACCATGCCGGCCGCGTCGCCCACCAGCAGGGCGCGCGAGCGAGCGACGTGCGGCAGCGTGCCGCCACAAGGAATCATGCCGGCACGGATCGACAGCGGCGGCGCGTCGCCGATGGCCACCACCGGTGCGATCTTCTCCAGCAAGGGCGCCAGCCGCAACGGGTGTCCATCGCGCGGGCGCTGCCGCCGCGCCACGCCGATCTGACTGGCGCCTACGCCTTGCAAGGCCCAACCGATATAGCCCGGTGCCAGGCGCTGATCGACAAAGCAATGCAGCATGTCCGGCGCCAATCGTGCTTCCGCATATTCGTGCTCGACACCGAACAGAAACTGGGTGTTGCACGACAACCGCAGCGCTTTCGCAACCCTTGAATGTGGGCCATCGGCACCCACGAGATACCCCGCTTCAAGCTGGCTGCCGTCCTGCAGCACGACACGCCAGCCGTGGCTCAAAGGCTCGGCCCGCTCGAACAGGCTGCCGGTCCTGACCGCGACGCCCATCGGTGCCAGTGACGCGGCCAACCAGTCGAGCAGCGCGGGCGTGTCGGTCGCCCAGAAGTAATAGCCTGGGGCATGCAGATCGAGTTGCCGCATGTTGGGCGCGTAGAGGCGAACGCCTTCGATGCGCCGCAGCAGCGCCGGCGGCACATCGGC
>JBDSYU010000154.1:0-26136 GCA_039925525.1 Variovorax sp.
GGGCCGAACTGCGTCTCGTGTTTGAAGTCGATGCGCGTTAACCTGCCATTCCCTGGCGGCAGGCTTCAGGTCCCCGGCGACCTCGCTGATATAATTTTGGGCTTTGCTGCAAACGGTTGACGAGGCCCCGGCATTTTCCGCCCGGGGGGTTCTCTCGGATCTGCAGAAGTGATGGCAAGCGTCTGCTGGCTGCGTCATCGCCGGATTTCGGCGGAGCGGGTTTTGGCTTGCTCCACCTGTGTAGGGGAGTCGCCAAGCTGGTTAAGGCACTGGATTTTGATTCCAGCATGCAAAGGTTCGAATCCTTTCTCCCCTGCCAAATTGACTGAGCAAATTGACTGAGTAATGGCGGCCCGCCGGGCTTTAAGAACAAGTTCTTTGCTCCCGACGCTCCCATGCAAGCCCAACACGCAGATTTCATGGTGTTTACCGGCAATGCCAATCCGGCATTGGCCGAAGAAATCGTGCGGCACCTGGGCACGTCGCTGGGGGCTGCCCATGTCGGGCGCTTCTCCGATGGCGAAGTCACCGTGGAGCTCACACAGAACGTCAGGGCGCGAGATGTGTTCGTGGTCCAGCCTACCTGCGCCCCGACCAACGAAAACCTGATGGAACTGCTGATCATGGTCGACGCACTCAAGCGTGCCTCGGCCGAACGCATCAGTGCCGTCATTCCCTACTATGGCTATGCGCGCCAGGATCGGCGACCGCGCTCCAGCCGGGTGCCGATTTCGGCCAAGGTCGTCGCCAATCTGCTGGTCACCGTGGGTGTGGCGCGGGTGCTGACGATGGACCTGCACGCTGACCAGATCCAGGGATTTTTCGATATCCCGGTCGACAACATTTATGCATCGCCGGTTCTGCTGGGCGACCTGCGGCAACAAAACTATCACGACCTGATCGTCGTCTCGCCCGATGTCGGCGGCGTGGTACGCGCCCGGGCCCTGGCCAAGCAACTCAATTGCGACCTCGCCATCATCGACAAGCGACGCCCGCGCGCCAACGTGAGCGAGGTAATGAACGTCATCGGCGAAATCGACGGGCGCAACTGCGTCATCATGGACGACATGATCGACACCGCCGGCACGCTGATCAAGGCCGCCGAGGTGCTCAAAGAACGCGGCGCGAAGAAGGTCTACGCCTATTGCACGCATCCGATCTTCTCCGGTCCGGCAATCGAGCGCATCTCGCAAAACGCGGCGCTCGACGAGGTGGTGGTGACCAACACCATCCCCCTGACTGACGGCGCCAGCGGCTGCCGCAAGATTCGGCAGCTGTCGGTGGCGCCGCTTTTTGCCGAGACTATCCAGCGCATCGCCCGCGGTGAGTCGGTGATGAGTTTGTTTTCAGAGCAGGAGACCCTGTTCTGAATCGTGTGCGCTGCACCGGGCTTGGCTGTCCGGCGCAGTGCGCAAATGTCGGCACGCGCAGATCGTAAGAGATGACGCGAGCCTTTTGTCAACCGAAGCTGTACTGGTCGCGGTGGGCTTCGTTTTTGGAGTGAGTCATGAAATTTGTCGCTTACGAGCGCGCCAAGCAGGGCACGGGTGCGAGCCGCCGTCTCCGCGTCGCGGGCAAGACACCCGGTATCGTCTACGGCGGCGATGGCCAGCCGCAGCTGATCGAACTCGATCACAACGCCCTCTGGCATACCCTCAAGAAAGAGGCGTTTCACTCGTCGATCCTGGAGATGGATCTGGCCGGGACCGAAAGCAAGGTGCTGCTGCGTGACGTGCAGTACCACCCCTTCAGGCCGATGGTGCAGCACATCGACTTCCAGCGCGTTGACGCGCGCACCCGCATGCACATGCGCGTCCCGTTGCACTTCACAGGCGCCGAGGAATCCGACGCCGTCAAGCTCGAGAGCAGCGTCGTCAGCCACGTGCTCAATGAACTGGAAGTGAGCTTCCTGCCAGCCGACCTGCCCGAGTTCATCGAGGTCGATTTGTCGAAGATCAAGAAGAACGACACGATCCGGCTCAAGGACATTCGCCTGCCACGCGGCGTGCGCTTCGTCGGCCACGGCCAGGACAATCCGGTGCTGGCCACAGTCAATCCACCGCTGGTCGAGGTCGACCCGCTGGACGCCACTGCCGGCGCCGAGGGCGAAGCCGGAGCTGCCGCACCGGCCGCGGGCAAGGACGCCAAGGCGCCGACCAAGGCAGCGCCCGCCGGCAAGGACGCGAAAGCACCGGCCGGCGGCAAGGATGCCAAGGCCGCGCCTGTTGCCAAGGATGCAAAGGCGCCGGCCAAGAAGTAATCGCTTTTCGCTTTTAAGAAAGGCTCGCTGTGCGCGAGCCTTTTTTTTGCTGCCATGCTGTCCGAGCGCCGCACGGATACGGCGCAAGCTGGCAAGCGCGAGACACGCTGTCATCGATGCGCTTGATCTCTGCCCAGGCACCGCCTGCCACGCCTGATAATCGAGCGATGATCAAACTGTGGATTGGATTGGGCAATCCCGGGGCGCCATACGAGGCAACCCGACACAACGCCGGCTTTTGGTGGCTGGACGCGTTGGCCGCGGACTGGAAGGTTCAACTGGTCCCTGAGCGGGGCTTTCAGGGACTGGCCGGCCGCGCCCAGATCGATGGCCAGCCGCGCTGGTTGCTCAAGCCACAGACCTTCATGAACTTGTCGGGACAGTCGGTCGCCGCCCTGGCCCGCTTCTACAAGATCGACCCCGGCGAGATCCTGGTGGCGCACGACGAACTCGACGTCGTTCCCGGCCAGGCCAAGCTCAAGTTCGGCGGCGGCCATGCCGGGCACAACGGACTGCGAGACATCCATGCTCACCTGGGCACTGGCGACTTCTGGCGTTTGCGCCTGGGTATCGGCCATCCCGGTGCTAGCGATGCCGTGGCCGAATGGGTGCTCAAGAAGCCATTGAAAGAACAGCGCGAGGCCATCCATGACGCCATCGCACGCACGCTCACCGCCGTGCCGGCGCTGGCGGCTGGAGAAATGGAGAAGGCCACGATGCGGGTCCATACGCACAAGCCACCGCGTGTCAAGCTGCCACGGCCGGCCGACGCGGCCGCGAAACCCGCCGCGGGCAGCGTGGCAGGCAACGACGACTCCTCGGTCCACATGCACTGTGGCACGAGCACCAGCGCTTCGAGTGGCGCCGCCTGATCTGATCCCAAGACGTCTTCACCGCCAGGCACCTTTCTCTGCCGCCCGCCCCTTCATCAATCAGGACCCGATATGCGCCACCCGCTTCGCTTCAACGCCCCTCTCGTGCTGCTGCTAGCCGGCCTGATCGGCTCCGGAATGGCGCTGGCGCAAGCCGCCCCCGAACCATCGGCCGCCGGCAAGCCGGTCTGGCGCTGTGGCAACACCTACAGCGACGAGCCATGCAAAGGCGGCAAGACGATTGATGCGGACGACCCTCGCAGCGCAACCGATCGGCGCGCCGCCGATACGGCCACCCGTCGCGCCGAGACCACAGGCGATCGTCTGCAACGAAATCGCCAGCAGCTCGACCGCGAAGTCGCCACACGCGATCGGGCCGTGGCGAAGGCCAACGCCAGCGCACAAGCCACCGCGGAAAAGAAGGCGGCGCGTGAAGCACGCGAGAAAGAAAAAAGCCGAAGCGGCAATGCCCGATCGGGCAAGAAATCGACAGAGACCTTCACCGCCAGTGACGGCAACACGAAGAAAAAGCGCAAACGCAAGAGCGAAAACTGACGCCTCTTGCCGTATCTTCGGGGCCAACGCCTTCTTGTTGGCCACGTTGTGCTTACCCGGCGAACGTCAGTCTCCGGCGCCTCCATTGCGCGCTGCAGCGTAATGAAAGACTTCCTGAAGGCCTTGCCGCAGCGGCTGGCCGTCGGGTTGACACTCCATCAGCGGTTCAAGTGCGCGCCACCAGCGCATCGTCACGGCGTCAGGCTCCAAGCCGGGACGATCGCCGGCCTCGATTTCTTGATATGCAAACAAGGTCAGGCCATCGCGGTAGATCGAGAAGCTGCGCACGCCGCCTGCTTGCATTCGTTCCAGCAGTTCGGGCCAGATCGCATCGTGCATCGCTTGATACTCTCCGGCGGCACCGGGTTTGAGCTTCATGGTCCAAGCATGGCGCATGGTCATGACTCGCCACTTGTGCGCATGCTCTTCCCCGATCCGGCATCGAAGCAGTGCAGCTTTCCCGGCGCAACGCAGAGCCTGACAGCGTCGCCGATGCGTGCAGTGATCCGCTCGCGTGTCGTCACTGTTACGGGGCCAGCGGCAAGATGAACGATCAACTGTGTCTCAGCCCCCGTCGGTTCGATCACGGAGACTCGCCCCTCGACGCCTGACTGCCCCATGACGAAATCCTCGGGGCGCACACCGGCAATGATCGATCGTCCGTTTTCCCCGCCTGGAAGACCGGCAAGTACTGCACCCGGCGCGATGGTGGCGCTGCCATTTTCGATCGTCGCCGGCAAAAGGTTCATCGCCGGCGATCCGATAAATCCCGCGACGAAAGTATTCACCGGGTTGTCGTAGAGCTCCAGCGGCGCGCCGGTTTGTTCCACATAGCCCTCTTTCATGACAACGATCTTGTCGGCCATCGTCATTGCCTCGATCTGGTCGTGCGTGACGTAGACGATGGTCGTTTCAAGCCGTTGGTGGAGCTCCTTGATCTCGGCGCGCATTTGTACGCGCAGCTTGGCATCGAGATTGGACAACGGTTCGTCGAAAAGGAATACCGCTGGGTCCCGAACGATGGCGCGGCCCATGGCGACACGCTGGCGTTGCCCACCGGAAAGCTGGCGCGGATAGCGCTCGAGCAATGGCATCAGGCCGAGAATGTCGGCTGCCTTCCGCACCTTGCGATCGATATCCGCCTTTCCCGCTTTGGCGAGCTTCAGGGAGAAACCCATATTTCCGGCGACTGTCATATGCGGATAGAGCGCATAGTTCTGGAACACCATGGCGATGTCTCGACTCTTTGGCGGCAGATGGGTGACGGATCGGCCGTTGATCGTGATCTCTCCGGCGCTGATCGTCTCGAGCCCGGCAAGCGCGCGCAGCAACGTCGACTTGCCGCAACCGGAAGGCCCGACGAGAACGACGAACTCGCCATCGTTCGCGTCGAGATCGAGGCCATGCAGAACCTCCACCGAGCCGAATGATTTGCGAATGTTCGAAAGGGTGACTGACCCCATTGCATACCTCTCGTTCCGATCCACGCCGACGTTGTCGAAGGCGTGGAATTGAAGGGCAATTCCGCGGCCCGTAGTCACCATGACTGCCCCCGGAGCTCGGCGCCCGCAGTTGGCGAGCTCGAAATGACATTCGATTATCATCGAACCCGGACCGACACCAAGGACTGTTAGTGAGGGAGAGTTTGCAAGACGCGCGCGCCATCCATGGCACTAGCCGAAAGATGACACTGAAGGACGTGTCCATCGCGTCCGGTCTCTCTCTGGTCACGGTTTCGCGTGCCCTGCACAAGCCGCAAAGCGTCCAGGAACACACACGCCAAAGGGTTCAACAGGCGATCGATGACATCGGCTATTTTCCGAACCTGACGGCAAGATCGCTGGTGTCCAACAGATCGGGCATGGTCGGTGTCGTCGTGCCGATCCTGACCAGTTCGCTTTTTGCCGATTTCGCGCAAGGCGTTGCGGACACTCTGCGGGCAGAAAGCATGCAAATGCTGCTGGGCGTCAGTCAACGCTCCAGCGAGGACGAAGCTGAGGCGGTGAAGACCTTCATCGCGCGTCAGGCCGACGCGATCATCGTCACCGGTTTTACCCATTCCAGTGCCTGCAGGAAGCATCTCTCCAGCTTCAATGGCCCGATCGTCGAGACCTGGAATCTGCGGGAAGAAAAGCTCGACATCGCTGTCGGCTACGACAATTTCAGTGCGGCTGCCGCCATGACTGGGCATCTCATTGACAAGGGATACCAGGAGATCGCGATGGTCGGCGGCGCCTTCGAAAACAACGATCAAGCCGTCGACAGGAGAGATGGCTATGTCCACGCCATGCGTGAGCGAGGCCGGCCGGTGCGAGACGAATTCATCGTCTCGGTCCCCAACCCGACAACGCTTGAAAACGGCTGCGAGGCAATGGCGAAGCTGCTGGCTGGACCCGTGAAGCCGGATGCGGTGTTCTTTCAGGCAGAAATTCCGGCCCACGGCGCGATGATGTTCTGCTTGTCGCATGGGATATCCGTGCCGAACGAGGTTGCGATCGCGGGGTTCGGCGATCTGACCTTGTCGGCCATGCTCCCCATACCGCTGACCACGGTCAGGATAAAGGCGCGACTGATCGGCGAGACAGCGGCGGCGATGGTGCTCAAGCGCCTCAAGGGCGATTTGGCAAATGAACGGGTCATCGATGTCGGATATGAAATCATGATGCGGCAGAGCGCTTGACCCAATCAACGGCGGCAAACCGTCCGGCATCGAAATGATCAAGACGTCCGTCATCGGCGCAGGCCACGTCGCCTACCGGGTACATGTCCCTGTTCTGGCAGCGAGGACTGAGGTCACCTCGACAGTGTGCGCCGCCAGGGGGCTTCCGAGCTCGAGCTGATCAAAAACGAGTTCTCGGGCTCGTGGACGGCGCGTTCAGCCGCGAGCGGCTGTTAGCCGCACCGTGGTGCCCGCAGCTTCCTCATGCATCTGCAAAAGGCTCGAGCAGTCCTTGCGTCCCATACCTGCTTCGACCGCCTTCGCCATCACGTCAATGGTTGCCTGGCCGACCGGCACGTTGCAGTCGAGACTGCGCGCGAGCCCAATGGCCAGGCGAAGGTCTTTGTGACCCAGTGAAATCATGAAGCCGGGCTCGGTATTGCCGGCAAGCGCGAATTGCGGAAAGACCTGCAGCGCTTGTGCGTTCGACGCCATCGTCGAGCCGAAAACCTGCAGCATGTGTTCGGGAGTCAAGCCTGCCTTCTTTCCGATGACGAACGCTTCCGCCGATATGGCATTGCAGGCCATCGCGACATAGTTGTTGACGCATTTCGTCGCGGTGCCGTTGCCCAGAGGACCGCAGCGGATGAAGGTGTCGCCCAGCCGTTCGAAGACCGGCATCATGGCGTCGATATCGGCCGGCTCACCACCGATCATCAGCACCAGCTTTCCTTCACGGGCGTGTTTTGTGGTGCGGCCGACCGGGCAATCGATCATCTTCACGCCGACCTCGGAAAACCGCGCACCGATGCGCCGCGTCGTGATCGGATCAATGGTGCTCATATCGACGTAATACGTCCCAGCCTTTATTCCGTGGACAACACCCTTCGCGCCCAGCGCCACCTCTTCAGCGTCGGGCGCATCAGGCACCATCGCGAAGACCGCATCCGCTTCCTCTGCCGCCGCACGGGGCGACGCCGCGTAGCGCGCGCCAGCCGCTACCAACGACGCCGTTGCATCCCGATTGACATCGAATACGGTCAGGTCATAGCCGCCTTCCAGCAGCCGTTCGGCGATCGGTTTACCCATCGCGCCAAGGCCGATAAATGCGATTTTTTTCATGTGCGATTCCTTGTAATTGACAGCTCGCGCGGTCAGCCGCGCACTGCACCGCCGCCGAGCCCTGTCACGAGGTACTTCTGGATGAAGAAGGTGAAGAAGACGACAGGCGCCATGATCATCGTGGCGCCCGATGCAACCAGGCCCCAGTCGGCACCCTCGTAGGAGAGAAACCCCATGATGGCGACGGGCAGTGTCTTTGCCTCGCGCGTGGTGAGAACCAGGGCCAAAAGGAATTCGTTCCACGCCATGATGAAGGTAATGACCGCTGTGGCGGCGACGCCTGGCGCTGCCGCCGGAAAGACCACGCTGATGAACGTTCTGAACGGCCCTGCCCCATCGATCGAGGCGGCCTCGTCCAGTTCGCGCGGCACTTCATTGAAATACGTCCACAGACTCCACATCACCAAAGGGATGTTCAGGTTCGAATAGGCAATGATGAGACCGAGGGTGGTATCGCTCAAGCCCACCTGCCGGAAAAACAGGAAGTAAGGCATCACGAAAATGACGGGCGGGATGAGGCGGATGAACAAGCTGTACGCCAGTGCCCACATGACAAAGCGCCGCACGCGCGACCGAGAGATGACGTACGCGGCGGGGGCACCAATCGCCAACGACAGTACAACGGTTCCGACCGCCACAACGACGCTGTTGGCAAAATTGTGAAGGAACGATCCGTCGGCGAGGAGCCGCTGGTAATTGTCGAGCGTTGGAGGAAAAAAGAACACCGCGTCCTTGTCGAAGGCCAGGCTGCCCGGCTTCACTGACAGGAGGATCACCCAGACGATCGGCATCAAGGCGACGACGAACAGCCACAAGGTCGCGGCGGTCGACAGTACCGGCTTGATCGGGAACTGTTTCACTCAGAATCTGCCTTCCTGCCGGCGCCGACGAGAGCCGGAAACAGCGGCGCGCAGATGAGGCCCAAGACGAACAGGATGGCGACCAGCAAGGCCGATGAATAACCGAAATCAAAGAAGCGGAAACCGACCAGGTAGGCGTAGAAATCCATGTTCTCGGTCGCCTGCGCCGGTCCTCCGTTCGTTACCGAGAAGATGATCGGGAAAATCTTCGTGCTCTCCATGATCCTGAAAAGCAAGACGACTAGGAGCGTGGGCTTGAGCAGCGGCAGGGCTATGTATCTGATCTCTTGAAGAACGCCGGCGCCGTCGATCCGCGCGGCCTCGAACACCTCTTCGGGCAGCGTTTCGAGCCCCGCCAGAATGAAGAGCATGACGAACGGCGTCCATTCCCAGGTCACGATCAGGATGATCGCCCAGTAGGCGCCGCTGGCAGACTCCAGAAACCCGAAAAAGGGCAGCCCCAGGATGTCTGTGAAGGCGTTCATTCCCCCAACGTCGCGCAACAGGAATATCTTCCAGATGACGCCGACGACCACCGGGGGCAGCACCATCGGCAGCAGAAAGAAGGCCCTGAAATACTTGAGGGCGCGGATCCCTTTGTGCAGCAGCAAGGCCAGAGCCAGCCCGAACCCCATTTGCAGCAGCGTGGGAATGATGATGAACGAGAGCCCTCGCCAGAACGTCGACCACCATCGCGGATCGTTGACGAGGCGGACATACTGTTCCAGCCCGACGAAACTCCAGCGGCTGGGACGGGTGAGATTGAAATCGGTAAAGCTCGTCGCGGCCGTGAAGATGAACGGCACCAATGTCAGGACGACAAGGGCGACGATCAGCGGAGCGACCATCAAGGCCCGCTGAATCGATCCCTCATGCTGCGGCGATCGGCCGATCGCAGACACTACAGGGGCACTCAGTAATATCCCGCCCGGCGCAAGATGACGTCCATGCCTTTGGCTGCGGCTTTCATTGCTTCGGCGGGCGAGGATCCACCCAAGGTGGCGCGAGACACCTGATTGCCGATGACATCGGCCAATTCGCTCCATTCCGGGATCGCCGGAATATAGGTGGGCTTGCGGCGTTCCAGCATCTGCTGCGTGGCGTCGAGCAACTCTCCATCGGCGAAGTTGTACTTGGCGCGATAGGCGGGGTCACTGACGACGCTGCGCCGCGTCGCGGCGACATAGTTGCCATCGATCGCGATGCGTAGCTGAACATCTTTGGACGTCGCCCACTTGACGAACTCCCAGGCTGCCTCCTTGTTGCCGGAGTTTTTCGCGATGGCGATGCCATGCTCGGAGAAGGCCGGGAACAAGCCGGCGGGTCCGCTTGGAATCGGGGCGACGCCGGTCTTGCCATACGATTTCGACTTCTCCTTGTTCAGGAAAACGCCGGCGAGCGGATGGCCGTCGAGCACCATGGCGACGCGGCCTTGCTGCATGTTGACGATCAGCTCTTCATGCGTGGCATTCACCATTCCAGGGAAGCCGTAGTCCTTGACCAACGTCGACCAGACGGTGACCGCCTCGATGCTGCCCTTGTCATCGATGACCGGGTGCATGTCGGTGGGGAAATCCTTGAAGAAGTTGCCCCCATACGAGTACAGGAAGATTGGAAACGGCCACATGTTGGCCTCGATGCCCGGCGCCCCGCGCAATCCCACAGGCGCGATATCCGGTACCTTTTCCTTGATGATTTTTGCCGCCGCCAGCATTTCGTCCAGGGTCTTGGGAGGCCCACTCAAGCCAGCCTTTTCGAAAACATCCTTGCGCCAGTAAAGGACGATCGTCGCCGCAAAGATCGGCAGGTCGAACTGCTGCCCCTTGGACATCCCCTGCTCCAGCGAAACAGGGAAGAAGTCACTTTTGTCCCAGGCGGCCGGTGTCAGCGCGGGATTGTCCATGTAGCTGTTCAAAGGCTCAAGCCAACCGGCGCGATGGTATTCGGCCCGGTTGAACGGCGGAATTTGATAAACGTCGAGCCCGCCACTGCCGGCCGACAGCTCCAGACGTTGCTTCTGGATGTTGTCCAGCGTGCCGAGAAGATCGAAATTGACCTTGATGCCGGTCGCTTTCTCGAACTCCGGGGCAAGGGCCTTCAGTCCAGCGCTATAGGTGTAGTTCAGACTGATGAACGATACCGTTTTGCCTGCCAGCGGCTTGCCCGTTCGCAACAGGTCGCCGCCAACGGTCTGTGCAACAGCGTTGTGTGAGGCCGTGGAGGCAAGCATCGCTGCGCCGGCCGTTCCGGCCAAGAGCGCCTCTCGCCTGGTAAAAAGCTTCATTTTTTGTCTCCTTGGGAAGTTTCTCCGATCGATCCTAAGCGTGAATATATTCGTATGTCAACACGATGATATTCGAAGCTCATTGGTCTGAAGTGCATGGGCTGCAGCAACACGACGCCCAAAACCAACCAGCACGACGATGTGTCTCGGCGTCCGCGCCATCTTCGCGTGCGCGATGCCAGCGTGCCTTTTTTCAGTTCGCGGCCGACACTCCGCGTGCGGCTTCTTTCGCCGCCGTCAATCTGAGGTACTTCTGAAACAGCGTCTCGCGTGATTCGACGTTCGCCGGGTCGCCCGGAATGCATGCCACCGGACACACCTGCACGCATTGCGGTTCATCGAAATGGCCGACGCACTCGGTGCATTTATGCGGGTCGATCTGGTAGATCTCCACGCCCATGGAGATGGCATCGTTCGGGCACTCGGGCTCGCACACATCGCAGTTGATGCATTCGTCGGTGATGATCAGCGCCATGCTGCAGATTATCGGCCGCAGCAGTCATCCACGCCGAGTCCCCGGCTCCTGCGGGTTAAGCTGCATCGCCTCTTCTACGCACACTCATCCCTTTCGACGGCGCGCGGCAATGCGCATCACCTTCTCGTTGCATGAGCCTTTTCCTGCTGAAGCGCTTCGCCACCTTGGTGCTGACACTGGTCGGCGCGTCAGCGATCATTTTCCTGGTGCTCGAAGTGCTGCCGGGCAACGCGGCGCAGATGCTGATGGGCCCCGATGCATCGCCTGAGGCGGTGGCCGCGCTCAGCGCCAAACTCGGACTCGATCAAGGTGCCTGGAGCCGCTATTGGCACTGGATTGCCGGCCTCTTCAAAGGCGATCTGGGCAACAGCTACGCCTATGGCTCGCCGGTCACAGAGCTGCTTCGGGAGCGATTGGCGCTCACGGTACCGCTGGCGCTCTTCGCCATGCTGCTGACCACGGCAATCGCGCTGGCGGTCGGCGTCACGGCGGCGGCGCGCCACAACAAGCTCGGCGATGTGGGCTTGATGAGCCTCGCGCAATTGGGCATTGCCATCCCGAACTTCTGGTTCGCGATCCTGCTGATACTCCTGTTTTCGGTGCAACTGCAATGGTTCTCGGCGGGCGGTTTCGACGGCTGGGGCGAAGGCGTCGGCGGCATCGTCGATGGCATGAAGGCGTTGCTGCTGCCGGCGCTGTCGTTGGCCGTGGTGCAGGCGGCGATCCTGGCGCGTTTCACGCGCTCGGCCGTGCTCGAGGTCATGCGCGAGGATTTTGTGCGCACCGCCCGCGCCAAAGGCGTGTCGCAACGCGCGGTGCTGTGGCACCATGTGTTGCGCAACGCCTTGGTGCCGGTCGTCACCATCATGGGCATGCAGTTCTCCGAACTGTTGGCCGGCACCATCGTTGTGGAAAACGTGTTCTACCTGCCGGGGCTGGGCAAGCTGATTTTCCAGGCCATCAGCAATCGCGACCTGATCGTCGTACGCAATTGCGTCATGCTGCTGGCGGCAATGGTCGTCGTCGTCAATTTCTTCGTCGACTTGCTCTATGCGGTCATCGATCCGCGCCTCAAGGCCAGCGACATATGACGCCGCTCGCCGCCGAGACCATCGACCCCGAGCGGGCGCGCGTCGCTGCGGCGCGGCACTCCGCACCCGGCTTCTGGCGGCGCGCACTGGCCCATCGCAGTTTGGTCATCGGCGGTGCATTGACAGCGCTGCTGCTGTTCGCCGCGGCGCTGTCGCTGGTGTGGACACCCTATTCGCCCTACGAACTCGACCTGCCGTCGAAGCTGCAGACGCCATCAATCGTGCACTGGCTCGGCACTGACGCCTTCGGCCGCGACGTGGCCTCGCTGCTGCTGGTCGGCGCGCGCGCCTCGATCCTGGTCGGCATCATCGCCGTGGGCATCGGCCTCATCGTCGGCACTGCGCTCGGCCTGCTGGCGGCCGCCCGGCGCGGCTGGGTCGAGGAAGCCATCATGCGGCTCACCGATTTTTCGCTGGCGTTTCCGGCGATCCTGTCGGCGATCATGCTGACGGCGGTGTTCGGCGCCGGCATCGTCAACGCCATGGTGGCGATCGGCATCTACAACATCCCGACCTTCGCCCGCATCACGCGCGCAGCGGCCAATTCCATCTGGTCGCGCGACTACGTAACGGCAGCGCGCGCCTGCGGCCGCGGCGCTCTCGCAGTGACCTTTGACCATGTGCTGCCCAACATCGCCGGGGTGCTGATCGTGCAAGCGACGATCCGTTTCGCCATTGCCATTCTGGCCGAGGCAGCACTGTCGTATCTCGGCTTGGGCACGCAACCGCCGCAACCCTCGTGGGGCCGCATGCTGGCGGAAGCCCAGACCCTCATGTACCAGGCGCCGCTGCTGGCCGTCTGGCCCGGCTTGGCCATCGTGCTGGCCGTGCTCGGCCTCAACCTGATGGGCGATGGCCTGCGCGATGTGCTCGATCCGCGACTGGCTCGGGCGCGGTAGACACGAATGCGCACTACCGGACGCAGAACACGCAAAGGTTTCGCAGAAGACGCAAGAAAATCCAAATTCACTTTCGGTATTCCTTCTGCGCTCTCTTCGAAACCTCTGCGTGTTCGGCGTTCGGAAGTCCGATCCTGATCCCTCATGCCGTTGCTCGAAGTTGACAACCTGCGCATTCACGTGCTGACCCCCTGCGGTCCGGCTGAGGCCGTGCGCGGTGTGTCATTCGCGCTCGATCGGGGCGAGACGCTCGGTCTGGTCGGCGAATCGGGTTGCGGCAAATCGCTGACGGCGCTGTCGCTCATCGGCTTGTTGCCGGCATCCGCGCAGGCCTCGGGCAGCATCCAGTTTGACGACAGCGAGATCATCGGGCGCAACGAAGACGATCTTTGCCGATTGCGCGGAAATCGCATCGGCATGATCTTCCAGGAGCCGATGACGGCGCTCAATCCGCTGCACACCATCGCCCGGCAGATCGGCGAACCGTTGCGGCTGCACCGGGACGCATCGCAGACCGAAGCCAGAGCTGCCGCGTTGGCGCTGCTCGACCGCGTCGGCATCGCCCGCGCGGCGACGCGGCTGGATGCCTATCCACACCAATTGTCGGGCGGCCAACGGCAACGCGTCGGCATCGCCATGGCCCTGGCTTGCGAGCCCGATCTGCTGATCGCCGACGAGCCGACCACCGCCCTGGACGTGACGATCCAGCAGCAGATCCTGGCGCTCATCCAGTCGCTCGTCAGCGAGCGTGGCATGGCGCTGCTGCTGATCTCGCACGACCTCGGACTCATCGCGCAGAATGCGAAGCGCATGCTGGTGATGTACGGCGGCACCGTCGTCGAAAGCGGCCCCACGGCCACCGTCTTCGCCGAGCGTGCCCATCCCTATACGCAGGGCCTTTTCTCTGCCCGCCCCAAACTCGGCGCGCCGCGCGGCACCCGTCTGGCCACCATCGCCGGCAGCGTTCCCGAACTGGTGGACCTGCCAAGCGGTTGCACTTTTGCCGGCCGCTGTCGCTACACCATCGACGCCTGCCAAAGCGCCCTTCCGCCTCTGCTCATGCGGCCTCACGACCACGGCGTGCGCTGCATTCGCCTGGACGAAATCGCCCCTGGAGTCGATGCATGAACCTTTTGCGCGTCGTCGACCTGCACCGTCGCTTTGCCTTGCCGCGCCAACGGTTGCTTGCACCGGCAGGCGAAGTGGTCGCGCTCGACGGCGTGAGCTTCTCGATCGAGGCCGGTCGCAGCCTCGGCATCGTCGGCGAATCGGGGTCGGGCAAGAGCACCATCGCACGGCTGGTGATGGCACTCGACGTCCCGACGGCGGGAACGGTCGAACTGCTCGGACAGAACCTGCACCAACTTTCCGCGACACGACTGCGCGCGGCGCGGCGCGACTTCCAGATGGTGTTCCAGGACCCATACGGATCGCTCGATCCGCGCCAGACTATCGCCCGCACGGTCGCCGAACCGCTTGCCGCGTTGGCAGACGATGCCGAGGCCGGCACTCGCGCCTCGCGCCGCGCGCGCGCGGCCGAAGCGCTCGCGTCCGTCGGACTCGGCGCCGATGCGCTGGAGCGCTATCCGCATGAATTTTCCGGCGGCCAGCGCCAACGCATCGCCATCGCCCGCGCTCTCATCACGCGGCCCAAGCTGATCGTCGCCGACGAGCCGGTGAGCGCCCTTGATGTATCGGTGCAGGCGCAGGTGCTCAACCTGATGCAGGACCTGCAGCAGCAACTCGGCATCAGCTTCCTGCTCATCAGCCACGACCTGGCGGTGGTCAATCACCTGTGCGATGAAGTGTGCGTGCTGCAGCGCGGCCGCATCGTCGAGCGCGGCGCGCCCGAGCAGCTGTTTGTGCATGCCGAGCATCCCTACACGCAGGCATTGATCGCCGCGGTGCCGCAGGCCACGCCGTATTCGGCCCATCGATCCCCCACCCCGGTCCCCTCTTGAATCGGGGGAGGGTGAGAAGGGCCAACCACTATCGCGCAATCGAGAGGTCTCGCTGTCCGAGCCGCTTACTTCTGAAGCCGTCGGTAAGCGCTGAAGTGGCGCAGCGCGCCGCGCGTATCGCCGAGCCGTTCACGCAGGCGCGCCAGGTTGTAATGCGCATCGGCAAGCGTCGCGTCGAGCTTCAAGGCACGCTCGTAGCTGTCTATGGCGGCTTCGATGCGTTCAAGGCAATCCAGCGCGACACCTCGGTTGAAGTGCACCAGCGCTGAGTCCGGACAATGCGCGACGGCGCGCTTCGACAGCTCAAGAGCCTCGTCATAGCGACCGGCCTCGCACGCCATGACGCCCAGATTGAGAAACGCCTGCGTCAGCTCGGGCGCCAGCGCCAGCGCTTGCTCGTACGCGGATTGCGCGCCCTGCATATCCTCGGCTTCCAGCGCTTCGCCGCGGGCCAACCACGCGTCGGCGTCGGCCAGAGCGCTGACATCATGCTCGCGCGCGGGAGCCGCGACGGGCGAGCGCTCCAGCAACGCGACACTGCCATTGGATTGCGAGGCGATCTCGAAATCCATCAGCAGTTGGCCAGATTCCGCCTGCCAATGCGCGTCGCGCTCACGAACCACCACGTCGCCGTCGACGGCCGTGATGCGCAGCCCCGTCAACGGCAATTGCTGCGGCAACGAAGCACGCAGCCGAGTGAGCGCGCGCAGGATTTTTCTTGGCGGGATGTTCGAGGTTTGCAAAGCGTGCGCGGTGCGCAACAGCAGCAGATCCTGAAAGGTGAAGCGGCGCTCGTTGCGCTTACCGCGAAGCGGCGCCACGAAACCTTGTGCAACCAGACCATCGACCACCGTGCGCGACAAGCCGAGCATGGCTTGCACGCGGCCGAGCGTGAAGGTGTCGCAGCCCCGTTCGGTCCGCGTCACTTTCTCGCGCGGGCGCGAACGGGCTCGGCCGCGGCGGCGGGTGCGACTTGCGGCTTGGCAGACCGCTTGGCGCCCTTGCGTTCGAGCGTTGCGTCGACAACGCCGTTCGATGCGGCCTGCGCTCTTTTCGCGGTCGGCTTGGCAGCGGCAATCGCCTTGGAAGAAGCGGTGGCCGGCGCCGCCTTGTTGCGCAAGCTGGCGCGCAGGGCTTCCATGATGTCGATGACCTGAGCGCCGCTCGTCGCTGCCTCGTCGGGTGCCGCAGCCACCACGTGCTTGCCGGCGATCTTTTCGTCGATGGCCGCCAGGATGCGTTGCTTTTCCTCGTCGACATACTGCGTTGGGGCGTAGGCGTCTTCGCTGATCTGGTCGATCAGTTGCAGCGCCAGCTGCAGTTCCGACGCCGTGACCGAAACGGGCTCGATGGCCAGATCCTTGAGGGATCGCACCTCGTCCGCGTACAGCAGTTGCTGCAGCACCAGCCCGTCTTCGGCCGGACGTACCTGCACCACATACTGCTTTCCCTTCCACGCCCACTTGGCCAGGGCGCATCGACCGCTCTTGCGCATGGCTTCGACCAGCAACGCATAGGGCTTGCCGCCGCGCTTGTCGGGCGCCAGCAGATAGGCCTTGTCGTAGAAGATCGGATCCACCGTCTTCTCGGGAATGAACGCCACGATGTCGATGGAATGGTCGCTGCTGCCTTCCTCCAGCGCCTTGAGCTCATCGGGCGTGAAGAGCACGAAGCGATCCTTCTCGAACTCGTAGCCCTTGACCATGTCGCCGCGCTCGACCACGGCGCCATCGGCCACCGACACATACTGCTGCTTGAGCCGCGAGCCGTCGCGTGCCAGCAAATTGAAGCGAATCGACGAGGCCGACTCGGTCGCCGAATAAAGCTTCACCGGAATCGACACCAAGCCAAAGCTCAAGGTCAACGAAGCAATCGATCGAGCCGCCATTTGTGCTTCCTCTGGAGTGGGTCGGGACCGCGCACAGCATCGCTGTCCGCGTGCGAGCCAATGCTAATGAGGTCTTCGGCTGATGGGAAGAGGGTGTGAACGCGCGCGGTTCATAAAATCAGGAGCGTCGGGCGACGACAACAGCCCGGTCATCAACTGCAAGGGGTGACATCCGATTCGTCTGTCCAGGCACCAGTCAAAAAAAAGCCGCCGATGTCAAGGCGGCGGCTGATGACGCGAAATTGGCCTTTTATCGCTTGGCGTTATTCACGCTCTCCTTGACATCGCCGACCGCTTTTTGCGCTTTGCCCTCGGCTTGCTTGGCCATACCTTTAGCTTCCTGGGACTTGCTGCCGGTGACCTCGCCTGCCTTTTGCTGCACCTTGCCGGCCGCATCCTTGAGGCCACCTTTAACCTGATCCTTGTTCATTTGAACCGCCTCCTGAGAGGGCAACATTGCCCGTTCAAGATTACCGCGCAGCCGCAGGTCGGGCGGCATCAGACTGGGATGCGTCCGCGTGTGGGCGGCAGCCTACGCCGACCTTGTCTGCACCCAGCCGTCACTTGCCGTGGTAGGCGGACGAGGCTCTGCAGCTCATCCGTCACTCGCTGCGATCACGGGTGCGTTCTGTTATGTTGCATCCGATCATCAAGGTGTGCATCCTTCTCCTTGACTAACAAGGTTCTCCGGCGTAATGAAAATATCCGTGATGCGCATAGATCGGGTTGACCCCACGGCCCGGCCCGCAGGCGGCGGCGACCCAAGAACACTTGCTACGCGTCCGATCAAGCCGGGCCGCAACAGGCTCTGGTCGGCAGTGAACACTGTTCGTGCTGGCAGTGGTGCGCAACGCGGTCTGACGCTACTGCTGAGTGTCCTCATGCTGGTTGGGTCGCTTCCGGCCGCCGCTGCGGACGCCGTCACCCAGTGGAGCCTTCTCGCCGACAGCTATGGGCGGGGCAACGCCAACTGGCGCACGCTGGCCATCATGAATCAAGCCATGCACGACGCTGCCAATGCGGCGTCGCCGACGTTTGCCCGATGGTTTTCTCCCGCCGCCGGTGAGCCGCCCGCGAACGTCGCTTCGGCGCAAACTGCAATGGCTGCGGCCGCGAGTCGGGTACTGGCGCTGCTGCATCCCGATCATGGCGCTGAAACCCAGCGTGCGCTGGGTCTGGCCATCGCTTCCGAGTCTCCAGGCCCAGCGCGGGATGCAGGTGTCGCTCTCGGCATCGAGATCGGTACGGCAGCCGTGCAGCGCCGCGCGTCTGATGGTGGCGACGCCATAAAGACGTTTGCCTTCGGCGCTGGGCCGGGTGAATGGCGCGGCACACCGACCCGGCTTGGCTCGAGCACCACCACCGCGATCAGGCCTTTTCTCTTCGCCGCGCGGGAGTCGGTCATTTCTCCACCGCCGCCCGCGCTCGGCAGCCTTCAATACATCAAGGAAGTCGAGGAAGCGCGCAGCATCGGCGCCGCCGATTCGGCGATACGCACTGCAGAGCAAACCGACGCAGCGAATTTCTGGGCTTCGCAAAGTTCGCAGCGCGGCTATGTGTATCTGGCGATTCAGTTGCTCGACGCCCATCCGCGGCAGGGCGGACTGATCGAGCATGCCAGGGTCATGTCGCAGCTCACGGTCGCGCTCGCCGACAGCGCGATCCTCACTTGGTCGAACAAGGAACGCTATGCGCGCTGGCGACCGGTGACCGCGATTCGCCTGGGCGGCTTCGGCGTTACGGCCGATCCGAACTGGCTGCCGGTGATCGAGACGCCGCCGTTTCCGGAGTACCCGTCAGGACATGCCTCCGACTGTTTCACTGGCAGCGCAATGTTGCAAGCTGCTTTTGGACCGGAGGTAAGCAGCGTCACCTATGTCTCACAACGAGACCGTGCGCCGGAGTCCGCGGAGGTCATTTTCGGCATGGGTGAACACAAGCAGAACGTCGCGGTGGAGACGCCCCTGGCACGTTCGTTCCCGAGCTTGGCCGCCGCAGCCGAGGAATGCTCGAACTCGAGAATCTGGGCCGGTGCGCACTACCGGTCCGGGGATGAAGAGTCGCGGCGCCTTGCAGGGGTCATCGCAGCGGGCGCGGCCGAGGCCGTGCCGGTTCTGCCTTAGCACGGCCAATTAAATATGGCCTGTTCGAGCCAGGTCGAGCAGCCCTTCAAGCGCCCCACTTCGCACGCATGCGCCGACCGATTGCTATCGCTGCAAGACGAATGTTTCCTTCGCCCCCTGACCCAGAGCCAGCCCGTGGCCGCTCGCTTGCGTCATTTGCAGCCGACCCTGTACCACCGCCGGCCAGCCGGTGAACATCGGCTCGATCAAGGGAAAGTCTTCCAGCCACGCCACATTCGGGCAGGCGGCGGCCAAGTGCACGAACAGGCCGGGCAGGAAATGCGGCGCGATCTCGACGCCGAAGGCATCCGCGATGCGCGCCAGTTCCAGCGCCGGCGTCAGTCCTCCGATCATGGCGAGATCGGGCTGGAACGTGCCGCAGGCAGCGCCCGTCACCCAGGGCAGGCATTGCTCGATGCCTTGCATGTGCTCACCCGCGGCAATCCGTCCGGGATAGGTGCGCGCCAGCGCCATGTAGCCGTCGCGGTCGTTGGCCGGTAACGGCTCTTCGACGAACAAGACGCCCAGTTCCTGCGCCGCATGCAGCAGGCGCTGCGCCTGTGCCATCGAACACTTTTCGTTCGCGTCGCACATGACTTCGATGTCGGCGGGCAGGGACTCGCGCAATGAGCGCAGCGCCGCAATCGCGCGCAGACTGCCGTCGACCCTGGGCTTGACGGCCTTGAAGCCTTGCGCCGCCCACTCCTGTGACACCGCGCACACTTCGTCCGCGCTCTGGCCCGCGAAGTAGCCGCCGCTGGCATAAACGTTCACGACACGCGGGCTGCCGCCCAGTACGCAGCCGAGCGGCTGGCCGAGCGATTTCGCGTAAGCGTCCCATAGCGCAACATCGATTGCGGCCAACGCAATGGCGTTAGGCCCGAACCCGGTCCGATTCAGCGTGCCATTCAGGAACCGCCACGAGGCCGCGGGGTGATGGAAGTCGACCGTTTGCAGCCGGCTTGCCAGCGCCTTGCAGGCCGCTGCCGCTACGACGCCGGATTCCGACAGCACGTACGAGAAGCCCAGCCCGGCCACCCCGTTGTCGAGCGCCAACTCGACGATCAGCACGTCAACGAAGTTCACTCCTGATCCGCCGACGGGTTTGGCGAGGCGATACCTGAGCAGATCGGTTTCGATGCGTTGGAGCTTCATAAGCCGGCTGATTTTCAGCTTTATCTACTCATCTCAAAAATACTGGCTGGCTAAATCGGTGCGGGTTGTGATGCCGTGCGCCCACCCCTGAAGCGCCAGTAGAGGAACAGCGCAACAACCACCAAGCCAACCGCTTCCAGGAAGACAGCCCCGGCGAAGGTGCCGTGCGGAATCAAGATGCTCATGCCAGCGACGGAGATGACGATGCGCTGCAGCACGTTGAGCGGCCCACCCAGAAAGCCGACGATCACGCCGGTGGCGACCCAGACGCCGAGTGCTGGATTTCAGCGCGACAAGACGGGCGGGCCGTGTGGCGAGCGGCGGTCGCGCCGTCGTTGCAGGCGAAGGCCAAATGACGCGCAGCCAGTTCGCCGCGCTCGTTGATATGAACCTTCAAACTGCCACGCTGACCTTTTCCCGTACAACGACGCTTCGAGTATCGGCAGTTCGGCCAACGCGCGCAACGCGTTCGGCCGTTCGATCCCCAGCGATTCGCTGATGTTGAAACGACGGGTTTTCCCGGTTGCGCTGGCCTGGCGGGTGGGCCGATAGTGGTCCGGTCAGTTATTCGCGGCAACGCCAAGATCAGGAGACTCGTGTGATTCATCCCAAATCCGAACCCACTTCAGCCACTTCAGGCGCATCCGCCGAAGCGGCAAGCCCCCCGCGCCGCCGATTTCTCGGCGCGGCAGCGACTGGTGTCGCCGGCGCCGCCGCCATGGCCGCGCCGATGATTTCCGTTGCGCAGTCGCCAGTGGTGATGAAGATGCAGGGCGCCTGGGGCGCCAAGGACATCTTCAACGAGATGGCCGAAGAATACGTCAAGCGGGTCAACGAAATGTCGGGCGGGCGCCTGCGCATCGACTACCTTGTCGGCGGGGCGGTCGTCAAGCCGTTCGAAGTGATGGACGCCACCAGCAAGGGCGTGCTCGATGCCTGCCATGGCGTGCCGGTCTACTGGTACGGCAAGAGCAAGGTCGCGTCGTTGTTCGGCTCTGGCCCGATCAACGGCTGCGATGCACCGCAGACGCTGGCCTGGATCTACCGCGGCGGCGGCCTGGAGATGTATCAGGAGCTGCTCAAGAAGATCAACCTGGATGTGGTCGGCTATTTCGCCATGCCGATGCCGACGCAGCCGCTCGGCTGGTTCAAGAAGCCGATCAAGAGCATCGACGACATGAAGGGCTTGAAGTACCGCACCGTGGGCCTGGCCGCAGACCTGATGCAGGAAATGGGCATGAAGGTGACGCAGTTGCCGGGCGGCGAGATCGTGCCTGCGATGGACCGCGGCGTGATCGACGCTTTCGAGTTCAACAACCCGACCTCGGACCGTCGGTTCGGCGCGCAGGACGTGGCCAAGTACTACATGATGGGCAGTTTCCACCAGGCGATGGAGTTTTTCGAAATCGCTTTTAACCGCAAGAAGCACGACGCGTTGCCGAAAGACCTTCAGGCGATCCTGCGCTATTCGGCCGAAGCCGCATCGTCGTCGAACTGGTGGACCGCGATGGACAACTATTCCAAAGATCTGGAGGCGTTGGCCACAACCGACAAGGTCACCGTCATCCGCACGCCCAAGTCGGTGTTCGAGGCGCAGCTCAAGGCCTGGGACGTGGTCACCAAGAAGCTGTCGGACGAAGACCCATTCTTCAAGAAAGTGGTCGAAAGCCAGCTCGCCTGGTCCAAGCGGGTGGCCAAGTACATGTTCCTGAATGAAGCCGATTACCTTACCGGCTACGAGCACGTGCACGGGAAAATTCCCGGGATGGTGGCCTGATCGGCCGGTCCCATTGACGTTCAGTAGGCGGGCCGCAGGGCCCGCTTCGCTGTGAGGAGCCGACTTGATCCGCGCCATCATCAAGACGATTGACCTGCTCAACAAATCGATCGGCCACGCGTTTGCGTGGTGCATCGTCATCCTCACCCTGGGCGTGAGCTACGAAGTGTTCGTGCGCTACGTGCTGCGCGATCCGACCAGTTGGGCGTTCGATCTGAGCTACATCCTTTATGGTGCGCTCTTTCTGATGGCTGGCGCGTATACGCTGTCGCGCGGCGGCCACGTGCGGGCCGACGTGTTCTCACGCCGCTGGCCGCCACGGGTTCAGGCGGGGCTCGAGTTCGTCTTGTACTTTCTTTTCTATTTCCCGGGCGTCCTCGCGCTGGTGATTGCGGGATGGGGTTACGGTTACGAATCCTTTGCGATCAAGGAGGTCAGCGTGAACAGCCCGGTCGGCGTGCCGATCTGGCCGCTCAAGATGCTGATTCCCGTTGCCGGCGTGCTCTTGACCTTGCAAGGCATTGCCGAGGTGCTGCGCTGCGTGGTCTGTCTGCGGGAAGGCCAATGGCCGCCGCGCACGCATGACATCGAAGAGTTCGAACAGTTGATGCAAGCGCATCCGTCGGGGCCGGACGCAGGGGTGCGCTCATGAGCGCGCCGGGCCGCCCCAAGGGCGAATACCGTAGCGCGCAGCGCGAAGGTACTCCAGTGAGCGCGCCGGGCCGCTCCCAAGCGCTCATCCCGAAGCGCGTAGCGCGGAGGGTGGTCCAGTGAGCGCGCGCATCAAGACCCTGACAAGCGGCGCAGCGCGCAGTGCGAAGGTCGCCCTATGACCAATCCGCAACTTGCCCTGCTGATGTTGGGGCTGTTCATCTTCGTGATCCTGCTCGGCTTTCCGATCGCCTTCACGCTGATGGCGATGGGTATCGCCTTCGGTTTCTACGCCTACTTCACGCCGGATCAGGCGTTCTTCGACAACCGGGTCTTCTATCTGTTCACGCAGAACACGTTCAGCGTGATGAACAGCGACATATTGGTGGCCATCCCGCTCTTCTTGTTTATGGGCTACATGATCGAGCGGTCGAACATTCTCGACAAACTGTTCTTGAGCTTGCAAGTGGCTTTTCGGCGGGTGCCCGGTGCGATGGCGATCGCCGCGCTCGTGACCTGCGCACTGTTCGCGACCGCCACCGGTATCGTCGGCGCAGTCGTTACGCTGATGGGCCTGCTGGCTTTCCCGGCGATGCTCAAGGCCAACTATGACCAGCGCATCTCGGCAGGCGTGATCTGCGCAGGCGGTACCTTGGGCATCCTGATTCCGCCATCGATCATGCTTATTGTCTACGGCGCCACGGCCGGCGTGTCGGTGGTCAAGCTTTATGCGGCGGCGCTGATTCCGGGCTTTCTGCTGGCTGGCCTGTATATGGCTTACGTCGTGGTCATTGCCATCTGGAAACCCAAGCTCATGCCCAGACTGCCCCTTGATCAGGCGGCCATGGGCTTCATCGAGGTCGTGCTGCTTTTGCTCAAGGCATTCTTGCCGCTTGCGTTGCTGATCATGTCGGTGCTCGGCGCGATATTGTTCGGCCTTGCGACACCGAGCGAAGCGGCAGCGATCGGTGCGCTGGGCTCGGTGCTGCTGGCGATGGCGTACCGGGCCATGTCCTGGAGCAAGCTGCGCGAGGCCGTTTACCTGACGGCGCGCACGTCGGCGATGGTCTGCTACCTGTTCGTGGGCTCCTGGACCTTTTCATCGATCTTCAGCTACCTGGGTGGAGAAGGCGTAATCAAGCAGTTCGTGCTTGGCCTCGACCTGAACACCATCACCTTCCTTTTGCTCACGCAGGCGATCATCTTCCTGCTCGGCTGGCCGCTCGAGTGGAGCGAGATCATCATCATCTTCGTGCCGATATTTCTGCCGCTGCTCGAGCACTTCCAGGTCGATCCGATTTTCTTTGGCATTCTGGTCGCGCTGAATTTGCAGACTTCGTTCTTGACCCCACCGATGGCGATGTCGGCCTACTATCTAAAGGGGGTAGCGCCGCCGAGCGTGACCCTGGCAACCATCTTCAAGGGCTGCCTGCCTTTCCTGTCGATGGTGTTTGTCGCGATGATCGCCATCTACGTTTTCCCGGGGCTGGTAACCTGGCTGCCCCAGGTTCTCTACAGCCGTTGAGATCGCCGATGAGCCTCGATCCCGCCGCGTTGGTCGCACTCGGCGCCGCTGAAGCTTGCCGGCGCATGATTGCGGGGGAATTCGCGGCGGTCGACTACGCAACCGCTCTGCTGGCGCGAGTCGACGAAGTGGACGCGCAGGTCGAGGCGTGGGCTCACCTGGACCGTGCCCACCTGATGGCCCAGGCCCGGGCCGCCGATGAGGCGCACGCGGCAGGCGAGCCGCACGGCGCCTTGTTCGGGTTGCCGGTCGGCGTCAAGGATGTGATCGACACGGCCGATCTACCAACCGAAGACGGCACCGTGTTGCACGCCGGCCGCCTACCCTCGGAAGATGCCCATCTGGTGCGCCGGCTGCGCGCAGCCGGCGGCCTGGTGATGGGCAAGACCGTCACCACCGAGCTTGCGACCTACGCCCCGGGCAAGACGCGCAACCCGCACAACCCGGCGCACACCCCCGGCGGCTCGTCCAGCGGGTCGGCGGCGGCGGTGGCGGCCGGCATGGCACCGCTTGCGATCGGCACCCAGACCAACGGCTCGGTGATCCGCCCGGCGTCGTTCTGCGGGGTCTACGGCTTCAAGCCAAGCGCGGGACTGATCGGGCGCAGCGGCGTGCTGACCCAGTCGCCGCCGCTCGACGCGGTCGGCGTGTTCGGACGCACGCTGGGCGACGTGGCGCTGCTGGCCCAGGCGCTGTCCGGCCACGATCCAAAAGATCCGTTGACCCGGCCCGCGGCCACGCCGCCGCTGGTCGAGATGGCAGCAGCCGATGCTCCGCTTTTGCCCGCGCTGGCATGGGTCGCAACGCCGTTCTGGGATCGGGTCGCGCCCGACGCGCAAGCCGCGTTCGGCGAACTGGTCGACCTGCTCGGCGACCGGATTGCGCCGTTCCCCTTGCCTTCCACCGCGGCCGCGGCGGTCGGTTGGCTGCAGACCGTGATGGAAGCCGATCTCGCCGGCTCGTTTTCGGTCGAGTACGAGCGCGGTCGGCAAGAGCTGTCCGAGTCACTGCGCGACCAGATTGAGCGCGGGCGCAGGATCAGCGCCGTCGCATACCGCGAAGCTTTATCTCGGGTGCCGATCCTGATCGAGAGCTTCGGGCCGATCTTCGAGCGCTTCGACGCGCTGGTGACGCCGGCCACGCTCGGTACCGCGCCGGCCGGGCTTTCGGGTACCGGCGATCCGGTGATGTGCAGCTTATGGACGTTCCTGGGCATGCCCGCGCTCAGCCTGCCGCTTCTGCATGGCGAAAACGGTTTGCCGATCGGCGTGCAACTGGTCGGCCGGCGCGGCGACGACGCACGCCTTTTGCGCACCGCACGCTGGTTGGTGCAAAAGGTTCAGGCCGCCGCGGCCTGACACGAACATCGGGAGACACAGCATGAAATTGATCTTCGGCCTCATTGGCGCGCTCCTGATGGTCGCGTTTCTCGCCGGTTTCGTGATCAAGGTGCAAGAGCCAGCCATGATCGTCGTCGTCCTGATCGGGATCGCCATGATGCTGGTCGACCTCTGGCAGGCGCGCGACGAGCCGGATACCTGAGAGTCTGAGAGTCTTTCGCACATGCCCGCTCATCACGCCAAAACGCGCCCGCTCGTTGTTGCAAATGCTCGCCATAGCGGGAGCTATATCTGCGCTTTGCGCCTAGATCGGACACGTTTTGACGCGCCGCTCAGGCACGACTGAAAAACTCTCAGACTCTGAGCCTCCCCGTTTGTGGAGAGATATCGCTTAGAGGCAATCTATTGCAGCGCTGCCACCGTCTATAGAAAGTAGCGAGGTGACTGAGTCGATACGAATTGGGCAGACGGCCCGTCGTCTCTGCTGCAAACTGCCCGCCATAATCATCGGACCTTCACCCACAGGAGTGCCATCCATGCTGAGCCGTCGCACCATCCTTGCCTCATCCGCAGCGGGCGTCACCGCCCTGGCGCTGCCCGGCCTTGCCATGGCCCAACGAAACAAGGATGCGTTGGTCA
>JBDSYU010000155.1:0-27851 GCA_039925525.1 Variovorax sp.
GTAACCGATCGAGTTGATCGAACGGGCACCGATGCCGGAACCGCCGATGACAGCCGCGCCGGGATTGATCACCGTATCAGCTGGCTTGCCAAACACGTCGGTGGGCCCAGCGCCGAATTGCTTGCCGTCGATACCGATGAACTTGAAGCCGACGGCATGCTTGGTCAGGAAGTCGCCGCCGCCGATGCTGTAGGTGGAAGCGCTGTAGCCACGCAGATCGTCGAACGGGTTCAGGCCGGTGCCGAGGGCGACGGTGCCGAAGCCGCCGGTCAGGCCGGCATAGAAGTTACGCGTGCCGAGCACCGAGTTGCTGGCGGTGTTGTCCGGGTCGATCTTGAACTCGTAGTTGAAGATCGCGGCAACGCCGCCGCCCAGGTCTTCGCGGCCGATGAAGCCGATGCGGCTGGTGGTGCGCGCATGCTGGTTGCCGAAGACGCTGTAGTCCTTGCTGGCCGCGTTGGCACGGACATAGCCGCCCAGGCCTAGGGCGCCGATCGAGGCGTTCTGGTTGGCCGATTGCTTGACATAGTTGCCACCCAGGTCGAGACGACCGTACAGGGTGACACTGGACTGCGCCGAGGCGGCACCGGCAGCAGCCAGGACAGCCAGAGCAACTAGGGATTTTTTCATTGCTAAATTCTCCAAGGTTAAACAAGGGCTCCGGTTCGAAGGGCGCGTCGCGCATCAGCGCTTTTTTGCTCCCTGCCGGACCCCGGGCCAACCTCCTTTTCGGAAGTTGTTGCTATTGCACCAGAGCCGCTCCCGGAGGGCAAAACAATTCCGTGAAAAAATGGCATGGCGTCGGTGTTTCGTTGCAGCAGTGCAACAAAGCGACGGCGGGCAATGCGTCGGCGCTGGGGCGGCGAGGAAACCTGCCGGGCGTTCGGTCCTTCAGCCCATCAACCTCGCTCCAGCGAGCGCGCGGCATCGCGGCACCCCGCGTTGGCAGTGCCACTTTTTCTAGTGCAACATTCTTCCTGCAGGCGAATCTCTTGTCTTATGTCCCAACGTCTCGACCCCCTCCTCCAGGCCGCCGATACAGCCCTGCGCACGCTGTTCGCCGAGCCTCGCAGCGCCCGGCCAATGCCCGCGCCGACCACTGCGCCGCTGACCCTCGAGCCCCGCGAACGACGCCAAGCCGGCGCGCTGATGCGTGTCAATCACGTCGGCGAGGTGTGCGCGCAAGCCTTGTACACGGCGCAGGCGGCCAGCACCGACAATGCCACCCTGCGCCGGCACTTCGAGGCTGCTGCGCGCGAGGAAACCGACCATCTGGCCTGGACGCGCGAACGCCTTCGCGACTTGGAGGCAAGGCCGTCACTGCTCAACCCGCTGTGGTACGCCGGGGCCTTCGCTCTGGGCCTCGTTGCCGGTCGCCTCGGAGACGCCACCAGCCTCGGCTTTGCGGCCGAGACAGAACGCCAGGTCGAGGCGCACCTGGACAGCCATCTGGCCCGCCTTCCCGTCGGCGACACCGCTTCACGTGTGGTGGTGACGCAAATGAAGCTGGACGAGGCCCGGCATGCAGCACAGGCCTGGAGTGCCGGCGCGGCCGAATTGCCGTTACCGGTGCGCGGCCTGATGCGGCTGGCCGCACGCGTCATGACGACGGTAGCGCACCGCGTATAGAGCCCGCCTGAAACATCGTTCAGGTCGTTTCGCTCAACTCGAAACTGGTGGTGATCGTCGCCGTCTTGCCCAGCATGACACTGGCCGAACAATAGGTTTCGTGGCTCATGGCGATGGCGCGCTGCACTGCGGCCGGCGCAATACCGCGGCCGGAGATGCTGAAATGCATGTGGATCTTGGTGAACACTTTCGGGTCGGTTTCGGCCCGCTCGCTGGTCAGGGCCACGCTGCATCGCTCGACCGCGTGGCGGCCGCGTTTGAGGATCAGCACCACGTCGTAGGCGCTGCAGGCACCGGTGCCGGCGAGCACTGTCTCCATCGGCCTGGGCGCCAGGTTCTGGCCGCCGTTTTGCGGCTTGGCCGCGTCTGGGGCCCCGTCCATCGCCAGCAAGTGGCCGCTGCCGGTTTCGGCGACAAAGCCCATGGCCGAGCGGGTGCCGGCAGCGCCGGTCCAGGTGACTGTGCAATCCATCGATTGGTCCTTTCGTGAGTTGCGATATGGCAACGAAATAGATCACGCTTGCAGCACTTCGCTGGCCAATACAGGTGAAGGGCAGGCAAACACGACGTCGCGCCGCTATACTTTATTTCATCGCTCCGTGGCCATCCCGCGGCGCAGTCCGTGTCTCCTCCACCCTGTCAATTGGTGGATTGAGCCCCGAGGTCGCAAGACCTCGGGGCTCTTTTTCTTGGACGGCGCAATCACGGGTACGACCGAGCACCGGCAATCGGTTCTTGCTTCTCTATGATCGCCGGCTATGCCCATCGCGCTCACACCCGCCGATTACCTGCGGAAAATCCTGACAGCGCGGGTCTACGAGGTGGCGATCGAATCGGCGCTCGATCCGGCGCCGGCGCTGTCGGAGCGTCTGCGCAACACGGTGCTTCTCAAGCGCGAGGATCAGCAGGCGGTGCACAGCTTCAAGCTGCGTGGTGCCTACAACAAGATGGCGCAGTTGAGCGCGGCGCAACTGGCGCAGGGCGTGATCTGCGCGTCTGCCGGCAACCACGCCCAGGGCGTTGCGCTGGGGGCGCGCAAGCTCGGCGCACGCGCCGTCATCGTCATGCCGCTGACGACGCCGCAGGTCAAGATCGACGCCGTACGCGCGCTCGGCGGCGAGATCGTCCTGGCCGGCGAAAGCTTTTCCGACGCCTATTCGCATGCGCTCGGATTGCAGGAGGCGCAGCAGCTCACCTTCGTCCATCCCTTTGACGACCCCGACGTGATTGCCGGCCAGGGCACGGTGGCCATGGAAATGTTGCGCCAGCACCAGGGCCGTCTCGACGCGGTGTTCGTCGCCGTCGGCGGTGGCGGACTGATTGCCGGCGTCGCCAACTACATCAAGGCGGTGCGCCCCGAAGTCAGGGTGATCGGCGTGCAGATGGACGACTCCGACGCCATGATGCGTTCGGTCGCGGCCGGCGAGCGCGTGCTCTTGTCCGATGTCGGTCTGTTCTCCGACGGCACGGCTGTCAAGCAAGTCGGGGTAGAGACGCTGCGGGTGGCCAGCGCACTGGTCGACGGCTATGTCAGTGTCGACACCGACGCCGTCTGTGCCGCCATCAAGGACATCTTCATCGACACCCGAGCCCTGGTCGAACCGGCTGGCGCGTTGGCGGTGGCGGCCATCAAGAAGTACGTGGCCGAGCAGGGAACGACGGGTGAAACCTACGCGGCGATCTTGTGCGGCGCCAACATGAACTTCGAACGGCTGCGCTTTGTCGCCGAGCGCGCCGAGGTCGGCGAAGAGCGCGAAGCGTTGTTCGCGGTGACGTTGCCTGAAGAGCGTGGCAGCTTTCGCCGTTTTTGCGAATTGATCGGCCAGTTGCCCAGCCCGACCCAAGGCGACGCGCCGGGCGCCGCCGGCGCGCCGGCAGTCCTTGCGACATCGCGCAGCGTCACCGAGTTCAACTACCGCATCAGCGACGCCGAGCAGGCCCACGTGTTCATTGGCATGGCCACCAGTGGGCCGGGCGAATCGCGGCAATTGGCCGCAAACTTCATCGCGCATGGTTTCGAGGCCATCGATCTGACGCACGACGAGTTGGCCAAGGAGCACCTCAGGCACATGGTCGGTGGGCGCAGCGCACTGGCGCACGACGAAAGGCTGCTGCGCTTCGAATTTCCGGAGCGCCCCGGCGCGTTGCTGAAGTTCCTGCGCCTGATGCAGCCCAACTGGAACATCAGCCTCTTTCACTATCGCAATCAAGGCGGCGACTTCGGGCGCATCCTGGTTGGGGTGCAGGTGCCGCATGCCGACGCGGGCGCGTTCGCCGATTTCGTGCGCACGCTGGGTTATCCGTCGATCGAGGAAACCGCCAACCCGGCCTATCGCCTGTTCCTGCGCTGAAGTAGGCATGAATAAATCTACTGCGCGACCCGATCCTGCACCTGCGGTCCTCGCCGTACGCAAGTACGGCTGCGGTCCTCAATGCAACCTCGGGCCGCTCGCTACGATTGCTTTACGCCCTCTTTAGCCAATCTCACCTTTAGCGCGGTGGCAGGGGCGGCGGACCGATGCGTTGAATCGGCGCTGGCCGGCCGGGATCGAAGCGCGGCGGCAGCGGCGCCAACGGCGGTCTTGGTCTGGCGATGACTGCGGTCGGTGGCGTCGCCACACCGACGCCCGAGCGGGCGCCCGCGCTCAGGTCGACCAGATTGGGCACCGGCACCTGCAGCGTCATGTTGTCCCCGCCACCTGAGAGCGGAGCCAGCGTAGCCGAGCGCACGCCGACTGCCGACAATGTGTGCGCATCGCCAACCGCTGCACCGACGCGATACGGACGCGGCGCTTGGCCATCGATGGAAATCAGCGCGGCACCGCGCTGTTCGCCATCGGCCGCCACCCCTTGCAGAGTGAACTGGTGGCGCGTGTCCGCGAGCGCGCGCGTCGGCGCGGCCGACGGCACGGCACCGAACAGGCGCGCCACTGCCTCGGCATCGATGGCGGCCACCGGTACCGCCGGCAAGGCCGGCGCCGGTGGCGCCGGTGCCGGTGTCGCGAGGCGCAAGGCCCAGAACACGGCGCCGCCGGCCGCCAAGGCCCAAAGCGACCCTGTGGCCAACGGCGCCGGCCAGCGTTTGAGAGCAAGCAAGAGCGACATTGACGCGGATTATCATTGAGCGACCTCCAGGCGACAGCTTCCGGCCGCCCGATTGCAGCATCCGCCATTGCTTTCGATGATTACTCCACGCTCGCCGCGCCTTGCCAAAGCCATGAACACACACAAGGAGGCGAATGCCGGCGGCGCACCGTTTAGCATCCAGACCATGTATCGCATCCGCCAAACACGTGGCTTTACGCTGATCGAATTGATGGTGGTGCTGGTCATCATCGCCGTGCTGGCGGCGTTGATCGTGCCTAACGTGATCGGCCGTGCCGACGATGCGCGGACCACGGCGGCACGCACCGACGTCAACAACCTGATGCAGGCGCTCAAGCTGTACCGGCTCGACAACCAACGCTACCCGACTTCGCCACAAGGACTGCAGGCCCTGCTCGTGCGGCCCAGCGCCGGGCCGCCGGCGCCGAACTGGAAGCCTTATCTCGAGAAGCTGCCGAACGACCCATGGGGCCGCCCTTATCAATACCTGAACCCGGGCCTCAAGGGCGAAATCGACGTGTTCTCGCTCGGCGCCGACGGCCAGCCCGGCGGCGAGGGCAACGATGCCGATATCGGCAGTTGGCAGTAGCGCCTCTGCAGCGGGCGAGCGAACGGGCGGCTTCACGCTGCTCGAACTGATCGTCGTCATCGCCATCATTGCTCTGGCAACGGCCGGCGTCGGCCTGGCGCTGCGCAGCGCTTCCTCAGCGCAACTCGAGCGTGAAGCCGACCGACTTGCGGCCCTTCTCGATTCGGCCCGGGCACAGTCACGGGCCAGCGGCGCGCCGGTGCGTTGGCGCCCAATCGAAGGCGGCTTCATTTTCGACGGTTTGCCGGCCAAGGCACTGCCCGGGACCTGGCTCGGCGAGGGCATCTCTGCCCAGGCCTTCAGCGCATCGGGTGCGCTGCTGCCGGCGTTGGAGCTGGGCCCCGATCCGATCGTTGCGGCGCAGCAAGTGCGGCTCACCCTGCCCGGCGAGCCGCCGCAATCCCTGCTGCTCGCAACCGACGGCCTGCGCCCGTTCACGTTGGTGACAGGGCCATGAACAGCGGATGTGTCGTCGCGCAAACGCGATCGTTGGCGCGGCGCCGGTCCTGGGGTGCAACGCCGGCACAGCGCCGCGGCTTCACCCTGATCGAAGTGATGGTGGCGCTGGGCATCGTCGCCATCGCTCTCGCCGCCGGTGCCCGCGCGACCGAATCTCTGACGCGCAATTCCGAACGGCAGTCCGAGGTGTTGCTCGCCGGACTGTGCGGCGACAACGAACTCATCAAGACACGCCTGGCGCGCCTGATGCCACCGATCGGCGAGTCGAGCGCCGTTTGCTTGCAGGCCGGGGTCGAATTCAGAATCGGCGTGTCAACGACGCCCACGCTGAACCCCAACTTTCGCCGCGTCGATGTGCAGGTGAACAACGCCGGCGAAGCGCCGGTGCTGCGCCTGTCCACCGTGGTCGGGCGGTTTTGATGGCGGCATGTCGAAGCGAGCGCAGAAGCGGCGGCTTCACGCTGATCGAACTGATGGTGGCGATCGCCATCATGGCGCTGCTGGCGCTCATGAGTTGGCGCGGGCTCGAGGGTATGGCGCGCACCACGCGCGCCAACCAGGTGCGGGGCGACGCGGTGCTGACGTTGCAGACCGCGCTGGCGCAGTGGAGCGTCGACCTCGACGCCGTCGCCGCCTTGCCTCAGACCAAGGCCCTGGAATGGGACGGCCGCGTGCTGCGCCTGACGCGGCGCGCCAGCGCGGCGGCGACACCGGCGATGCTGGTGGTGGCCTGGACGCTGCGGCCCGGGCCGGACGGCAGCTTCTGGCGCCGCTGGCAGTCGCCGCCGCTGACCCGATTTGGCGAATGGCAACAGGCCTGGCAACTGGCCGAGGCCTGGGCCCGCGACGGAGCCGGCCTCCCCGCCGATGCCGACGTGGCGCTGCTGCCGCTGCAGGGTTGGCAATTGGCGACCTTCCAGAACGCGCGCTGGACGGTGGCGCCGAACTTCGGCATCGACTCTCGCACCGTTGCTGGCCAGGAGGCATTGCCCGATGGACTGCGGCTGGTGCTGACTCTGGCGCCAGGCGATGGGCTCAGCGGCGTCATCACGCGCGACTGGGTGCGACCCAGCTATGGCGAGAGCAAGCAATGAAACGGCCTCTGCAAAACCTCGTCGCCCTCTGCAGGACCTCTTCGCTCTCTGCATTCGGCTGTCCGACGTTCCGTCGCTCCGCGGCGTTCGCGTGTCAGCCTGTTCGAAGTTCGGCCCGGCGCCAGTCCGGCGCCGCTCTTTTGGCCGCCATGCTCACGGTGATGCTGGTCGCCACCTTCTCGGCGGCGGCGCTTTGGCAGCAATGGCGCGCTGTCGAGGTCGAGGGCGCCGAACGGGCTCGCGTTCAGGCCGCCTGGGTGCTGGTCGGAGCGCTCGACTGGGCCCGTCTGATCCTGCGCGAGGATGGTCGCGCCGGCGGCGCCGACCACCTGGCCGAGCCGTGGGCCGTACCGCTGGAGGAGGCTCGCCTTTCGAGCTTTCTGGCGGCCGAGAAAAACGTCGCCAGCGACAGCGTCGCCGGCCTGCCGGACGCCTTCATGTCGGGCCGCATGGTCGACGCGCAAGCCAAGTTGAATGTGCGCAACCTGGTCGATGGCGGCAAACCGGTGCCAGCGGCTGTCGCGTCATTCGACAAGCTGTTCAAGTTGTTGGACCTGCCGCAAAGCCAGCTCGACGCGATGGTCGCGGGCTTGGCCGCCGCGCTCGGTCAGCCGGTTGAAACCGCCTCGGCGAATACCGACAGCGGGCCGGCACCGTTGCTGCCGCAGCATCCTTCGCAACTGGTCTGGCTCGGCCTCGCAACTGAAACCGCGGCGGCGCTCGAGCCGTATGTCACGGTATTGCCACTGCCCACGCCTGTGAATGTCAACACCGCCAGCGCCGAGGTGCTGTTCGCCAGCGTGCCAACGCTCGACTTGGCGACGGCCAAGCGCCTGGTCGAACAGCGCGCGCAGACTCATTTCAAGTCGCTGGCCGATGCCAACCTGGCAATCAACACGCGAGAAAGCCGTTTTGTCGAAGGCCAGCACAGCGTCAGCACGCGGTTTTTCGAAGTTCTGGGTCGGCTGCGCCTGGGCCAGATCTGGGTCGAAGAGCACTCGCTGCTGCGCCGCGACGGCATCGCCCTCAAGGTTCTTTGGCGCGAACGTGGCGCCGGCACCACGGAATCGCCGGCCAAGGGCTGAGTCCCGGTTCAACCGGTGTGAGCTAAGTCGCATATTGCGCAAAGGCATGCCCAGTAAGCCGGAATAGCTATGAAACCGATAGCAATTTGAGGTATGGTGGGCGCTTACTCGCGCCTACAATTTGTGACGCTGCCGGTTTACGCGACTGGCGACCTTGGATCACCTGCGCATCACCACGCCTTCTACGCCCTCTACGCCCACTACGCCTTCAACGCGCGCCCATGGCCTTGCTGCTCGTCATCGCCCCTGTCCCGCCGGCTGTCGCCGACGGTGAGCTGGCTTGGCTCGTCACGCGCGACGACGGCGGGCGCGTTCGCACCAAAGGCCAGGCGCCATTGGCGCTGCTGCCGCCCAACAACACGGTGGTACTGGGCGTACCATCTGCAGCGCTTTCCTGGCACCGCCTGACCTTGCCGCCTGGCAGCTTCGGCAATCCGACGCGCCTGCGCGCAGTACTCGACGGCATGCTCGAGGAACGCCTGCTCGATACGCCGCAGACGCTGCACTTCGCTCTGCAGCCCGATGCCCGCGCCGTCGGACCGATCTGGGTCGCCGCCTGTGATCGCCAGTGGCTGCGCAGCATCGTGCAGGCGCTCGAAGCCAGCGGTCGCCGGGTCGTGCGCATCGTGCCCGAGCTGGCACCGCAAGCCGCTGGCGCGCCGGCCCTGGTGTTCGCCACCGGCACACCCGAAGCACCGCTTTTCACGCAATGTGATGCCACCGGCGTGAACACCCTGCCGCTGCTCGGCGCTGCCGACGCAGCCGCCGTGGAAGCGGGCTGGCTCGGTGCGGCATTGGCCAACGCCGCCATCGTTACCGCCGAACCGGCGGTTGCTGAAACGGCGGAAGCCTGGCTGCAGCGCCCGATCAAGATCCTGCCGACCGCCAGGCGGTGGATGAAGGCGCAACGCTCGGAATGGGATCTTGCGCAGTTCGAACTTGCGGCCAACGCCCGCGCCCGTGCCGGCAAAAAGGTGGCCTCGCTTTGGCAGGGGCTGCGCTATGCGCCCGAGTGGCGGGCGGCGCGCTGGGGCGCCGCCTTGCTGGCGCTGGTGCAACTGGTCGGGCTCAATGCCTGGGCTTGGCAGGAAGGGCGCACGCTGGAAGGCAAGCGCCAGGCCGTCAAGGCGATTCTCGTGCGGACCTTTCCGGCGGTCACATTGGTGATCGATGCGCCGTTGCAGATGGAACGCGAAGTCGCCAACCTGCGCCAGGCCACCGGCGCCATTGCACGAGACGATTTCGAGCCGATGCTGGCGGCTCTGGCGCCGGCCATCCCAGCGGGCCGCGTGCCATCGGCCATCGACTATGCCAACGGTCAATTGCGCCTGCGAGGGCTGGGTCTGCAAGGGCCGGAGGTGGCGCAAGTGCGCGCCCAGCTCGGGCCGCGCGGCTTTCAGATTCAGTCCGAGGGCGACCTGCTGCTGATGCAGCCGGAGGCGGTGCGATGAGGATGGATTTCACTGGCTGCGGGCGGGCACGGGCGTGAGTCGCCTGGCGTTCATCGAACGTGGTTGGGCGGCGCTCGGGCAACGCGAACGTCGCTTCGTGACGCTGGCGGCGACGCTGCTCGTGCTGGCACTCGGCTGGTGGCTGGCGCTGGCGCCGGCGCTGCGCACCTTGCGCGCGGCGCCCGAAGAACATGCGCGCCTGAACGCTCAGTTGCAGCAGATGACGGCGCTGGAAGCGCAGGCGCGGACCTTGTTGGCACAACCGCGTGCCAACCGGGAAGATGCCCTGCGCACGCTGCAGGATTCGCTCAGGCAACGCATCGATGAACAGCACGCCCAGCTGATCACCGGCGCGGGCGGCGGCAATGCCAGCGTCAACCTGCGCGCGGCACCGGCAGCCGCGCTGGCCGACTGGCTGGCACAGGTGCGCACCAACGCCCGGGCGCGGCCGCGCGAAGTGCATCTGGCGCAGGCGGCGGCGCCCGCCAACGCCACGCCGACGGCGACAGCGCTGGCAGCACGTATCAACGCCAATCTGGCCGTGGCGACACGGTCCAGCCGGGGCTCCGGCACCGCCACGGCGCCGGCCGATGGCAACGACCAGGACGCGGCACAGCCGCGTTGGGACGGCATGATTCAACTCGGCTTGCCGGCGGCGCAGTGAACGCATGAGCGCGAGCATGGCGTCCTCCCCACGCGCCCTTGCCGCTGTGGCGCCCGCCCGTCCGGCGCGGCCGTCGCAGCCGTCTCGCCCTTCTCGCCCGTCTCGTTCTTCCCCCTGGCGACTGCGGTCATCCGATCCGTCGTCGACGCCCCGCACCGGCCTGGTGTGGCGCGCGGCACTCGTCGGCGGTTGTATCGGAGCGCTGGCAGCGCTCATCTACTTTGCGCCGGCGCGTTGGCTGGCCGCGGCATTGGCGCAAGTCAGCGATGGCCGGGTGCTGCTTGAAAACAGCAGCGGCAGCGTCTGGTCGGGCGCCGCCGATGTGGTCTTCGCGAGCGGCACTGGCGGCAGCGCATCGATCGCCCTGCCGGGCCGCCTCAGTTGGCAATTGCGGCCGACCAGGCGGGGCATCCGGGCACGCCTGGAGTTGCCGTGCTGCGCCGAGCAGCCGCTGGTCGTCAACGCCGAGCCGGGCAGCGATGCGCTCACCCTGCGCGTCGCCGATGGCCGTTCGCGTTGGCCGGCCGCCCTGCTCGCGGGCTTCGGCGCGCCGTGGAACACGCTCAAGCTCGACGGCATGCTGGAGCTGGCGACGCAAGACCTGGTGTTGGACTGGCGTCGGCCGTTGCTCGGCATCAGCGGCGCAGCGACACTCGATGCCAGCGATATTTCGTCCAGCCTTTCGACACTCAGGCCGATGGGCAGCTACCGCCTGTCGCTGGCCGGTGGACCGGCGCCGACCATGCTGCTGGTGACTCGCGGTGGCGCCCTGCAGTTGAACGGCAGCGGCAGTTGGAACGGCAAAGCCTTCCGCTTCAGCGGTGAGGCCAACGCGGCAGCAGGGCGCGAAGCGGCGCTCGCGAACTTGTTGAACATCATCGGGCGTCGCGATGCCACGCGCTCGATCATCACGCTGGGCTCTGCATGACGACATTCATCTCTCGACGCACGTCGCGCGTACCGCGCGCCACTTTCGCATTCAAACGCAGCGCGACGTTGGCGGCGCAACTGCTGCTGGCCGCATCGCTCTGGCCGCTGCTGCCGGCCAAGGCCCAGGTTGCCCAAGTGCCGCCTTCAGTGCGCCCGGGCGAACCGATCACGCTGAACTTCGCCAATGCCGACATCGAAGCGGTGGCCCGGACCATGGCCGTCATCACCGGCCGCGACGTGGTGGTCGATCCTCGCGTCAAGGGCACCATCAGCCTGGTCACCGACCGGCCGATCGACCCCGCGGCCGCGTTCAACCAGTTTGCCGCGGCACTGCGCCTGTACGGCTTTGCGGTGGTGCAGGCCGACGGCCTGTTCAAGGTGGTGCCCGAGGCCGATGCCAAGTTGCAGAGCAACGCCGTCACGACCATCGACAGTTCGGCCGACAGCGCTAGCAGGTCTGGCGGTGGCGGCGGGCAGACCTTCAGGCGCCGCGGCTATGTGCCGCTGCCGCAGGATCTCGGCGGCAGCCAGATCGTGACGCAGATCTTCAAGCTGAACTACGAGTCGCCGGCCTCGCTGCTGCCGGTGTTGCGCCCGCTGATCCCGCCCAACAACACCATCAACATCAATCCCGGCAACAACTCGCTGGTGATCACGGACTACGCCGACAACTTGAAGCGACTCGGCCGCATCATCGCGGCGCTGGATGTGCCCAACGCCTCTGACATCGAGGTGATTCCCCTCAAGTATTCGGTCGCCACCGACCTGGCGCCGCTGCTGGTGCGCTTGCTCGACGGCGCCAGTCCCACGGGCCCCGCCAACATCGGCGCCGCCGACTCGTCCTATCGCACGACGCTGGTGGCCGAACCCAGCAGCAACTCGCTCATCCTGCGCGCCGCCAACCCAGCGCGCTCGTCGCTGGTGCGCAACCTGGTGACCAAGCTCGACCGTCCGCCCGCCGAAGGTGGCAACGGCAACGCGGGCAACATTCATGTCGTCTATTTGAAGAACGCCGATGCCGTGCGGCTGGCCATCACGCTGCGCGCGGCGCTCAGTGGCGGCGCCACGGGTGCCGGCGCAGGCGCCGGCGGCGCTTCGGCCATCCTGGGGAATCTGCCGCCGCCGGCATCGGGCGTGGTCGGTGGCGCATCGAGCCAGGCGACGGCGCCGATCGCCAGCAGTCTGCCGCCGTCCACCGGCGGCCAGATTCAGGCCGATCCGGCCAGCAACTCTCTAGTCATCACCGCGCCCGAGCCGCAATACCGGCAGATCCGCGCCGTCATCGAAATGCTCGACGGGCGCCGCGCCCAGGTCATGGTCGAAAGCCTGATCGTCGAAGTGAACGCCAGGCGCGCGGCGGAATTCGGCGTGCAATGGCAAAGTGCCCTGGGAGGCAGCGGCGACACCAACGTCGGCATCGTCGGCACCAACTCGAGCTTGGCCGGGCAGAACATCATCGACCTGGCCGTCGGCATCGCTGGCAAGAACCTGGCGACCCGGCCATCGACGGGTTTCAACTTCGGCCTCGGCCACAAGATCAACGGAAAATACGTGCTGGGCATTCTGGCGCGCTTTCTGGCCGCCGATGGCGAGGGCAACGTGCTGTCGACACCGACCTTGCTGACGCTCGACAACGAAGAGGCGAAGATCGTCATCGGTCAGAACGTGCCGTTCGTCACTGGCCAGTATGCGGCAACCAATGGCGTGGCCTCGACCATCAATCCGTTCACGACGGTGGAGCGCAAGGACGTCGGCCTGACCCTGCGCGTGCGCCCCCAGATCAACGCCAACGGCACGGTGAAGATGCAGATCTTCCAGGAGGTGTCGAACGTCGATGCCGCCAGCCGCAACGACGCCAACGGCCCGACCACCAACAAGCGCAGCATCGAATCGAACGTGCTGGTCGAGGACGGCAGCATCGTCATGCTCGGCGGCCTGCTGCAGGACGACTATTCCAACGCCGTGGAGAAGGTGCCGCTCCTGGGCGACATTCCGGTGTTCGGCAACCTGTTCAAGAGCGAGACGCGGGCGCGCACCAAGACCAACCTGATGGTCTTCTTAAGGCCGGTGGTGATGCGCGATGCCGCTTCAACCGAGGCCTTTTCGGCCGACCGCTACGACATCATCCGCACCCTGCAGCAGAACGCCCAACCCGGCGGCAACGTGTTTTTGAACGAAGTGCCGTCGGCGCCGGTTTTGCCGCAGCTGGTGCCGCTGCCGCCGCCGCCGACCCTGTCTTCGTCCGGGTTGCCGTCGGCCTTCAGCCAGGAGGGAGCCGGCCGCATCGAAGGCACGCGCCTGATCCCGCCGCCGGCACCGGTACCGCCGCCGTTGGCGCGCTCTACCGCGCTACCGCCGGCGCGCTCTGGCGACAGCAGCTACGACGAACCCTGGCGCGGTCGCCGATGAGCACGCTGCGCTACCCCCTGCCCTACGGCTTCGCGCGCTCGCAGCAACTGCTGCTCGAAGAAGCCGACGGCGGCCAGCGCACGCTCTGGCTATGGAATGGCGCGGCACGCAGCAGCGTAGGCGAGGTGATGCGCAAGTACATGGTGAATCGCATCGAGACCGTGGCGCCCGAGCAGTTGGCGCAACGCATCAGCGCGGTGTACGCGCAAGGCGAATCGAACGCCGCCGCCGTGGTCAGCGAGGTGCAGGGCGCCGCCGACCTGACACGCATGATGCAGGAGCTGCCTGCCGTCGAAGACCTTCTGGAGTCGGCCGGTGACGCGCCGATCATCCGCATGCTCAATGCGCTGCTCACCCAGGCGGCGCGCGACGGTGCCAGCGACATCCATATCGAGCCCTACGAGCGCACGTCGTCGGTGCGTTTTCGCATCGACGGCACGTTACGCGACGTGGTGCAGCCCAATCGCGCCCTGCATGCCGCGCTGATCTCGCGCCTGAAGATCATGGCCGACCTCGACATCGCCGAAAAGCGGCTGCCGCAGGACGGCCGCATCTCGCTGCGCATCGGCACCCGCGCCGTCGATGTGCGGGTCTCCACCCTGCCGTCGGCGCATGGCGAGCGCGCCGTGTTGCGCCTCCTTGACAAGAGCGAATCGAAGCTGACGCTCGAAGCTGTCGGCATGCAGGGCGAGACTTTGAGCCGTTTCGAGCGCCTGATCGGGCAACCGCATGGCATCGTCCTGGTGACCGGACCGACTGGCTCGGGCAAGACCACCACCCTGTATGCCGCGCTAGGCCGCCTCGATTACAGCCGCAGCAACATCATGACTGTGGAAGACCCGATCGAATACGAGTTGCCTGGCGTCGGCCAGACGCAGGTCAACGCGCGTATCGACCTGACCTTCGCCAAGGCTTTGCGCGCCATCCTGCGCCAGGATCCGGACGTCATCATGATCGGCGAAATTCGCGATTACGAGACGGCGCAGATCGCCATCCAGGCCTCGCTCACCGGCCACTTGGTGCTGGCCACCCTGCACACCAACGACGCCGTCAGCGCCGTCACGCGGCTCACCGACATGGGGGTTGAGCCGTTCCTGTTGAGTTCGTCGTTGTTGGGGGTGCTGGCGCAGCGCCTGGTGCGTAAAGTCTGCACCCATTGCCAGGGCGCCGGCTGCAGTCAATGTGGCGAGACCGGCTACCAGGGCCGCACCGGCATCTTCGAACTGCTCGTTGCCGACGACGCCGTGCGGGCGCTGGTGCACAACCGCGGCGCCGAAAGCGATCTGCTCGCCGCGGCAAAGCAAGGCGGCCTGCGCGTCATGCGCGAAGACGGCGAGCGGCTGGTGCAAAGCGGCATCACGTCGCAGGCGGAGCTGGTGCGCGTGACGCGCGACTGAGCGCCCGTTGGCGCGAGCAACGCGACAAATGGCACGGAATAAAATGGATTCGATCGCCATGGGGCGCCTGTTCATGCCGCCGCTCGTACTGGTGCTCGTAGCCGCATGGGCTGCGCCGCAGGCAAATGGGCAAGGCTATGCCAACTACCATGGCGATTGGCGTGGCACGCTCAACTTTTTCGTGCCACCGACGGACGGCGCGGTCGCGCCGGTCGACGTTGCTGCGGCCCTCGAATTGTCGATCGCCGCCGACGGTGGCGTCTCCGGCCGGACCGGCGTCGCGGCATGTCGCATTGCCGGCATGGCCGGTGACTACCTGAACGGCGCGCAAGCCAGCCTGGTGCTCGACTTCAGCGGGTGCCGCCTGCGTCGGCTCGACGGCAACTACCAGGGTCTCCTTTTGACCAGCCTGGCCCTCGAACATGCATCGCTGCGGTTGAAGGGCCGTGCGCCTGACAATGTGGCGGCGATCACGATCTCCGGCATCTTGCGCCGGTGATGGCTGCGTCGCAACGACCACGCCCCTCACAATCACCCATCCGCTGACTTCCGGCGCCGCGCCCCGCCACGATGCCTGCCTATACCTTCGAAGCAATCGACGCCGCCGGTCAAACCCGCAAGGGTGTGCTCGAAGCCGAAACCGCGCGCCTTGCGCGCGGCATGTTGCGCGCGCAAGCGCTGATCCCGATTGCCATCGCCGGCGTCGGTGCAGCCGGTGAAAGCAATGCGGCCGACGGAGAAGCCGGTCAGCAGCGCAGCAGCTGGTTCAGAGCGCGCCGCGTTTTCAACGCCACGACGTTGGCCGTGTGGACGCGGCAGCTGGCCGGCCTGGTGTCCGCCGGGCTGCCGCTGGAGCGGGCCTTGACAGCGCTCGCCGACGAAGCCGAGGCTGAACCGCAGCGCCAGCTCGTTGCCTCGCTGCGCGCCGAGGTCAACGCCGGCTCGCCCTTCGCCCGCGCCCTGGCGGCGCACGAACGCGACTTCTCGCCCATCTACACGGCAGTCATCGGCGCCGGTGAATCGAGCGGCAACCTCGGCAGGGTGCTCGAGCGCCTGGCCGACGATCTCGAGCAGCGCCAGGCCTTGCAGCAAAAGCTGATCGGCGCGGCGTTGTATCCGGCCATCGTCACGCTGGTGGCCATCGTCATCGTCATCTTCCTGGTGAGCTATGTGGTGCCGCAGATCGCCGCGGTGTTTGCCGGAACCAAGCATTCGCTGCCGGCGCTGACCGTGGCCATGCTCTGGCTGAGCGCCGCCGTGCGCGCTTACGGCTGGTACGCGCTGGCCGCGCTGCTGGTGGCAGCGATGGTCGGGCGCGCCGCGCTGGCGCAGGACGATGTGCGCTTGCGCTTCGATGCGGCCTGGCTCAATGTGCCGCTGGCCGGCAAGCTGGCGCGCGGCTACAACGCGGCGCGCTTTGCCAGCACGTTGGCCATGCTGGCCACCGCCGGCGTGCCGATCCTGAAGGCCTTGCAGGCCGCCGCCGAAACGCTCGGCAACCGCGCCATGCGCGCCGACGCGCTGGACGCGCTGGTGATGGTGCGTGAGGGCGCGCCGCTGGCCTCGGCGCTGGCCCAGAAAAAGCGCTTCCCGGGCATCGTCTCGATGTTTGCGCGCCTCGGCGAGCAGACCGGCACGCTGCCACTGATGCTGCAACGCGCCGCCGCCCAGCTTGGCGCCGAAGTGCAGCGCCGCGCCATGTACATGGCCACCATCCTCGAGCCGCTGCTCATTGTGGCCATGGGCGGCGTGGTGATGCTGATCGTGCTGGCAGTGATGCTGCCGATCATCCAGTTGAACCAGTTCGTCAAATAGGCGCATTCGTCAAATAGGCGCATTCGTCAAAAGCCTTTACTGCACGAGCGGCTGCTGACCGAACAGGGGACCGGCTGATCTTTGCAAGCTGATCCGACAAAGCCTTGAAATCTGACCATCACACCGCGACCGGCTGAAAAATGCGGATCCTTGGCGAGAGCTTGGCTCTGAGCTCCCGATCCGCGACCCGGATGTCGTACTCGGACTGCAGGTTCAGCCAGAACCGGGGCTCCATGCCGAAGAACAATCCGAGCCGAAGCGCGGTGTCAGCGGTGATGGGGCGCTGGCCATTCACCACCTCGCTGATCCTGCTGGGCGAGACATCGATGTCCGACGCGAGTTGTCGCGCGCTGATGCCCATGGGCTTCATGAAATCTTCCAGCAGGATCTCGCCCGGATGAATCTCTTCAAGTAACTTGGCCATGTTCATTGTTCCTAGTGGTAGTCCACGATCTCGACACGGTGCGCTCCATCTGACTTCCAGACAAAACAGACTCGCCACTGGTCATTGATGCGAATGCTGTGTTGGCCCTTGCGATCAGACTTCAATGCCTCAAGCTGGTTGCCGATCGTCCAGTTAAACCCGTTCGTCAAATAACGCTCACTGCAAGAGCGACGGCTTGCCGAACATCAGGTAACCGAGGATCCCGCAGCCGACGACGACCCCGAGACCGGCGACCAGCTTCCTGGCCCTTTGCACATCCATCGCATGCATGGCCCGCACGCCGAACCAGCCGCCCAGCAGTTGCAACGGAACGATGGTGACCAGCGTCATCAGCGACACGGCGCCGACGCTTGCATACGGGGTGATGCCCGAGGCGCTGGCGACCAGCTGAAGGCACTGACTCGCGCCTACCGTGAGCGTCGCCGGGTAAGACAGGATGGTGAGCAGTGGCACCGACACCACAGGCCCGCCGGCACCCGTGACGCCACCGATCAGACCCGACAACGCGCCGATGCCGGTGAGCATGGCGAACTGTCCGCCCGGGCGCGACGCCAGAATCGGCATCGCCAAACCGCGGGTCGGGCGCAAGGCAAACGCGCTGCCCAGCACCATCACACAGCCCAGGATCGCCGCGACCGCGGTTAAAGGCAGCCAGCGATTGAGCAAACCACCGGCGACACCGAACGCCGCCCCGCCGACGCACAACGGCAGCGCCAGGCGCCAGTCGACACTGCCTCGGCGCCCATAAAGAAAGGTGCCGAGCGCGCCGTTGGTGATGCCTGTCGCCAATGCCGTGCCGATCGCCACCTGCAGCGGCAGGTCGACAAGAACAACCATCGCCGGGATGATCAAAAAGCCGCCGATACCTGTAGCGCCGACGGAAAACCCGATGGCCATGGCTGCGAGGCCGAGCGCGATGGCCGAGGCGAGCGTAGGGTAAGTCTCGGGCCCCATTAAAGCGTTCAGCGACGGGCCTGTCACATGCGCGTTGAAGCGCCGCGCCAGCGTTCAATCTGCACGCAGTGCTTGGCCAGCGCCTCCTCGTCGACCTCGACACCGAGTCCGGGTCGCTCCGACAACGCGATGACACCTCCCCGGTACCTTGAGCCGCAGTCGAACACCTCGGGCAGGACCCCGCTCAGATCGAACTGGTTTTCGGCCAGCAGATCGCCATTGGCAATGGCGCCGAACTGCAAGGCAACGGCCTGCACGATCGGCGATCCCGAGCCCATGTGCGTGGTCACTGCCACACCGGCCGCCTGAGCGCGTTCGCGTTGGCGCAAGCCATCGGAAAAGCCGGTGCGGCAGATGTCGGGCTGCAGGATGTTCACCGCGCCCTGCTCGAGCCACTGCCCCACTTGATAGTGCGAGAGGAAATGCTCGCCGAGCGCGATCGGCGCGCCTGGCATCGCCGCAAGGCGGACATGGCCGGTGAGGTCTTCCGGTACCAGCGGGCACTCCAGCCAGCCGACGCCGCGGGCGCCCAGTTCCTCCTTCAAACGCCCTGCGTCTTCAATGCTGTCGAACGACCACAAGGTGTCGACCATCAGTTGCCAGTCGCCTGGCACGCCACTTCGCAGTGCGTCGATTTCACGCAGCCCGGCGTCGACATCCTTGGTGAGGAAGACCTTGGCGCCGCGCAGGCCCTCACCCGTCATCTGGCGCATCAACGCAATGCGGTCTTCGATTGTCGCGCGGCGGATGCCCGAGAGATACACCGGCAGTTGTTTTACCGGCGCATCACCGAGCAATGCGGACACCGGCTTGCCATGCCGCCTTGCGAGCGCGTCCCACACCGCCACATCGAGTGCACCGATGGCCAACAGGTGATAGCCGCTCAGATGGCCACGCCCACGGTTCATGTCGTAGCCGAAGTCCCACAGTTCGGACGGATGCGCAAACTCGGTGCCGGCTGCCATCGGCACCAGCAGTTGTGCCACCAGGCGCACGATCAGTTCGGGCAGGATCGGTTCGGTCGCTTCGCCCCAACCGATGCTGCCATCGGCCAACGTCACCTTGACCAGCGCCGTTTCAACCCGCGTCGCGTAAACACTGCGCCAACCGGGCTTCAGTTCGAACCGCTCGGACGCTGTGCGGTTTTCGCTCTGAAAGCTTTGCCAGTAGGTTTGGCCGGGGACGACCAGGTGGTAGGCATCGACTGCGGCCAGTTGAAAATTCAGATTTGCACTCACACCACTCATTGCATTACTTCCTCAGTCAGGCTTTCTCCATGTCGGCTCCCCACGCCGGCAATACCGCGCCATAGCGGCTCAGCACGTCCATGCCGAACGGACCCGGCATGATGCACGGCTCGCGCGGCTCGACTGGCGCAAGGCCGATGCGCTGCGCGAACAGGCGTTTGCCATAGCACAGCATGTGCTCTGGCGAAGCCATCACATAGGTGAGCAGCGGCAGCAATTGGGCGTGCAGGCGCTCGGCCGCGTCGATCTTCTCGGCCTCGCCGGAGCGCATCAGGTCGTAGACGCGCGCCATCACGTCGGCGCACTCGGGCGCCGGAATCAGACCGGCACAACCAAGCCGCACGCTGTTGGGCAACTCAAGGCCGCCGCGGCCATTGAAGATGCGAAACACATGGCCGGTTTCCTCAACCAAGCGCCGCACGTATTCGATCGGCCCCTCGCCCTTGAGCAAAGACACATTGGGGTGGTTGCGATTCAAGGCGAGCAACCCGGCATTCGACAGCCAGACGTCCAGATTCATCGGGTTGTTCTGCACCGCCACCGGCAGCGTCGCGGCGTCGGCGACCTTGCCGAAGAAAGAGACCAGCGCCGGTTCGGCGATATTGCGGATGGCCGGCGGCTGCAGGATGAGCCAGTCGGCCCGCACCTCGGCAGCAAGACGCGCCATCTCGAGCTGGCCATGCACGCTGTGCTCGTTGATCGTCACGGCCAGCGGCAACCGGCCCGCCAGATCTTCGGCCGTCCATTCGACGACGGTACGGCGTTCGTTCACATCGAGCTTGTTGAACTCGGTGACGATGCCCAGGATGGCGACGCCATGCACGCCGCCGGCGACACAGGCCTCAATCTGCCGTCGCATCGCCGCGCGATCGAGCCGACCCTGCGCGTCGTAGAAGGCATAGATCATCGGGTAGATGCCGTGGAATTCCGCGGCGGTCTGGGGAGCGACTTTCATCTCAATCGATCTTCGCGTTGGAAGCCTTGACCACCTTGGCCCAACGCTCGATCTCGCTGTCGACATACGCTTCGAGTTCCTGCGGCGTGCCAGACAACGGTTCGGCGCCGGCTTTGATGAGCGTCGCGCGCACCTCGGGATCGGACATGGCCTTGACGGTTGCACGATTGAGCGTCTGCACCATTGATGGAGGCAACCCCGCCGGCGCAAACAAGCCCAGCCAGCTGGAAATATCGAAGTCTTTCACGCCCTGCTCTTCCAGGGTCGGCACTTCGGGCAACCCAGGCCAGCGCGTCTTGGTCGTGATGCCGAGCGCGCGCAGGTTTCCGGCCTTCACCTGACCGATCACGTTCGGCAGGTTGTCGAACACCACCTGCAGCGTGCCACTGACCAGATCGGCCGTGAGCAAACCGTTGTTGCGATACGGAACATGGACCATGTCGACGCCGGTTCGCATCTTGAAAAGCTCGCCCCCGAGGTGCTGGCTCGTCGCATTGCCGATCGAGCCGAAGTTCAGTTTGCCAGGCGACTTCTTGGCCAGAGCAATGAAGTCGTCGACGTTCTTTGCGTCGATCTTCTGGGTGATCACCATCACATTGGGGATCGCGGCAACGCGCGCAATCGGTGTGAAGTCCTTGCGGGGGTCGTACGGCAGCTTGGGATAGAGGCTGATGCTGGTGGCGTGCGTGCTGACACTGCCGAGGCCGACGGTGTAGCCATCGGCCGGTGCGTGGGCCAGCACCTCGGTGCCGATCGTGCCGCCAGCGCCCGGCCGGTTCTCGATGACGAACGGTTGCTTCAGCTCCTGGCCGAGTTTGTCGGCCAGCACCCGAGCCACCAGGTCGGCCGTGCCACCCGCGCCGAAGGGAACGATCATGCGCACCGGCTTCGTCGGGTAGGCGTCGCTCTGGGCGGCTGCCGGCGCGGCCAGCGCGGCGGAACATAGAAGAACGGCCAGCGCCATCCATCGCCGCGCCGGGACAGGCAGGCGGCGGTCAGCACCCGGCCGCAGCAAGGCCAAAGGCATTTTCAGAGCAATCATCGAGGTCTCCTTTATTGGCATCACTTCCGGAAATTCAGAAGGGCGATTTCTCTTTCACGCACCGTCATCGCGACGCCACCTGCCGCCAGAACCGACATGCCCTGGGCGGCAGACTTTGGTACTGAAGCGCCGCGATGTACATTGCGCGCAACTGTCGAGATCGCGACAGGTTGCGTGGAGAGCGTGGCGCAAATCGGTAGCCACGCACAGGCTTTTTATAACAGGAGATGCATCATGACAATCGATAGACGCAAGGTACTGGGTGGAATGGGCGCGTTGGGCATCTGGTCCGGCGGATGGGTGGGTGACGCCGCAATGGCCCAGGCCGCCAATGATTTCCCCACGCGAACAGTGAAGTTGGTACTGCCATTCACACCGGGCAACCCCGCCGACCTGCTGCTCAGGCTGTTGGCCACCCGCCTCACAGAGGTCTGGAAGCAACCGGTGATCGTCGAAAACAAGCCCGGCGCGGGCGCCAATATCGGCATCGAATACGTCGCGAAATCACCGGCCGACGGCTACACCGTCCTGTGCACGAACTCCAACTTCGTCGCCAACCCCAGCGTCTATCCCAATGTGCGGTTTGATCCCTTGAAGGACTTTGCGCCTGTCACCGGCTTGATCAAGACGCCGGCCGTGTTGCTGGTTGCGGCGGATTCGCCGATCCAGTCGGTTCAGGATCTCATCGCCCGGGCCAAGGCCGAGCCGGGCAAGCTCAGCTACGCCTCCGGCGGTGTCGGCACGCTAGCCAATTTTTCCGGAGAACTGTTCAAGAGCGCCGCCAACATCGAGGCGCTGCATGTGCCGTACAAGGGCATCCCGGAGATCCTGACATCGCTGTTGGGGAAGGTTACCGACTTCGCTTTCCCAGTCGTCGCCTCGACCTTGAGCCACGTGCGCTCGGGAAAATTCCGGGCGCTGGCGGTGACCTCGGCGCAGCGCATGAAGCAACTGCCGGATGTGCCGACGATGCACGAAGCGATGCCGGGCAGCGGCTTCGATGTCGGCTCGGAGAACGGTCTGGCCGTGCCGGCCGGGACACCACCTGCAGTAATCCAGATGCTGCATGCCGAGATCACAAAAATCATGCGCGATCCGACGGTGGCCGATCCGTTGATCGATCTCGGCTACCAGATCATCGCCAGTACCCCGGCAGAGTTCGGCGCCACGCTGGTCCAGGATGTGAAGAAGTTCGACACGATCGCCAAGAAGGTGAATCTGAAAGTCGAATGAACACTCCGCCGCGGGTGCCCCGGCGCCGACGCGTCGACGTTGCCTAAGCCTCTCGCTAAAGCATGCCCGTCACTCTCGACGACAAGCTCGTCGTCGCCATCTCTTCGCGCGCCCTTTTCAATCTCGAAGAGGAGAACCGCCTTTTCGATTCGGGTGACGCCGAAGGCTATATGCAGTTGCAACTGGCGCGGCTGGACGTGCCGGCGCAACCGGGCATTGCTTACTCGCTGGTGAAGAAGCTGCTGCGCTTCAACGCCGACGGCGTGCAGCGCGTCGAGGTGGTGATCCTGTCGCGCAACGATCCGGTGTCGGGCATGCGGGTCTTTCGATCCGGCAGCGCGGCCGGCATCAAGCTCGAGCGCGGCGTGTTCACGCAGGGGCGGCCGCCTTTCGGCTATCTGCGCGCCTTGCGAGCGCATCTGTTTCTTTCGGTCAATGCCGACGACGTGCGCGAAGCCCTCGGCGCCGGCTTTCCCGCGGCACGGGTGCTGGTCGAATCGGTGCACGCCAGTTTGGCTTGGCCCGACGAAGTGCGCATTGCCTTCGATGGCGATGCCGTGCTGTTTTCGGACGAGGCGGAGCGAGTGTTTCAGGCCGAGGGGCTCGATGCCTTCCAAGCGCATGAATCGAGCAAGGCGGCGCTGCCCTTGCCCGAAGGTCCGTTCAAGCCATTGCTGGCCGCGCTGCACCGGCTGCAACTGGCCGGCGCCGGCAAGGATGCCCCGCCTGCAGAGCCTGCCACCGCGCCGCCGATGCGCATCCGCACAGCCCTGGTCACGGCCCGCAGCGCGCCGGCGCACGAGCGTGCCATTCGCACCCTGATGAACTGGAAGATCAAGGTCGACGAGGCGATGTTTCTCGGCGGCTTGGCCAAAGGCGAATTTCTACGCGAGTTCGAGCCCGATTTCTTCTTCGATGACCAGACCGGTCATGTCGACGCGGCGGCACGTCATGTGCCCTCAGGGCATGTGTGGAGCGGGATCAGCAACAAGCCTTAGCGCGAAAGGCCTCCGGGCAAGGTTCACTTGAGGTCCGCCAGGAGACGGACCACGTCCTTCCCCGTACGCGACCGGTCGCGCTCCTCGGGTGATTCGCGGCCCAAGGGCGTGGACGCTACGAACTGGAAGACGTCCGAAGCGCCGTCAAATACGCGTCGTGTCATCCCGGCATCCTCGAAGGTCTTGGCGATCTGCGTCATTTCGGGAGTCCAGCGGTACGCCTTGGGTGGCATTGCCGGCAGTGAGGCCAGAACCCATTTGTGGAGTTCCGGACGGGACCTGACGAGTTGCGTTTCGAGTTCTGATTCCACGCCCAATCGCCGCGCAACGATCAATGCCTCGAGCACGAGTGCCTGTATGCCCTTGTTGATGGACCCGTAGCACATCTTCAGCGCGCTGGCATCGCCCACGCGATCGCTCATGCAATGCACATTCAGCAGGGGCGCGTGCAACTGCTCCAACGCCTCTGCATCCGGGCCGGAAAGGTATAGCGTGGCGACAGCCGTTCCCCGTGGCGGCGCGCCGATGATGCTGCCATCCACGCAGATGGCTCCGGCCTTTGTCACTGCCGTGTCGATGGACTGCATCGTCACCGGCGCCACGGCGTTGCAGTCCACGAACACCAGTGGCGTGCTGCGCGGCGCAAGCACACTCGCGATTTCCTGGCTGAAGTTGAAGGCCTCGCCGGGGTTCATGATCGACAACACGATGTCGCACTCAGCGGCAAGGCGCGCCAGAGAGCCGAGGTTCACCAAACCAGCTTGTGCGGCAAGTCGGCAGCTCCGCTTACTTCGCTTGTCGAGCGCGGTGCACACCGTGAAGCCGCTCGCCTGCAACTGCGAGGCCACCGCCTGTCCCATGTCTCCAGGGCTCATCAAGCCCACTTTCTCGATCTTCACGAAAGCTCCTGTTTTGCGATCACGCCGGCATCATCTCAGTTTCGTGAAGGTCATCGCACATGCCTTGGCCATCCCGACCGCCCGGTTCAGGCGCTCTTAAGCCGCGACCAAACCGGCTCGATACGATCGGCGGTTGCCGCGCCGCGAGGCGCTGATTCCCGCGCCTCCCAGCGCCTTCACCGCCCGCGCCTATTCAATGACCACCGCTGCCACATTGCCCGTGTCTTCGCAACTTCCAGCGGGGGATCGCCCGGCGTCGATGTGGGCCACCTTGCGCCGCATTGCCCGCCTGGCAGCGCCCTACTTCCGCTCCGAAGACCGGTGGGTCGCGCGGGGCATGTTCGCCTCGATCGTCCTGCTCAACCTGGGCGGGGTCTATATGCTGGTGCTCAACAACCAGTGGTTCGGACGCTTCTACAACGCGCTCGAGCAGCGCGACCAGACGGCGTTCTGGCACGAGCTCGGTTTCTTTTGCTGGATCGCCTTCGGCGCCATTGCCATTGGCATTCTCAAGTTCTACCTGACGCAACTGCTGCAATTGCGTTGGCGCGCCTGGATCACACGCAGCTACCTGTCGCGCTGGATCGCCGACCAGACGTTCTATCGCATGGAACTGGCGCGTTACGCCACACCGGTGGCCGGTGGTTCGCCCGACAACCCGGACCAGCGGCTGCAAGAAGACATGCAGTTGTTCACCGATTACTCGATCACGCTGTCGATGGGTCTTTTGAACGCGTTCGTCACGCTGGCAAGTTTCGTCGGCATCCTGTGGGGCTTGAGCGGCGTGATGGATTTCGCCATTGGCGGCAGCACTTACGAAGTAGCCGGATCGATGGTCTGGCTGGCGCTGGCTTATTGCATTGCCGGCACCGTCATCACGCACTACATCGGGCGCCCGTTGATCGGCCTGAACTTCCGCCAGCAACGATTCGAAGCCGACTTTCGCCATCACCTGGTTCGGGTGCGCGAGTACAGCGAAGCCATCGCCCTGGACCGTGGCGAACAGGTCGAACGAAAGCAGCTCGACCAGCGCTTTGGCGCCGTGCTCGGCAACTACCTGCAACTCATCCGGCAGCAGAAGAACCTGATTGCCTTCACCGTGTCGTTCGGCCAGGCGGCGGTGGTGTTTCCCTTCATCATCGCGGCGCCGCGCTTTTTTGCCGGGGCGTTTCCGCTCGGTCAACTGATGCAGATCGTCACTGCCTTTGGCCGGGTGCAGGATGCGCTCTCGTGGTTCATCGACAACTACGACCGCGTCGCCGTCTGGCGCGCCACGGCCGATCGCCTGACCAGCTTCGACGCGGCGATGCAGATGCACCATGCGGCGAGCGCCGCCAATGCGTTGACGCGCAGCGACGCACCCGCCTTGGAAACCAACGACCTGACCGTTGCGTTGCCGAACGGACAGGTGCTGCTCGCCGATGCGCAATTGCATGTGGCGCCGGGCGACAGCGTGTTGTTGCAAGGTCCGTCGGGCAGTGGCAAGTCGACCTTGTTTCGCGCCTTTGCCGGCATCTGGCCGTTTGCCAAAGGCCAGGTGGCTTTGCCGCGCGACGCCATGTTCATCCCGCAGCGACCGTACGTGCCCGACGGCCTGCTGCGCGACGCACTCGCCTATCCGGAACCGGCCACCGATTACAGCGATGCCGCGCTGCGCGAGGCCTTGCAGGCGGCGCTGCTGCCAAACCTGGCGGATCGGCTGGACGACAGCGACGCCTGGAGCCAGAAGCTCTCGGGCGGCGAACAGCAACGCCTGGCCATCGCCCGCGTGCTGCTGAAGAAGCCGGCTTGGCTGTTCGCCGATGAAGCCACCAGCGCCCTCGATGCCGAGGCCGAAGCGACGCTGTATCAGCGCCTGTCGGCCACCGTGCGCGCCGCCGGTGGTGCCATGGTTTCGATCGCTCATCGCGCCAGCGTCGGTGCGCATCACGAGCGGCGCTGGATGTTGCAGAGCGAACCGGAGGGCGCCGAAGCGCAGTATCGAGTCGACGCCTCGCCCGTCGCCACGACGACAGGATGACGGCATCCTTCAATGCTGCGCGGCCTTCTGGCCCGACAGACACGGCGCGATGCATTCAGCGGGCGCCAGGACCCGGGTCGCTTCGCTCGTACACATCCAGGGTCGGCTGAAACGAACGCCTGCGCCAGAACGAGCAGCGAACACCTGCTGCCGACAGTCGACAATGGCGTGATGGCGACCGTCACCGGCGATCCGCGCCACGTGGGTCTCCTGCTTTTCCCGGAGTTCTCGATGATGGCGCTGGCCTCGGCCAGCGAACCGCTGCGTGCGGCGAACCGCCTGGCCGGGCGGGAGTTGTACCGCTGGCACCTGCTGGGGCGCGACGCGGCACTTGTGACCTCCAGCAGCGCCATCGCGTTGCAGGTGGCGGCGCTGGACGATGTCGCGTCGCTGCTCGATCGCCTCTTCGTGGTGGCGAGCCTGGCCGTCGACACCCTGCACGACCCGGCGATCCATCGCTCGCTGCAGCGTCTGGCCAGCCGCGGCGCCATCGTCGGCGCGTTGAGCAACGGCAGCTTCGTGCTGGCCCGTGCCGGCCTGCTCGACGGGCACCGCTGCACGCTGCATTGGGAATCGCTGCGCCAGTTCGCCGAAGAGTTTCCGGCCATCGATGCGTGCCGTGAACTGTACGTACGCGACCGCAATCGCCTCACCTGCGCCGGCGGCACCGCGGCGATGGACCTGATGCTCGAGCAGATCGCCACCGACCACGGCGCCCAGCTTGCGGCAGATGTTGCCGAGCAGTTCCTGCATTCACGCATCCGCGGACCGCACGAACAGCAGCGCATGGCCATCCAGTGGCGCTACGGCGTCAACGACGCCAGGGTGGCCAAGGCCATCACCTTGATGGAAATAAACCTGGAGCCTGCGCTCTCGATCGACGATATCGCCCAACAGTGCAACTTGTCGGTGCGCCAGTTGCAGCGGCTCTGGACGCAGTTGTTCGGCCAGACCCCGCAGCGCTTCTACATCGATTTGCGTCTGGCAGAAGCACGCCGCCTGCTGGCCGAAAGCACCGAGTCGATTTGCTCCATTGCGCTGCGCTGCGGATTTGGCTCGGCCTCCCACATGGGAAGCGCGTACCGTACCAAGTACGGCTTCAGCCCCGGCGCGGCGCGTCGCAATTCCGACAAGCGTGACCGAACACTCACCGCGGACGCCATAGCCAACTCCAACTAAGTGTTTACACCTAGGTTGAGGTCTGTGTCGCAATTTTGATAGAGGTTGTCGCGCCTTAGCAAAGGTTGGCAAAGCGCGTCCGACTATCTTCGCGACATGCATTCGGCTCGCGCGAGCCACCCCATCAGAGCGCTCTTTGGACACCATCAGTTTCATCGCAAACAACCTGCCACTGATCGGTCGTCTGACCGTGCAGCACCTGGGGATCGTCGGCGTCGCCGTGGGGCTGGCCATCCTCTCAGGCGTGCCGAT
>JBDSYU010000156.1:0-8830 GCA_039925525.1 Variovorax sp.
CTGTCCGAGCAGGACCACAGCCGCTCGTCAGCTTCGAGCACGATCTCATCGAGAAAGCTGGTCGTGCTGCCGCAGAGCGCGCAGGCATGTTCTTGCGGCTCGATGACGAACGGATGGTCTTCGAAATCGAGGCTGCGCACGTCGGTATACGGCGGAATGGCGTACACGCGCTTCTCGCGACCGGCGCCGAACAACTGTAGCGCCGGCATCTGATGCATCTTCGGGTTGTCGAAGCTCGGGATCGGCGACGGCGACATGACATAGCGGCCGTTGACGAGTACCGGATAGTCGTAGCTCAAGTCGATCCGGCCCCAATGCGCAATGTCCTCGTACAGCTTGACGTTCATCAAACCGTATTCGGCATAGGCATGCAGCTTCGTCGTCTCGGCCCGAATGGGTTCGAGCCGGTACAGCGGCTCCGGCTGCGGCACCTGGTAAATGAGAATCTGCGATTCGGTCAACGCTCGCTCGGCAATGCGATGCCGGGTCTGAATCAACGTCGCCTCAATCGTGCGTTCGGTGGTCGCAACGCCGGTGGTGCGCGCGAAGAAGCTGCGGATGTTGACGGCATTGGTGGTGTCGTCCGCGCCCTGGTCGATGACCTTCAATACGTCGGCTTCGCCGATCACGGCTGCGGTGACCTGGATGCCGCCAGTGCCCCAGCCGTAGGCCAGCGGCATTTCGCGCGAGCCGAACGGGATCTGATGGCCGGGGATTGAAACGCCCTTGAGCAGCGCTCGCCGGATCATGCGCTTGGTGTTCTCGTCAAGATAGGCGAAGTTGTAGCCGTTCATGCGTCGGGCTCCGCTTGGCGATCCGATGGGCCCGCGGCCGCTTCGGCGCGCAGCTTGCGGATCAACTGGAGTTCGGATTCGAAGGTGACGTAGTGCGGCAGCTTCAGGTGCTGGACGAAGCCCGAGGCTTCGACATTGTCGCCATGCGAGAGCACGAATTCCTGTTGCTGCACCGGGCTGGTCGCCGCTTCGTCGTACTCGTCGGCGCGCAACACGCGATCGACCAGCGACATCGCCATCGCCTTGCGCTCGCCATGCCCGAACACCAGACCCTGGCCGCGCGTGAACTGCGGCGGTTGGCTGGCGCTGCCAACGAAGTGATTGATCATCTGGCAGTCGGTCAGTTCGATCTCGCCGATCTGGATGGCAAAACCGAGTTCGTCGGGCTCGATCTCGAGCGCCACCGCGCCGTAGCGGATCTCGCCAGCAAACGGATGGGTGTAGGCAAACCCGCGCTGCGTCGAGTAGCCCATGCCCAGCACCCAACCCTCGTCCGCGCGCGCCAGCATCTGCAGCCGGGCGCTACGCGGTAACGGGTAGACCGGCGGCTCGCGCGTGATGTCCGGCGGCTCGGGATCGCCGGGCGATGGCTGGCACATTTCGATCAGCCCTTCGGCGGCCAGCGCATCGAGCGGGTTCGGCAGGTCGACGTCGTGCTCGAACTCGGCCTTGGATTTGAACTCGATCGCGTCCGGCGGCGCGACAGCCTGCGTCTCGGCGAGCAGGCCGAAGTCGAGCAGACGCTGGGTGTAGTCGAACGTTGGCCCCAGGAGCTGTCCGCCCGGCAAATCCTTGAAGATCGCGCTGACCCGGCGCTGCACGCGCATGCGCGCCAAGTCCGCTGGGATACTGAAGCCCCAGCGCGGCAGGGTGGTGCGGTAGGCACGCAGCAGGAACACCGCTTCGATCGCATCGCCCTGGGCCTGCTTGAGCGCCAGCGCTGCCAGATCGGGGTCGTAGAGCGAAGACTCGGCCATCACGCGATCGACCAGCAGACCCAGTTGCTCACGCAATTGGCGCACCTGCAACTCGGGCACGGCCGTGTCACCGCGGCGCGCCGCATCGAGCAGGTCGAGCGCGGCCGCGATGGCCTTTTCACCCCCCTTGACAGCGATGTACATGGCTTCAGTCCTCCAGACCGATCGAGGAGACGTGCGTGCTGCGCGGTATCGCGGCAATGTGGTCGCCGCAGCACATCACCAGATCGACGCCGCGCGGAAACTGCGCTTCCAGCGCCGAACGTGTGCGCCAGAACTCGGCACCGATGCCGCCAACGCTCATGTACTGACAGTCGCGGATGCCGGGACCCCGAAGCTGAAGGCCGCCGGGTGTCGAGGGAAGCGGGTTGCCTAATTCCGACACGGCGATCAAAAGGGTGGCACCGTGATGCGGCGCTTCGTCGCTGCCATGGCGCAACGCGTTCAGCAGCGGGGGTCGGGCTTGGTCAGCCGAGCAACACACGAAATCGGCGTCGTGCAAATCGTCCGTCAGGCGGACCCCGGTGTGGAAACGCAGATAGGGCAGTAGCTCCCTGTGCGGCAGCGCCTCGTCGACGTAGAGGCGCGTATCGGCATCGAGCAGCGTCAGCAGCACGGCGCACATGCCGACGCCGATGGCGGGCGCTTCCACGCCGGCCAATGCCGTCGCCGGAAGCGACTGCACACGGCCGGGCCGCGCCATCGCTTCAAGGAGACAGCGGAAGCTCAATTGAGCGGCTTGCGCCGGCGCACCGAAGCCGCGGCCGAGGGTTGCCAAATCGGGCGTCATCATGCTTTTTCCGGCTGCAGGGTGAAAAAGCGCACCCGGCTGCTCTCGGTACGCGCCTGCTGCGCGCGGTGCCTTTGCTCGATGCACGTGCGCAACTCGTGCAGCACGCCTTGCTCCAGCAAGCCGTGCAGCGCCGGCACTTGCAGCAGCGCGTCGACCTGGGCTACGCGCTCGGCCCGTTCGGCATCCACACCCATGACGTGGCCCACGCCCACCGTCGTGCGGCCATCGGCCGCCTGGTGGCGCACGGCGCAGCGGGTCACCGTGGCTTCGCCCACGTTGAAGCGATCGCCGGTGTTGCCGATACGCGAGCGCACCATCACCAAGCCGTGCTCGGGCGGACGCAGCCACTCGAAGCGAAAGTCGGCCAGCACCGGCTTCGTGCAGCGCGCCAACTCAGCCCCGGTGGCCAGCGCCAGCAGGCGCAGCCAGTCGGCGCGTTGCGCCACATCCGCCAGAGATTGAGGCGAATGGGTGGAGTGTGCGGACGTGGTGTTTGTTGCCGTCATGTCATTGAGCGATCACAGGATCGGGTTCAGTATGCGCAACGTGTGTGACGCTCCGTTGACAGCGTGCCCAGAACGCCTGCCCGGACATCAAGCCTTGACCTTGCCCATCGCCGGCTGCATGCCGTCCGCCGTCAGATAACCCACGGCCGCACCGAAGCCGTTCTTGTAGTTGGCATCGATGTACTTTTGCAGCGGGCCCTTGACCTTGTCGTGCAGGCCCTTTTCCCAATCGCCAGCGTGCTGAAAGTTGCTCATGATGTACGTCCAGCCGTTGATCTCGTCGACCGCATGCAGCCCTGTCGACTCGGCGCCAGCCGGGCACGTGAGGATGCGCGAGAGTTGCTTGGTGTCGACGTTGTAGGCCCACAAAAAGTTGTTGACGTGGGTGTTGCTGTCCTCGCCGATGAAGAGGGTGCGCATCGCTTCCGAGAACTTCAGGTTGTCGGGCGTAGCGATCTTGTCGGCCACTGCGAAGTTGCCCAGCGCGTCTTGCCCCTTTTGCTTGCCGCCGCCGATGTCCTCGCTCACCAGCGCCGGCACCGCGGCCATGTCGACAGGCACCCATTCACTGTCGATCGCAGCGCCGGTCGTGTCTATCTGGCCACCCTTGAGGTTCTGCGTATACACAGCGCCCGAGTACGGCCCTTCAACCTTTACGCCGCCCGAGCCGTTGAGCATGCCCGTCTCGATGCGCGAGATGGCGATGTAAGCCACCTTGTCTTTCGCGTTGAGCGTGGTGCCTTCCCACTTGGTGAAGCCCAGGCTGCCGCCCATGAGCGCGGCGTAGCGGTGCGTCTCCAGAAACGCCGCGGCCTTCTCCATGCCCGGCTTGACCTTGATCCAGTTGAAGATGCCCCAGTGCGGCACCTTGGTGTAGCTGGCGTCGCCCGGGTCGGCCGTCTTCACGTCCATGATGTCGGCGGGCTGGATGCCGCCTTCGACCAGCTTGCGAATCTCGGCGCTGGTCGCGTGGCCCAGCTTGATCCAGGTGAACGTGCCACTGCCCGTGCCCTTGCCAGAGGTCTGGTTCCACTTGCCGACGTAGAGCGTGCCGGCGTCGAGCTTCTTCGGCTTGTCGGCGATAAACAGAAACGCACCGCCGTTCGGCGCGTCGTCGCCCATCAGCGCGGTGCGCTCATCCGGCGCAATGTGCACCATCTCGTGCGAGATACGGCCCATGTTGTAGTGCTTGACGATGCTGCCGCTGCCGTCAGGGTTCACCGTCACCTCGGGCATGTGGCCGTAGTCGTAGTGGCGCGCGATCAACTCGTTGCCGAACAGGCGCTTGCTGTAGGCGCGGAATTGCTTGTCAGGCTTGGAGCCGGCCGCCGCGAACGCGTCGGGCTCGTACTCTTCGCTGGACAGGTGCGTGCCCCACGGCGACAGGCTGGCACCGCAGGTGATCCACAGGCCGTTGACCTCCGACGTGTCGACGTTGTGGTACTTGACCAGCGACAGCTCGCCGGTCGCCTTGTCCTGGTCGAGCGTCAGCACCGCGATCGGTGAGGGCAGGGTGCCGTAGGTGTCCTGGCCGGCCAGGTTCTTCGACAGGTACTCGAACTGCACCACCGCGAACACCGTGTTCCCCTCGACGCCCGCCACCTTGGCGTTCTTCAGCGTCAGCAGCGAGCTGCCATCGGGTGCGTCGGAGAACACATGGCGCACCTTGCCGGGCATCGAAGCATCCATGATCGGCCGGTTGAGGATGTCGTAATAGCCGCCGGCCAGCGTCTTGCCGCCGGTGCCGTCGGACACCATGTCGCCGGTGACGAAGAACGGGTGGTAGGCCAGCTTGTATTCCTCGGTCTTGCCGCCAGCCATGGCTAAATTCATCGCCCCGCCGACGGTGACCGAAGCCATCGCCGCCGGATTGGCCAGCGTCGGAGCGGCCATGCTGCTGAAGCTGGCGGCGCTGAACGCGGCGCCGCCGCCGGCCATGGGCTTGGCCCCTACGGCGCAGGCGGTCAGGAAGGCCGTGCCGCCCAGCGGCAGCATCGGCGCAGCCAGAAATTTGAGCGCTTGGCGACGGGACGGGCGAAGTGCGGATTGCTCGGTCATGGAATGAAAAATCAAATGGGGTTGTGGAGTCGGACGGCGCTGCAGTGCGGGAACGTTGCGGGACCGGTCCACGCGGGCTTGGGGAAGGTCCGAAAGCAGAGCTGGAGCCAACTCTATGGAGCGTCCGTGACCACCTCTTGACACCGAAAAGACAACTTGGCGACAAGGTGGAGCGCGACGGCCGATGCCGCGCAGAGCGATGCCTACCTCGGTCGCAGATGTCCAAGGCGCTTGGCCATCACAGAGCGCAGATCGATTGCGGCATCGGCATGGCCTGAATCCCTTGCTTGGTCTATCCTCAAAAGCAATCAGGGCGCGCAAGGTACGCTGGAAGGTGGGATCACGTACGGCGGTGGTCGGTCGACGCATCCGGTGTGATGGCTCTGGATCCGGAAATGACGGCGCCTTTGCCGCCTCGATCTCCTTGCGAACGGCAAGGAATGATGATGGCTAAATCGCGATGATCGCCACGCGCTCACCGCGGTCCAGCCTAGACTACGGCCATGTTTCGGGAGCGGGATCAGATACCCCGTCGATGCGGGCGCGTAGACTGGATGCACGACCGGGCCGCAGGCGCGGGGCTTGCGACGAAAGGCGGTTCCGATGACCCTTCTCGCGACGATCAGAGGCCCCCGCGACCTCAACGCTCTCTCGAAGGAGCAACTCGAACAGCTCGCGTTGGAGATCCGCGAATATCTCGTGGTCAATGTCGCCCGCATTGGTGGGCATCTCGGCCCGAACCTCGGCGTGGTGGAACTGACGCTGGCCATGCATCGCGTGTTCGATTCCCCCCACGACGCCATCGTCTTCGACACGGGACACCAGTCCTACGTCCACAAGCTCCTGACGGGGCGACAGGATTTCTCCACGTTGCGCCAGACGGAGGGCCTCGCCGGGTACCCGCAACGCGCCGAATCGGCGCACGACATCGTCGAGTCCTCGCACGCGTCGAGCTCGCTGTCGTGGGCGGACGGCATCTCGCGGGCCTTCACCATGACCGGCCAGCTGGATCGTACGGTCGTCGCCGTGGTAGGCGATGGCGCCCTCACCGGTGGTATGACCTGGGAGGCGCTCAACAACATCAGCGATGACAACAATCGTCGCGTCGTCATCATCGTCAACGACAACGGGCGCTCCTATGCGCCGACGATCGGCGGCATGGCACGCTTCCTCGACACCATCCGCACAAGGGAGAGCTATCGCAGCCTGTATGTCACCTCGCGCCAGACGTTCGACAAGCTGGGCCTCACCGGGCGTGCGATCTATCGAAGCTTGCGCGGCGGTCTGCACGGATTCTTCGCGCGCTTTACCAGCAACGAGGCGCTCTACTCCAATCTAGACATCAAGTACATCGGACCGATCGACGGCCACGACTGCGGGGCCATGATCGAAGCGCTCCAGCAGGCGAAGAACTACGGTGCCCCGGTGATCGTGCACGCGATCACCGAGAAGGGTCGCGGCTACGCCCCGGCGCTCCGGGATGTCGCCGACCAGTTCCATGCCGTCGGTCAGATCGACCCGGAGACCGGAGAGTCCCTCGAGCCCGCCGGAGCGACCAGCTGGACGAGCGTCTTCGGCGAACGGCTGCTCGAACTCGCCGCCGACGATCAACGCATCGTGGCCATCACGGCAGCGATGCTGCGCCCTACCGGCCTGCACCGGATGGCCGCGCGCTTCCCCGACCGCGTCATAGACGTGGGCATCGCCGAACAGCACGCTGCCGCCTGCGCCGCAGGTCTGGCCTTCGGCGGGATGCATCCGGTGGTCGCAATCTATGCGACCTTCATCGGCCGAGCCTTCGACCAAGTGCTCATGGACGTGGCTCTTCACAGAGCCGGCGTCACCTTCGTTCTCGACCGCGCCGGTGTTACCGGCCCCGACGGCCCCAGTCATCACGGCATCTGGGATCTCGCCATCCTGCAGGTGGTGCCCGGCATCCGTATCGCCGCGCCGCGCGATGCGCCTCGGCTCGAGGAGGAGCTTGCCGAGGCGATAGCGGTCGACGACGGGCCGACCGTCCTGCGTTTTCCCAAGGGCAACGTCGGGATGGAGTTCGCTGCCCTGCGCAGAACGGATGACGGGGTCGACGTGCTGCGAGAGTCCAGCGAGAAGGACGTGCTCATCGTCACGGTCGGACCGATGGCATCCGTCGGCCTGGAGGTGGCCGAGCGCTTGGCCGCGCAAGGCATCGGGGCCACGGTGGTCGACCCCCGGTGGGTCGTGCCGGTCCCGCAGAGCGTGATCGACCTCTCGGCCGAGCATCGCATCGTCGTCTGCATCGAAGATGGCATCCGCGTGGGAGGCATCGGAACCCGTATCCGCCAAGACCTTCGAGAGGCGGGCGTTGACACGGCGATAACCGCGGTGGGTCTGCCCGACGAGTTCCTCGCGCACGGTGCTCGAGCCGACATCCTCGAATGCACCGGCCTGACACCGCAGCACATCACGCGGAACTTGCTGCGGATGGTGCTCGGCGCCAAGCTGCCGCACTCTGGAGGCGTCTCCTCCGATACCAGGTCCACGCCGCTCACCGCCCAATCCCCGGAATAGGCCCGCGCGACCAAGCCAGACGAGACAAGACCAGCACCTCATGAAGCACATCTCACTGGTCAGTCTCGACTTCGGCCGCGTCGGCGTCGGCCGAATGGGCATGTCGGCGCTCTACTCCGGCGCTCGCACCGACGACGACGTGTCCATCCGCACCATCCATCGCGCGATCAACCAGCGCTTGACCTGCGAGGCCATTGCCGAGCGGGTGCGCCTGTCCAGGAGCGCCGTGGCTCGCGCCTGCAAAGCCGCTGGCGCGGCCCGTCTGCCCGCGCTGCAACAGGCCATCGATGATCACTCCCCGGGTGGGCTTCAGTTTGGTGCTGGCCGACGAGACGGCCAAGAGCGCCTGCGCCTTCTTGCTCGCGGCACTGCGCTATTACAAGACCTTAGGCGTGAGGATTGAACAGGTCATGACCGTCGCCGTTGAGTAGTGCCGGCGAAATGTGACCTTGCCTTCGAGCAGAACGACCATGTGGCGGAACTTGCGCGACCCAGATTTGGCCGAGACCAAGCGCGCGTCGACTCGAACAGTCATCGCTTTGACATATTTGACATCAACAATCTGACCAGTCAAAGACAAATCACTTCACAGGAGTTGACCGGTGTTGACGCTGGATCCATTAGCAATGGCCCTCAACGCCGTTTGCGTAGTAGGCTTTGACTTTAGTCTGCTGACGTTTCCAATCCGTGACGGTGATGAATGTCAATGGTCGAACGTTGCCTGCCGCGGGTCAAGGCCGCGCGCATCACCTCATCCGAGCGCAGCACCTTATGGTCATTCAAGACGCGCATCCATAGGGTAATGCCGTCCTCGTTCCTGCAGAAAGTCGGTGAAATACTGGGGCTGAGCCTTTGCGACGCTAGAATCCCGCCCCAGTCGACCGAGCTCCGCTTGCTCCAGCTGGCCGGCATTTCCCTCCGGCAATTCGCTGAAGGTTCTTTTCAACGGCGACGCGCCGAGTTCCTCGAATGGGTTGTGATTTGACCCATTCAGCCAGCCTCCACCAAAGCCCGGGCCACTCAACACACATGGACACCCTGCGTTTCGAAGGGCGAAAGCGAGAGCACATTCGACTCGCCATGGACCCTGTGCACCAGGCCGTCGGGCTGGGCGGGCTGAGTCAAATACGGCTTACGCACGAGGCCTTGCCG
>JBDSYU010000157.1:0-21850 GCA_039925525.1 Variovorax sp.
GCCATCGAGCTGACAAAGCCGAACAAGGCAATCAGCATCGCCGCCTCGAAGTAGACGTCGCTCGCGTAGACGATGCCTTGAACCAGCATCACCAGCATGCCGTTCACATAGAGGCAATCGAGCGCCAGAATGCGGTCTTGCGCCGCCGGTCCGCGCAGCAGTCGCCAGAGCGCGCACAACATGCCGGCGACGAGCAGGAACAGCGCCACCTTGAGCGCCCAGAACAGAATGGTCATTCGAAGATCGCCATCAGCGGGCGCTCGTAGTTGTGCTTGACCTCGGTGATGAAATCGGCCTCGGCTTCGGGCGGCAGATGGAACAGGTGCATCAGCAGGCGCGAGCGATCGAAGGACAACTCGGCCCACATCGTGCCGGGGGTCAAGCAGATGATCATCGCCAGCAGCGCCAGCGCATTCGGATCGCGCACTTGAAGCGGCAGCTCAACGAAACGCGGCAGCAATTGATGACTGCGCCGTGTCAGCAGCAGATGCGTCATGGTCAAAGCCGAGTGCACGATATCAATCGCCACGCGCAGCAGCAGGCGCACCAGGAGGCCGGGACGTTGCATGCACACCGGCGCCGGACGCAGGCTGCGCGTGGCCAATGGCACCGCCCAGGCGACGAGCACGCCGAGCGCCAGCGTTACCAGGTCGAGCGACTGGTTCAACAACAGCCACACCGCAAACAGCAGGGCCGACAGAAGGGGCGAAGGCAGCATCCGTCTCATGGCGCCTTCATGGTTGTGGCTGTGTCAGCACGCGGGGCACGCACGCGCGGCCGGGCATTGAACACCGCCCTGCGGTAACGCTCGCCCGAGAGCAGCGCGTCGGCGGCTGCCTGCGTTTGCCGCAAGACCGGCTCGGCGCCGATCGTCAGCAACGCTGCGGCCAGCAGGAGCGCACCGACCGGCAGCACTTCGAGCAGCGGCAGTGTTGGAAGGGTTGCGGTGTTGGGCCCCCAGAAGTGCCGGATGCCGGTGCGGCTCAGGGCCACCAGCGTCATGAAGCCAGAGCCGATCAGCAACACGGCAAAGGTCCATGCGACCCAGCCAATGCCGGCATCGACGCTGGCGGCCGCAGCGATACTTGTCGGTGCCACACTGGTTGGCGCGAACAGCGCACTCAGCATGGCGAACTTGCCGACAAAGCCGGCCAGCGGCGGCAATCCGGCAAGCAGCACCGCGCATGCCATGAAGGCGATGCCGAGCAGGGCGACGCTGCCAGGTATCGCTCGGCCCAACAACGCCTGCTCGTCATCGTCCAGGTTGACGCGCTGGTCCGGCTTCAGGTCCTCGTCGAGAAACGGCGCGTGTTCACCGACCTCGTGCGGGGCAATGGCGGCGCCGTTGCGCCAGCGTTCGATCATGTCGGTGAGCAGGAACAGCGCGCTGATCGCCAGCGTCGAGGCCAGCAGGTAATACAGTGCACCGGCCAGTACGGCGGCGTCTGCGAATCCGATCGCGCCGAGCACCGTGCCGGCAGACATCAGGACTGCGAAGCCGCACAGGTTGGACAGGCGCTGCGTGCCGGCGGTGCCGATGGCGCCGACGAGCAACGTCGCCAGCCCGGCGGCGAGCAACAGGTTCTGCCCGAACGGCGCCGATGCGTTCGCGTATTCGGCGTGGCCGGCACCACCGGCTGTACCGGTACTGCCGGCGAACCCGAGCGTCCATAGACGCAGCAGCACATAGACCCCGAGCTTGGTCAACAAGGCGAAGACGCTGCTGACCGGCGCCACCGCCGCGTTGTACGCCGGCACCAGCCAGAAGTTGAGAGGCCAGGCACCGGCCTTGGCCAGAAAAGCGGTGGCGAGAATCGCCGCGCCGGCATGCACCAGAGCGCGATCGTTCGGAGCTGTAGTGGCAATGCGCTGCGCCAGGTCGGCCAGGTTCAAGGTGCCGGTCGCGCCATACAGCAGCGCCGCGCCGATGAGGAACAGCGACGACGTGGCCAAGTTGAAGGCCAGGTAGTGCAGGCCGGCGCGTGTGCGCAATCGGCCCGAGCCATGCAGCAGCAGGCCATACGAGGCGGCCAGGGTGATTTCAAAGAATACGAACAGGTTGAACAGGTCGCCGGTGAGAAACGCACCGTAGAGGCCCATCAGTTGCAGCTGCAGCAGCGGGTGAAAGTGAATGCCGGCGCGATCCCAGCGAGCGGTGGCGAAGACGGTCGAAGCCAGGCCGATCAGTGCCGTCAGGGTCAGCATCAACACCGACAGGCGATCGGCGACCAGCACGATGCCGAAAGGAGCAGGCCAATTGCCGGGCAGAAAGACGCCGATGGCCCCGGCGTCACCGGCTCTGGCCGGCGTGTCGACCCAACGCAGCAACGCCAGCGCCACCAGCAGCACGCCACAACTTGCAAGCACGCCGAGTGCCGACTTGAGGCGGCGACGCGCCTCGCCGAGCGGCAGCATCAGCGTCGCGGCCAGCAGCGGCAGCAGGATCGGCGCCGCAATCAGGTGCGGCATGCCCTCATCGAGCAGGCGGTCGAGACCAGCCCAGAAATCGTTCACGACAGCGGCCCCCGCCGTTTGTCGACGCTGTCGGCCGAGCGGGGCTCGACACCATCGACGTGGTCGGTCCCGGTCAGGCCGCGTGCCGCCAGCAGTACCACCAGAAACAGCGCGGTCATGGCGAAGCCGATGACGATCGCCGTCAGTACCAGCGCCTGGGGCAGCGGATCGGCGGTGTTGGCGAGCGTCGCGTCGAGGCCGGGCTGCAGGATCGCTTCACTGTCGACGCGCAGCCGCCCACTGCAAAAGATGAACAGGTTGACGGCGTAGGACAACAGCGTCAGCCCGACGATCACCTGGAAGGTGCGCGGTCGCAGCAGCAGGTAGACACCCGATGCCGTGAGCAGGCCGATGGCGATGGCGAAGACGATTTCCATCAGCGGGCCGGCAGATCGCCGTGGTCGTGGCCTTGCACGGATTGCGCGGGCGGCGCCGCCCGCGCTGCCACGGCCTCGGCCGCCAGCACCTTGCGCTGTTCGGCGCGTTCAGCCTGGTCGCCGGCCCAGCGATGACTGCGCACCGATTGGTGCGCCAGGGCCGTGAGGATCAGCATGGTGGCGCCAAAGACCAGCGCAAACACGCCCAAGTCGAAGAACAATGCCGAAGGCACATGCACCTGGCCCAGCAACGGCAACGTGATGTGCGCGGTATGCGTGGTCAGAAACGGATAGCCCAGTGCCATGGCACCACTGCCGGTGACCAGCGCCAGCATCCAGCCGGCGGCGACCCAGCGCCGCGGATAGATGCGCAGGTGCGCTTCGACCCAGGCGCCGCCCGAGACCATGAACTGCAGCAACAGCGCCACAGACAGCACCAGGCCGGCGACAAAGCCGCCGCCCGGGCGGTTGTGCCCACGCAAAAAGAAGTAGATCGCCACCAACACCGACAACGGCAGCAGCAGGCGCAGCAGCACCGCCGGCACCATCAGGTAGCCCACTGCCGGATCGCGGGCGTGGCGAGGATTGAGCACGTCGCTGTCGCGGTCGTCCGTTTGCAGTGTCTGCTGGTGCGGTAAGGCCATGACCTCGGGCGCGGGTCGGAAACGCCGCAGCAGTGCATAGACGGTGAGTGCAACGACGCCGAGCACGACGATTTCGCCAAACGTATCGAAGCCGCGAAAGTCGACCAGGATGACGTTCACCACATTGGCGCCGCCGCCTTCGGAAAGCGCGCGGTCCAGGAAGAACGGCGAGATGCTTTGCGAGAAGTCGCGCGTCATGACGAGCCAGGCGAGCAGCGCCATGCCGCCGCCTGCCGTCACTGCCAGCAAGGCATCGCGCCCACGTCGCGCCACCAGACGAAGCCGCTTGCCAGTGGGCACGGGCGCAGGCACGCGCGTGGGCAGCCAGCGCAGACCCAGCAGCATCAGGATGGTCGTCACCACTTCGACAATCAGTTGCGTCAGAGCCAGATCGGGCGCCGAAAACCAGACATAGGTGATGCAGCAGGCGAGGCCGGCGCCAGCTGCGAGCGTGAGCGCCGCGAGGCGGTGGAACTTGGCGTTCCAGGCGGCGGCGACGGCGCAGATTCCGCCGATCATCCAGAGCATGGCAAACATCGGCGATAACGGCAGCAGGGCACGATCCCCGCGTGACAGCGGATCGCTCCAGATGGCGGCGACAGCAGCAGCGACGGCCACCAGCAGCAACAGCATCAATTGCGTTTGCAAGCGGCGGCTGGCGAGGCGGCGCCGGCCGCGCCGGCCGGCTTCGGACAGGCGGGCCAAGGCGCCCTCGAACAGGCGCTGGCCATTGAAACGATGCAGCCATGGCGTGTGTGCCAGGCCACCGCGAGCCCGCCGCCGGCGCTGCACGACATAAAGCGCCGCCCCGCCGACCAGCGCCACCAGGCTCATGACGAACGGGCGATTGAAGCCATGCCAGACCGCCAGATCGTAGGCCGGCAGCAAGCCGCCGACGACAGGCGTCGCCGCTGCCGCGAGCACGGCACCGATCGACCACGCCGGCAGCACGCCGACCACCAGGCAGGCGAGCACCAGCAGCTCGATCGGTACGCGCATCCAGCGCGCCGGCTCGTGCGGCGCGCGCGGCACCTTGTCCGAGCAATCCGGACCAAAGCAGATATCGACCGTGAAGCGCAGCGCATAGGCGACGCTGAACAGGCCGCCGAGCGTGGCGATGATCGGCAGCCCCCAATCGACCAGGGGTGTTTCGCGGATGTAGACCGTCTCGGCAAAGAACATTTCTTTCGACAGAAATCCGTTCAAGAGCGGCACGCCGGCCATCGCCGCGCTGGCGATGATCAGCAGCACGCTGGTGTAGGGCATGAGGCGCAGCAGCCCGCTCAGTTTGCGGATGTCGCGCGTGCCGGTCTCATGATCGATGATGCCCACAGCCATGAAGAGCGATGCCTTGAAGGTCGCGTGGTTCATGGTGTGGAACACTGCTGCCACCGCGGCCAGGCGCGTGTCGAGGCCGAGCAGCATGACGATCAAGCCAAGGTGGGAGATCGTCGAATAGGCGAGCAGCGCCTTCAGATCGCGCTGGAACATCGCCATGAAGCCGCCCAGCAGAAGGGTGACAGCACCCGTGCCCGCCACCGACCAGAACCACAGCTCGGTGCCCGAGAGCACTGGCCACAGGCGCGCCAGCAGGAACACGCCAAGCTTGACCATCGTCGCCGAGTGCAGGTAGGCCGACACCGGCGTCGGCGCGGCCATGGCACGCGGCAACCAGAAGTGGAACGGGAACTGTGCGCTCTTGGTGAAGGCGCCGACGAGCAGCAACGCCAGCAACAGCGGATAGAGGGCGCTGGCGCGAATGGCGTCGCCCGACGCGAGCACTACGTCGAGTTCGTAGCTGCCGCAGATGCGGCCTAGCAGCAGCACGCCGCCAAGCAGGCACAAGCCGCCGCCACCGGTCACGATGAGCGCCATGCGGGCGCTGCGCCGTGCGTCGCGGCGGTGCTGCCAATAGCCGATCAGGAGAAACGAGAACAGGCTCGTCAACTCCCAGAACATCAGCATCTGCACCAGGTTGCCCGACAGCACCACGCCCAGCATCGAACCCATGAAGGCGAGAAAGAAAGCAAAAAAACGCGGCACCGGATCGGCCGGCGACATGTAGTAACGCGCGTAGAGCACAACCAGTGCGCCGATCACTAGCACCAGCATGGCGAACAGCCAAGAGAAGCCGTCCAGGCGGAACGACAGATCGAGCCCGAGCGAAGGAATCCACTCGAGCGGCTGGCGCAGCACCTGGCCTTCCGACACCTGCGGGAACTGGATCGCAATTGCGCCAGCGCAGCCCAGCGCCACCAGCAGCGCCTGGATCGATTCGCGGTTGCGCGCGCCCGAGGGCAGCAGCGCCGCGAGCACGCTGACGATGAAGGGGAGGGCGACGACGAGCGGCAGGAGCATCGCGAACGCCGACTACGAAGTCGACAATTGCACGGTGCGAATGCCCAACCAAGTGAGCATCAGCGACCCCGCCAGATGCGCGGTGGCCGTCAGCGCGGCAAGGCCGAGACGCCCCTCCATCAACTGCGAAACGACCTCGATCGAAAAGCTGGAAAAAGTCGTGAGCGCACCGAGAAACCCAGTGACGATGGCCAAGCGCCAGACCGGATCGATCTCTGGCCGCAGCGCAAGCCCAGCCACGGCGATGCCGATCAGGTAACCGCCTATCAGGTTCGCCGCCAGCGTGCCCCATTGCATGAAACTACCGGCACCGAACTGCACGGCCAGCGCCCAACGCATCAGTGCGCCCAGGCTGGCACCGATGCAGATGGCGAGGACGAGCAGCATGGCGGGGAGTTTAGCCAGTGCTTTTGCTCAGAACGTCGGCGGCACAATCCGCCGATGCCATCCGTCCCCGGCTTTCTCGGCATCGTCATGCTCGATACGCGTTTTCCGCGACCGTTGGGCGACATAGGCAATCCCAAACACCGGCCCGGTGCGTCGGCGTGTTGTTGATGAGCTGTGTGCCTTGGACGTGAACACCTGGATGTGGCCGGTGTGCTTAACAAATTCGCAATGAGGTGGTAAGGACATGGGCGGTAAATTCGCGAGACGCATTGCCCAGAGTCGTACGCCATCGGATTTGCGAGCAGTAGAGCGTGACGCCAGCGAGGCCGATCGACTGTCAGGTCGGCTACTGCTTCGATGAAAAAAATTGGAAGCGTCGTACAGAAATTCGCGTTTGTCTCAATATCTCTCGCTTGAAACAATCTCGCCATCTACTGATGGAGCACTTGATGGCGAGAAGAGTTGACTGGTCTGGCGTGTTTGTCGTGTGCGTGACACCGTTCCAGAAAAATATGGCCTTCGACGAGCACGCCATGCGGTCGCTGATTGACACACTCATTGCGGAGGGCGTCGATGGGTTGATCCTCGCCGGCAGCACCGGGGAATGGTTTTCGATGTCGGACGCGGAGCGCATTGAACTGTTTCGGGTCGCCGTCGACCAGACGCGCGGCCGCGTGAAGCTGCTGGCTGGGGTGGCATCCCTCGCGACTGCAACCAGCGTAGCGTTAACCGAGGCCGCGAAGCAGCTGGGTATGGACGGCGTACTGCTGTTGCCGCCGCCGTACGTTTTGCCTAACGAGCCCGAGCTAATGGCCTTTTTCACGGCTGTCGATCGGGTTGGGTTGCCAATCATGCTTTACAACAACCCAGCGCGCACCGGGGTCAATTTAGACGCGAAATGGCTGCGCAAGCTCGCCGTCCTGCCAAACGTCGTCGCGCTTAAGGAGAGTGCGAAAGACATCGGCCAGATTGCTGATTCGCTGCGCGAGATCGGCGAGGAGCTGGCGGTGTTCACCGGCATCGAGCCTTACATCGTGCCTACTCTGCAGCGCGGCGGAGTTGGCGTTGCCGCCATGGCGCCCAACGTGCTTGGTGCGCAGGCGGTTGAGTTCTTCCGCGCGGCCGCTCGTGGTGACTGGGCAGAAACCATGCGCCGCCAGCCTGCCATCGACCAGCTCTACACGAGGATGTACGGGGCCGGTATCAATCCCTACGTGGTTCAGAAAGAGGCGATGGCGCTGTTGGGCCGGCCCGGTGGCATCCCGCGCGCGCCGCTCTTGCCAATGTCTGATGCGCAACGTAAGGACCTCCGGTCGCTGCTTGACCGAATCGTCCAGCCGGTTGCTTGAACCCACGCGTACATCCCCCGAGTTTCCTGTCAGAAATCAACCCTAAGGAGCACCTCAAATGAACCGCCGCAATTTCGTAAATGCCAGCACTGTCGCATCAGTCGGCGCATTAGCCCTGTCCACCAATGCGATTGCGCAGGCGGTAGGTGCGGCGCCAGCCGCAGCACCGCCCTTCAACCCCTCGCAGGGTTCGACCATGGCTCGTGTGATGAGCAGTGGCACGCTGCGCGTGGCTGGCTTGGTCGGTGAGGAGCCTTACTTCCACAAAGATCTCGCCACAGGCGCGTGGAGCGGCTTTTGCATCGACATGGCCACTGACATCGCGAAGAACCTTGGTACGAAATTGGAAGTCGTCGAATCGACTTGGGGCAATTCGGTGCTGGACTTGCAAGCCAACAAGATTGACATTTCTTTCGGTCTGAACCCAACGCCTAAGCGCGCGATGGTGATCGCGTTCTCGAGCCCCCTGTTCTTCAACACTTTTTCTGTAGTCACACGAAAGGGTTTCAAGCCGAGCACTTGGGCCGAGTTGAACGACCCTAAGGTCAACATCGCTGTGGACCTGGGTTCTACCCATGAACTGATCGCGCGCCGCTATGCGCCGAAGGCGAGCATCACGGCATTCAAAACGCGCGACGAGGCAATCCTGGCGACGCAATCGGGCCGCGCCGACTGCTTTGTTGCGACCATTTTCCTGGGCTTGACGGCACTGAAGAAGAACCCGCAACTCGGAAATTTCGTGATGCCAACGCCGTACATACAGGCTTCGGTTTGCGCGGCTGTGCAGTACGACAGCGATCAGCGCTTCCGCGATTTTCTGGATGCGTGGGCCGTCTTTAACCGTGGCAACGGGCAGGCACGTCAGTGGATCGTCACAGCGCTCGACAAGATTGGCATCTCCGAATCCGATGTGCCGGCAGAAGTCACGTTCTAACTAAGCACAGGCAGACGCGCGCTGTAGCTTGCGTAGGCGCGCGACCGTCGGCCTCTGTCGACGCATACAGCGGCAGACGATGTGACATACGACTGGCAGTTCGGTTTTCTCTGGGAATACCGTTATCTCATTTTGAAGGGCGTTGCAGTGACCGTCGCCTTCGCGGTCGGCACAACGATGCTCGGGCTCGCGCTTGGCATCTTGGTCGGCCTCGGGCGACTCCTCGGCGGTGCATGGTTACGGCTGCCGTTAACCGGTTTTGTTGAGGTGTTCCGCTGCACGCCGCTGTTGGTTCAGCTGGTATGGCTTTACTACGCGCTGCCGGTGGTGTCAGGTATACAAATCTCTGCGTACATGGCGGCGACGCTGGCGCTCACGTTCTACGTCAGTTCGTTTTACGCTGAAATTTTCCGAGGCGGTGTGGCCTCGATCGACGCGGGCCAGTGGGATGGCGCCCGAGCAATTGGCATGCGGCGCCTACAGATCCTGCGTCGTGTCATCCTGCCACAGGCTTTCCGCAACATGCTGCCGGCGATCATGAATCAGGCCGTGATTCAGCTGAAGAACACCTCGCTTGTGTCTACCGTTGCGGTTGCTGACCTGCTCTATCAAGGCTCGATCATCACTGCGGCGACGTACCGTCCGCTTGAGGTTTACACGCTTGTCGCTGTCCTCTATTTCGCAGTGCTCTTCCCCATGACCCGGCTCTCGAGCCTGCTCGAAAGGCGGCTCGAACGATGACCGAAGGACGCACTGCACTGCCGGACGAGGAAGCCATGCGGCCCATGATCGAACTGACGAACCTGCACAAGGCCTTTGGAGACAATTGCGTGCTCAAGGGCGTGTCGATGGCCGTCAGACGGGGTTCGGTGACCAGTTTGATTGGTCCTAGCGGCTCAGGCAAGAGTACTCTGCTGCGCTGCTGCAATTTACTCGAAATTCCCGACGCCGGGGAATTGAGACTCGGCGAAAAGACTTTTCGCTTTGATCGCGCGCAGCGCCCGCCATCCGATCGGCAGCTGGCTGCTTACCGTGCCGAGACCGGGATGGTGTTTCAACATTTCAATCTGTTCCCGCACATGTCGGTGTTGCAGAACGTTATCGAAGGCCCGTTGACCGTGCGCGGTATGCGTCTCGCCGAGGCGCAGGCCATCGGCCGCACTCAACTCGAGAAGGTGGGCCTGCTTGACAAGCAAGCCGAGTATCCGAACCGTTTATCTGGGGGGCAGAAGCAGCGCGTCGCGATCGCACGTGCACTTGCGATGAATCCGGAGGTGCTACTACTCGACGAGGTGACCTCGGCACTTGATCCAGAACTGGTCGACGAGGTGTTGGGTGTGATCCGGCAACTCGTGCGCGACGGTATGACCATGATCATCGTTACGCATGAGATGGCGTTTGCTCGCAATGTGTGCGACCAAGTCATTTTTATGTCTGACGGCGTCGTGGTGGAGTCGGGTTCGGCCAGCAAAATCTTCGACGGTGCGCAGCAGGACCGCACGCAGCAGTTCCTTGCGCGCTACACACGCACGATGCAAAACGAGGGACGTGTGTGACCGCGGATATCGACTCTGACTCTAGTGATACGTTGGTCATTGGCGCGGGAACCTTGGGAATGATGACTGCGCTGCGATTGGCGCAGCGCGGCGTTGAAGTCACAGTGCTTGACAGCGGCGCTCCCATGGAGGAAGCCTCTGGGGTCAATGCCGGCTCGCTCGCGGCGCAAAACAAGATGCGCGCGCTTATGCCGCACACGCTGGCCGCGCTCGCGTTATGGCGCCAAATGTCGGAGTTCCTCGGCGCTGACGTTGGCTTTGCAAACGTCGGTGGTTTGCGGGTAGCAACCAGTGATTCAGACCTTGCGCTGCTCGCACAGTCATCCGATGAGCAAAGCAAGCTCGGTGTTGATATCGAATGGCTTGATGGCGCTGCGCTTGCGCAGCGCGCGCCATTCATTGGCAAGGACGTATTGGCCGCAACCTATTCGTCGGTCGACTGTTACGCGAGCCCGCTTCTCTTCACTCCGGCTTTGTTGCGCACAGCCGAAGCGGCGGGGGTACGCGTGCACAGCCGCTTGCGCGTGGTGGCGGTCGCGCGGTCCGGCACCGTCTATCGCGTCGAGACCGAGGGCGGGCGGGTGTTCAGGTGCGGTCGTCTGATCATTGCGGCGGGTGCTTGGTCGGGCAGCATCGCTCGCCTTATGGGCGTTGAAATTCCGGTCGCACTCGACGTGAACATGATCAGCGTTTCCGGGCCGGCTACCAGCTTCATGCACGGCGTGGTCACTCACGTTCAAGGCATCCTGACGCTCAAGCAGGTCGCTAATGGCACCTGCCTGATTGGCGGCGGCTGGCAGGGCGCCGGCAGCCTCGAGAGTGGTCGAAAGGATATCGACTATGAGTCAAGCCTGCATAACGTGCGGCTTGCGATCCGTGTGATCCCGCATATCCGTGAGCTCACACTGGTGAGGCAATGGGCCGGCTTTGAAGGCGTCTCGCCCGACTCCTGCCCATACCTTGGCGCTTTGCCGAACCATCCCAACGCTTACATGCTGGCCTGCGCGCGCGGCGGTTGGACGCTTTCCCCAATTCTTTCCCAGATGCTCTCTGAACTAATGCTCGACCGGGACACCAGTTTGCCGTACCGCAATTTCTCACCTGCGAGGTTTTGCGATGCCTAAACCCGCTTGGGGCTCGGCAGACGGGGTCGCGGCGCCACAAACTGGCCATGCGGCAGCGCTTCGCATCGCGGGCGTGATGCCCGGTGCGCCCATGCGCTTGATGTTGAACGGGCAGGCTATCGAGGCGCATGAAGGTGAGAGCATTGCCGCCGCCATGTTGCAAGCCGGCACGCCGGGCTGCCGCGTCACGCGAGCAGCCGGACAGCCCCGAGGTTATTACTGCGGAATGGGCGTCTGCTTCGAGTGTGTAGTTCATGTTGTCGGCATTGGCGACGTCCGTGCGTGCCGCACGACTGTTGAACCTGAAATGCAAATTAGCACCTCCTTACCATGAACGCATCGCGATTCCAGGAGCCGCCGCAGGAAGTCAGCGTACTTATTGTCGGTGCCGGGCCCGCAGGCTTGGCGGCGGCGCGGGTGCTTGTTGACGTCGGTGTGTCCGTCCATATGGTGGACGACAACGATCAGCCCGGTGGGCAGTATTACCGGCAGCTCCCCGCCGCTTTCCGAGTTGCATCGAATGCGCGGCTGCACCGGGACCAATCGCGCGCCCTCGACGCGCTGGCCGTGCTGTCACATCCGCTTGTGACCTACTGGCCCAAGACGACACTGTGGGCCATGCCGCAGCCGCGCGAGTTCTCCTATGCGCGAAACGGTAGCACCGGACGTTTGCACGCCAGGACCATGATTTTGGCTACGGGTGCCTATGATCGGCCGGCGCCTTTCCCAGGTTGGACCTTGCCCGGCGTAGTGTCCGCGGGAGGTTGCCTGAACCTGATCAAGGGGCAGGGCATCTTGCCCGGCCGCCGCGTGGCGCTTGCGGGCAATGGGCCACTGCTGCTGGTGGCCGCCTATTCGCTGATCCGCGCGGGCGCGAAGGTGGTCGCAATCGCCGAAGCAGCCACGACCGGTGTGATGATGCGCCAAATCGCAGGGCTGACCTCTGCTCCTGCATTGCTGGGTCTAGGACTGAAGTACCGCGCAAGGATCTTGGCCGCGGGAGTTCCCATGTTGTCGGGTTATGCCGCGGCGGGTGCGGGCGGCATTCAACGGATCGACAAAGTCTCGTTGGCGCCGGTGGGCTCTGACGGCAGGCTGCTGGTAGCGCAGACGCGCAATTTCGACGTCGATGCGCTCGTCACGGGTTACGGCTTGTCACCTTCCACCGAGTTCGCAAGGATGATTGGCTGCGCCATGCACTTCGACCCATTGCTTGGAGGTTGGGTGCCTCAGCGGTCAGCAGCATTGGAAACCTCGATCCAAGGAATCTTTGGGGCCGGCGACGGGTGTGGAATTGGGGGTGTGGAAGTTGCGACTGCCGAAGGTCGGGTTGCGGCGCGCGCGGTGGCAGACCGGCTAGGCGTGACGCATGATCGTCAGCATGTCACAGCAGGGCGCGGGCTTGACCGGCTTAATCGCTTCCGGTGTGCGCTCAGCGCGGCCTATGAACTGAAAGCTGAACTGCAGTTGGCCGACGACGAAACCGTGATCTGCCGTTGCGAAGACGTGACGCGCGGCCGGGTGCGCGCCGCTGCGCGCGAGTTCGGCGGCGACCTACGGCGCATCAAGTCCGCGACGCGCGTTTCCATGGGCTCGTGCCAAGGCCGCAATTGCCTGAGCAGCTGCGCCAGCATCGTCGCGAAGGAGTGTGCGATTCCACTTCAATCACTGCCGCCGCAGCGGATGCGCTCCCCAGCTCGACCGATTCCACTCGCAAGCTTTCTCGGAGAAACGCTTGGCCCACCACGCGCACCTGTTGCGTCTGACAGTATGGCGCCTCATGCTTGAGCGTTTTGCGTCCGCGAGTGCAGCTGGCGCCCAATAACCAGCCGCATAGTCATCCCAGAAGAGCCACATGAAACCACTTAAGTCTGATCTCACCCGTTACTCGATCCACTCACTGCCAGTCGCAAGCTATGTCGACGGCGCCTTCGTCGAGGCCGGAAATGCCAGTACCCACCCGACCTACGATCCGGCAAGCGGCGAGGTACTGACCTCAGTTGCGATTGCTGATGGTTCGGTTGTCGACGCCGCTGTGCATTCGTCAAGCGTGGCCTTGCGCGTTTGGCGCGGCTGGTTGCCTGCTGAGCGTGCGCGAGCGCTTCTGCGCGTTGCGCAGCTGATCCGCCGCGATGCGCAGTACCTTGCCACCGTGGAGTCGCTCGACTCGGGCAAGCCGCTGCGTGAAGCGCGAGGAGATATTGAAACGTCGGCCCGCTATTTCGAATACTACGCGGGCGTCGCGGACAAGTTCGAGGGCACTTCAATCCCGCTCGGCCAGAAACTGATGTCCTTCACAGTTCGTGAGGCGATTGGCGTCACTGCCCACATCATTCCGTGGAACTTCCCACTGGTGACCACGGCGCGCGGGGTTGCCCCTGCGCTCGCGGCCGGATGCACTGCGGTGGTGAAGCCCGCTGAGCAGACGCCGCTGTCGGCGCTGCTGCTCGGCCCGATCATGGCCGAGGCAGGGATTCCACCGGGCGTCTATAACGTGGTCGCCGGTACCGGCGCTACTACTGGTGCTCCACTCGTTGGTCACGCCGGAATCGCGCACGTCACTTTCACAGGATCGGTCGCGACCGGCAAGCGCGTGATGCATGGCGCGGCCGACCACGTCGCGTCAGTCACGCTCGAACTGGGCGGCAAGTCGCCGGTCGTTGTGCTGGCAGATGCCGACCTTGACGCCGCCTTCGAGGGCGTCATGAAGGCCATCTTTACGAATGCCGGACAGGTATGCTCTTGCGGCTCGCGGTTGGTGGTAGAAAAATCGATCGCATCTTCTTTTCTTGACCGCCTCGTGGCAGCAGCGAATGACCTTCGCGGTGGCCGCGGCATCGACGACCCCGCGCTTGGGCCGCTGGTCTCGGACGTTCAGCTCGACACCGTATCTGGCCATGTACAGCGCGGAATCGACCGTGGTCTGCAGGCGCTCTGCGGTGCAGATCGCATGACTGTGGAGGGCCTTGAGGGCGGTTATTTCTACAAGCCCACGTTGCTACTGTGCCCGGATCCGAGCGACGCCGTGGTTCAGGAGGAAATTTTTGGACCGGTGCTCGCAGTACAGATTGCCGACGACTTTGATGAAGCGTTGGTGCTGGCAAATGGCACTGACTTCGGACTGGTTGCAGGTATCTACTCGCGTGACGTCTCAAAAGTGCTCAGCTTTGCACGCGACGTCGATGCTGGACAAGTCTTTATCAATCAGTACTTCGCGGGCGGCGTTGAAACGCCCTTCGGCGGCACGCGCAACAGTGGCTTCGGTCGTGAAAAGGGCTTGGCTGCGATGCAAAACTACAGCCGACTCAAGACCATTACCTCAAAGCTGTAAGGCGCGACGCCGATCCACCCCAAGCCGCGCCGTACAAACCGACCCCATCGGATTTCCAGATGCGCACCTCGCATACATCGCTCTCAGCCTCTTGCTGCCAGCGCTATGCGCGCGCAAGTGACGTTCGGCGCGACTGTCCAAATAGAGTATCCAGCCAGCGCGATCCGTACGATTGATCCGCGCTCAGAACGACTCCTCTCAAGGTGAATTAATCGAATGCGGATGCCCTTCCTGCGAACGCGTCTTGGAAGCGGCCGGCGTCTTGGCGCGGCTGCTGGAAGTGTTCGCGGTCGGAATTTCCGACTCGGCGGAAAGGGTGACGCGCAGCCAGTTGTAGAAGGCGAAAATACGATCGCTGCGCAAGCTCTCTGCAGTCGAAGCCACCAGTTGATAGGTCGATCCCGCTATGCCGCTCAGGCCAAAAGGTGCAATCAGGCGGCCTTTGTGCAGGTCATCCCGTGCAAGGATGGTGCTTTCCAAAACGACGCCCAAGCCTTCCGACGCCACATCAAGCGAGTAGGTAGAGCGGTCGAAGTACAGGGATTTGGCGCTACTGCTACGCTGACGCTGGTGGGCGCCGAAATACTCGGTCCACCCAGTGCTGCGCGACTTGGTGTGGATGAACGTCGCGCATTCAAGCATTTTTCCGCTACTGGCAAACTGTTTGAGGTAGGCCGGGCTGCAAAGAGGGACCAGCCGTTCCGTACATAGCGGCAGCGCCTCGAGCTTGCCAATCGACTGGTCGCTATAGCGGATTTCGCAGTCGATCTCGCGAGCGGCGAAAGAGGACGGATATTGATCAGTGGTGACATGCAGATCAATGCTCGGAAAGTGCTCGAAGAAATCGCCCAGATGAGGTGTGAGCCACGCGTTGCCAAAGCTGGGCGCCACGCTGAGCCGGATCGATTCTCGGTCAGACCCTCCCAGTCGCGCTGCGCAGGTTGCAGCGGCAATCAAATCGAATGCGTCCTTGATGCGTTCATAGTAGGCGACACCGACATCCGTCAGCACAACCTTCTTTCCGGTGCGCAAAAACAGCGGCGTTCCAAGGAATTCCTCGAGTCCCCTGATCTGGTGACTGATGGCAGACGGCGCTCGGAACAAATGCTCGGCTGCAACGGTGAAGTTTTCGAACTGGGCGGCGACCTCAAAGCAGCGTAAAGCTGTCAACGGGGGTACCGCCTTGCGCGAAGCTAGTTCGCCATCGGTTGCTGCGTCGGTTTGCATGCGGTTCTCCATTCAAGCGGTTAGCGTCCGCACCATAAGCGTCTTTCGCGCTATTTGCACTCCTTGAATGCCCTACCTGCTTGAGCGATCACTTCTGTCTATCCCCAAGAGCCTGGGAGCGATGCAATGCTGAGCGCCGAGGGTCGAGAAACCAGCGCTCAATTCCGAGTCATCGGAGTGCTTGGCGGCATGGGGCAGATGGCTACCATTGACTTCCTGCACAAGATCGTCGCAGAAACCGGCGCTGCCACCGATCAGGAGCATGTTCCCGTGCCCATGATTCATTTGGTCGATGCGGCGCCTCAGGAGGTTCAGCAATCAACTGATGCCGGCGCCTCGATAGGCTTGCTGGCAACTGATGCCACGATTGCCTCAGGCCTTTATGAAAACCACTGTCCGTTGAATGCCGGCGGGGGACGCCTGGGCGGGGGACGCCTGAAGTGGATGCTGCCGACGGCGCGTGAAATGACGGTGCTGGTCATGCCTGGCATCAGCGCGGTAAAGGCGGGCGATAACGTTCTCGGCGCTTCTCTGCTGGTGGCTGCGGCGTCGGCACTCGCGCGCCGTGGTGCAAGCGCAGCAGTGCTCGGGTGCACCGAGATACCACTGGTTCTTCATGATGACAGCGCGCCCCTACCGGTGATCGATGCGACCAGGGCACTGGCGCGTCGCAGCGTGGCTTGGTCTCGAGATTGCCTGCGTAAATAACGCATCTTTAATCTTCGCGCGATCCGATGTGATGGCTCAGCGCGTCTGTTTAGCCGGCCATGTAGCTACAGCGACCGGATCTTGGCGACGAAGTCCTGCGTGCGTGGCTGAGCCGGGGACGCGAAGATCTGTGCGGGGGTGCCTACCTCAACGATCTTGCCTTCCGCCATGAACACGATTCGTGAGGAGATGTCCCGCACAAACCCCATTTCGTGGGAGACAACGAGCATAGTCATGCGGTGGTCCTTGACCAGCATTCGGATCGTGTCAAGCACGTCATTCACCAACTCGGGGTCGAGCGCCGAAGTCACTTCGTCCAGAAGGAGCAGACGGGGCCGTAGCGCCAGCGCGCGCGCGATGGCAACGCGCTGTTGTTGGCCACCGGACAGCTGGCTTGGATAACTGGCAGCCTTGTCGGCGAGACCGACGCGTTCGAGCAAACCCATGGCCTCCTCGTGCACCTCGGCGACAGCCCGACGGCGAATCTTGATCGGACCGATCGTGATGTTCTGTAGCGCAGTCATGTTCTGAAACAGGTTGTAGCCCTGGAACACGATCGCGCACTGGTCACGCATCGCACGTACGGCCGCAGCGTCGGTGTAGTCAACGACCTGGCCGTCAAATGCGATTGACCCAAAGAGTGGCTTGAGCAGGCCGACAATGACGCGCAGTAACGTGCTCTTGCCCGAGCCTGAAGGACCGATCAGGCTGGTGACTTCGCCATCGTCGATTTCGAGGGAGACCTTGTCGAGAACGCGCGTCGATGCGTACTGGGCGGACAGATCAGCGATGCTGAGTTTGGGCAAGCCGTCTCTCCAGAGCACGCCCCAGCCGCGAGAGCGGATAAGACAAAACGAAATAAAGCACCAGCACTGAGCCGAAGGTAAGCGCCGGCGTGTAGCCCTTGTTGTTGAGGACCTTGCCGACGTATGTCAACTCGACCACGCCAATTTGCGAAGCGAGTGCCGAGTCTTTGAGAAACATCACGAAGAAGGCGAAGGCGGGCGGCAGGATTACCCGCCAAGCTTGCGGCATCACGACGTAGCGAAGGGTCTGCAAGTAAGTGAAGTTTGCGGCCGCTGCGCTGTCCCACTGGGCTGGATGGATTTCATCTATCCCGGCGCGAATGATCTCGCTCAGGTAGCCGGTGGCAATGAGGGAAACGCTGACAATGCCGACCACCAGGACAGAGACGTTTGCGCCGGCCAACTGGAACGCGAAGAACACGATCAGCAACGTAACGAGAAAGGGCACTCTGCGAAACGCTTCGACCGCGATCGTGGCGGCGATCCGTAATGCCGCCGGGAGCCGATGGCCTGCCTTGCGCGTCGCCGCCAGTGTGAAGCCAGCAAGGAAGCCGACTACGCAACCCGTAAGGGAGAGCAGCAGAGTCGTCGCCATCCCCGACATCAGGAACACGACGTTCGCGTAGCTGAAAAACCCCCGCACTTGCTGGAGGAAGTCGTTTTCCATCAGGCGCCCATCCGCACGCCCAGGAGGCGCCGTCCCGCCAGCATCAGCAACGCGCTGGCGACGAAAGTGATGGCAATGTAGATAGCGCCCACGACAAGATATATTTCCACGGCCCGGAAAGTCTCGGCGTTTGCGCTCATGGCCCTTCCTGTGAGTTCGTTAACACCGAACACTGCAGCCATCGACGTTCCGAGAACCATGGAGATGTAGTGGCTTGACAGTGGCGGGAAAAGCGTGCGAATCACGTGCGGCATGACGACGTATCGGATGGTCTGAATTCGCGACATGCCGATCGTCTCCGCCGCCTCGATTTCCTGCCGGCGAACTGAGAGGAAGCCGGCGCGCTGGATCTCGGTGAGGTAGGCGCCGGCATTCAGTGTCATGCCGATCAACACAGCGTTGTAAGGTGAGAGCAGGATCCCCGCGTCCGGTAAGACGAAAAAGAGAAAGAAGATCTGGACGAGTTGTGGCGTATTGGTAAAAAAGATCACGTAGGCGTCAGTCAGCCGGCGCGCAAAACCGCTGCCATAGGTTTTGACTGCTGCGCCGACCAATCCGATCAGAAGGCCACCCGAAAAAGAGGTGGCCGCCAACGCGAGGCTGATCAGGGCGCCAACTAAAAAGCTCGGAAAGAAACGCTCTATCTGACCAAACTGGAGCGTGTAATCCATTCCGCAGGGACCTCGCCCGGGATCAGAACGCGGGGTTAACTGGCACCGGCACCAACATGTCGACGCCGTACCACTTGCGCCATATTTCAGCCGTCACACCGGTGTGGTTGAGTTCGAAGATGGCAACGTTCAGCCAGTTGCGCAAGGTCGTGTCCGCCTTGGCAACGCCCAGCGAGTCGTAGTACACGTCGCCCACTGGCTCCTTCAACGTACGCCACGGCGCCTTTACCGTCGTCATGATCTGGCCCAGGTACGACAAATCTTCGACCACGGCATCGGCGCGGCCCTGGGCCACAGCACGGAGCACATCGGGGTGGTTGTCAAGTTCAAGGAGCTTGGCCTCGGGGAATTTTGCCGCCGCCAACTTGGCACCTGTCGTCCCGCGCACCTCGGCGATCGTCACACCTGCCTTGTTCAGGTCTGACGGGGAATTGAAGGGTTTGCTAGCGAGGGTGACCACGCCCATAGATTCGGTATTGATCGGCAATGTGAAGTCGATCAGCTTGGCCCGCTCGGTAGTGCGCGTCATGCCGCCCATGACGTAATCAATCTTGCCGGACGTTACGAACGGCACACGGCTCGATGCATTTACGATCACGAAAACCGCCTTGACGCCGAGCATGCTCGCTAACCGGTTTGAGACATCGACGTCGAAGCCGACCAACTCATTCTTGTCGTCGTACTTTGACGTAGGGGGGTACTCTGGATTAACCCCTACGCGGATCTCACCAGACGAAAGGATGGCGTCAAGGGGCCGCGCCCCTGACGGTTGCGCCGCCAGCAGGAGAAGACCGCTGCAAACAGTCGCCGCTAGCTTCGCAAATCTTTGAATTTTGTGGTTCATGGCTTCACTTTCTTAAGGTTGATATGGATGCCGGCGCTGTGCCGGCGTGTATCACACAGTTGCGACCGGCGTCACTGGCGATCCGACCGCACCCGGCAAACGCAACGGCGGCGCCGTCAGCAGGAAGCGGGTGCGCTGGTGATGCTTCAGCCATGCGGCGAGTTCGCTCAGATACCAAAGCTCGCCCAGATGGATGCCCAATTTGAATATGCAGAGCTCGTGCAGGGGCTCAGATACTGCCGATGTCGCATCGTCGCGCGATGGCACCGACTCGACGGCGAAGTTGTCGGCGATCAGGACCGCCAGGCCGCTGTCCGTAATCCAATTCAGGAGGCGATCATCGCGGCCGTCTAGTGCAGAGTGCGATTGTTCGAGCGTAGAGGTATCGGGTTGGCGATCCATAGTTAGAAGCGCTCCGGCGAGGCCAGTATGCAGACATACCATGTCGCCAACCTCGACCTCTACACGGTCTGCCTCGCAAATTCGCATCAAGTCGTCGTAGCCGACTTGGACCTGTGCCGCACCGTAATGCCGATGCAGGTCGATCATGACGCCACGCCCTTGTACGCAGGTGGCGGCCATGTTTTCGATGCCGAGTGCAAGAGCGCCAACTTTCCCCGGGTACGCCCCGCCCGCTACCGGCGCTGGCAGATGCTCGCCGGCCCGAAAACCGTTATAGAAGCAGATTTCGTCGCAGCCGTCTCCGTCGGCATCGAATGCCGAGCCGACGTGCGACAGCGCGTCCCACTGAGTTGACGCCTGCGTGTACAAAGTGACAACGTCGTCGCTCCAGACATCGGACTGGTGAGACCGGGGCCGGAAGTTGTAGGCATAGCCGCCGCCGCGGTGGACGGCACGCAAGTCTGGCGGGAGACGTTTCAGCCCGTGGTAATCCCCGCCCGGGAAGTCGAGGGGCAGGGTGAGACAAAAGCTGATTCCGCATTTCACTTCTGCAATGCCTTGCAACACCTTGACAGATGTGATCAGGTTCAGTCTTCCCTTTTGATCGTCGGTCCCGAAGTCTCCCCAATTGGAACCCGGCGGGCGTTTCGTCCAGCGTGCTTGCGTCTTCGACAAATGGATGACCTATGTGCGGCGGAGATTGCGAAGTTCAAATCGATGCTAACCCAGGAAGAAAAAGTGGAATGATGAAAAATATGTCTCAGATACATGAACGGAATTTCTCGTCGATCAGCAGCAAGGTGAATCGCTCCGCCAATGAACTGACTTGCGAGGCGGCTCCCCCGTAAGCGTGCCGATCTTGTTGCGGGGCCCTGTCTCGCAAGTGCCTGCAACGCGGCTGATTAACCGGCGGGCGTCTCGCCGCGCTCGTGCTCCAGCCGATAGATTGATCGGTCCAACACCCTACCGATGAGTGCTGCGCCCAACGCCGTCTCGACCTTGACTGCGGCAGCGTCGACTGCTGCCTCCCAGCCGCCTTCGATCAGCACGATCCAGGTCGGCACCAGCGTGGCATTCGCGCGCGCCTTTTTTTCGGTGGTCTGAATGTTGCTTGTCGCTTCGTCCGTGAGACAAAGATGGACGCCACAGATCCCTACCCGATTGGCAAGCGGCGGGAGCGCATGGCTGCACAATGAGTCGGCGACGTGCGCATGCGCATCGGCCGGCACATCGAAGCGCAGCGTCGCCATCACCCCGCCCTGGCCGACCCCGGCGCTGTATGCCACGCGGCAGACCGAGCGCGCGACGTTGCGGAACGACGCAACGACTTCGCGCGTCCACGGAGTGGGGGCATTCAGGCGCGCCAGGTAATCGGGTCCGCTCAGCACTTCGGGATTGCTCGCCTCGTACAGGTTGAAGTATTCGGGCGTGCCGGAAAGAGCGATATAACGCCGCCCGCGCACGAAGCCCGGCACCGCCGTGCGCTCCGGCATGTGTTCTCGGTTGTGCCATTCGTAGAAGGCGTCTTTCGCCGATGGCAGCAAATCGTGCCAAATCGCTACAGCGCCGGTGCCGGCCAAGCTCATGAAACGCTCCTTCGCGCAGTGGGGCGCGATGCTGGATGCGCCTGTTGCTTAAGTTCAAGGCGTGCAGGCCATGTCATCGAGCCGAGGTCGCCGAAGCGCAGCCGCGCATGACGCTGCGCCGGGAGCGAGACTACGCCGGCCAGCGAGCCGGTGATGATCGACTGGCCGCGTCGCAGACCGATGCCGCGCGCGCGCAGAAACTCGACAAGCCAATACAAGGGCTGGCGTGGATCGCCGTTCGGGTGCCGCGCTTCGCGCATATGTGCTTCTTCTACTTTATCCCCCCGCTTCAGGCGGGTGAGTTGTGTCATAAGGCCGTTCATCATGTAATTGTCGTATGCAGCTTTGGCTACATCAAAGTTGGG
>JBDSYU010000158.1:0-14234 GCA_039925525.1 Variovorax sp.
ACGCGGCTGGCCCGCACGAGCCAGGGCTTGCGCGCCAGCGCCGCCAACGCCACGCACGAGCCCAGCATCACCGATACCACGATCGCGCAGAGCGAGATCAGGATCGTGGACTCCAGCCCCGCCATCAGGAACTTCAGGTTGGACTGGCCCTTGTCCTTGAGCGGATCGAAGAGATACCAGCCCCAGGTGTAGTTCGACGCCCGCGCACCGCACCCTGCCAGCAGGCCCGCACAGCAGAGCCCGGCCGCGCGCAGCCCTATTTTTTCGCCGACAGCCATTTGGCCTCGAGGCCATCGAAGTAGCCCTCGGCCTGCTTGAGCGAGATCCAGTTGTTGACGAAAGTGAGCCAGACGTCATCGCCCTGCGGCATGGGATAGGCGAACGGCCGCTTGTTGCGCATGTTGGCGCTGGAGCCGACGAGTTGCAGATCGGGGTAGGTCTGCATCAACGTCGCGGCTTCGACGTTGCTCGTGATGGTGACCTGCGCACGACCGGCCAGCACCTCCTGGTAGCCGGTGGCCGGCTTCTCGACCGAGCGGATCTTGGCCTTGGGGAAAAGTGCCTTGGCTTGCTGCTCGAATACCGTGCCCATCAGCACCGCCACCGTGGTGTCGGGATTGTTGATAGCCTCCCAGTTCGCGATGCTGGCGCCGGCCTTCTTGCTGACCAGTGGGACCGTCCCCGCATAGATGTAAGGATTGGAGAAGGCGACCGTCTTGGCGCGCGCCATGCTAAGCGAGGCGCCGGAGAAGATGTCGAAGCGGTCCGACACGATCCCATTGACCAGCGTCGCCCATTCGGCCGGCACGAACGCGACCTTCACGCCCATGTCGGCCGCCAGCTGCGTCATCGCCTCGACGTCGAAACCGGTGTAGGTGTTGCTCGCCGTGTCCTTGATCGACATCGGGTTGAAGTCGCCCGTGGTGCCGACCCGCAAGGTGCCGCGTTCGAGGATTTGCGCGAGATGGGATTTGGTCTGCGCCACCGCTTGCGCGGGCGACAGGACCAGCGAGGCCAATACGAGACCGGCCAGGAGCGACAGAAGTTTTTTCATGGGATCGACGGAGTTGGAGGAACGGGGCAGGAGGAGACGCAGCGGGTGCCAGCAACCGATCCTAACGTCAAGCCCGGCGCCGGTCGAACTTTCATGCCGGTCAGTTTCACCCGGTTGCGACAGGCGCTGCCGAGGCCGGCAACCCGAACAGCCGATCGAAACACCAGGCGAAGACAAAGGTGTAGGCGAGAAAGAAGACCACGAGAGCGAAGTCCATGGTGAGCGCGCGCCACAACGACACATCCAGCCACCAGGCGATCAGCGGCACCAGCCAGGCCACCAGGCCGCCTTCGAAGCCGATCGCATGCGCCACGCGTCGACCAACGCTGCGCCCGCGCTTGGTCTGCCGCGATTCCCAGGCTTCGAACATGGCGTTGAAAGCCAGATTCCACAGCACCGCGACGGCCGACGTGGCCACAGCCAGAGCGCCGGAGCGCGCCAGCGTGTCGCCCGACAACTGCGCCAGGCCGAGACTGGCGACCACAATCGCGATCGCCTCGTACAGAATTACGTAGACGACCTTGCGACGAGCGCCCTGCAGCGTCAAGCCGACGCCAGATCGAAGCGCAGAGCGCCGCTCTTCAAATGCCGCGCCGGAGCGCCGACGACTGCCTGGCCGATCGCCTCGATGTGCTCGGGCGTCGTGCCGCAGCAACCGCCGACGATGTTGACCAGGCCCTCGGCCGCAAAGTCGTGCAGAAGGCGGGATGTGACCTCGGGCGTTTCGTCAAACCCGGTTTCGCTCATCGGATTGGGCAAGCCCGCATTGGGATAGCAACTGATGAAGGTATCGGGCGCCACGCGCGCCAGTTCCTGGATGTAGGGCCGCATCAGCGCCGCGCCGAGGGCGCAGTTCAGGCCCACGGCCAGCGGACGCGCATGGCGCACGCTGTGCCAGAAGGCCGTCACGGTCTGACCCGACAGGATGCGGCCGGAAGCGTCGGTCACGGTGCCGCTGATGATGAGCGGCAGCCGCTCGCCGCTGGCGGCGAAGAATTCCTCGATCGCAAAAAGCGCCGCCTTGGCGTTGAGTGTGTCGAAGATGGTTTCGACCATCAGCACCTCGACGCCGCCTTCGACCAGCGCCTCGGTCTGCTCGTAATAGGCCGCGCGCAGTTGCTCGAAGCTGATGTTGCGCGCGCCCGGGTCGTTCACGTCAGGGCTGATGCTGGCCGTCTTGGGCGTCGGGCCGAGCGCTCCGACGGCGAAGCGCGGCTTCGAAGGCGAGGCGAACCTGTCGCAAGCGGCGCGTGCCAGCTTGGCCGATGCAACGTTCATCTCTCGCGCCAATGCGGCCAAGCCGTAGTCCTCCTGGGCCACCGTCGTCGCACCGAAGGTGTTGGTTTCGATCAGGTCGGCACCGGCGGCCAGGTATTTCTCGTGGATCGCCGAGATCACGTCCGGCCGCGTGATCGACAGCAGTTCGTTGTTGCCCTTGACGTCGCGCGCGAAGTCCTTGAAGCGCTCCCCCACCGCGCCCGGCCCCTCGTAACCCAGCCCACGGTACTGTTCTTCACTCAGCTTGAAGCGCTGGATCATCGTGCCCATGGCGCCGTCGAGGATGGCGATACGTTCGGAAAGGACGGCCGGCAATTGCTGGGCGCGGGTGTAGACGAGAGGCTGCATACGATCATTGTAAATTTTGCGAATCGCCAACCCGCGTTTTGCTTGCGTCTGATACGTGAGTTGGTCCCCCCTGCGGTGGCACCGCGAAATCAATCCGAGCGTTGAACCAGCGCGTCCGCCCGCAACTTGAGATCTGGCAAGAGGCAGAGGCCGAGGCCTGCGCCTTCAGGGACGGTGATGTAGCCGTGTTGGAGCGGAGGTACGGTGGTCACTACATCGCGATACCACCCCGACAGGTAGGCACGCACAACCTCCTGGACAAGCGTGTTTGGCGCATGCAGTGCGAGATGGATCGAGGCGCAGAGCACCACCGGTCCGGTGCAATCGTGGGGCGTGATGGGTCGTTGCCAAGCGTCTGCCATGGTGGCGATCTTTCTGGCCTCTGTAAGCCCCCCGCACCAGGACAAGTCGAGCATGACAAAGTCAACGCATTCGGCTTCCAAAAAGGGGCGAAAGCCGAATCGGGTCGCCAGCGTTTCGCTCGCGCATACGGGCAGGCCCGTCTGGTCGCGATAGCTTTTCAGGCTCGTCGCACTTTCCATTCGGATGGGGTCCTCCATCCAGAAAGGTTCGAGCGGCGCCAACGCTTTGGCAATGCGCACGGAGGTGGGCAAGTTCCACAAGCTATGGAACTCCGCCATGATGTCCATCTTGTCGCCGACCGCGCGCCGAATTTTTTCGAAGGGTTCGAGCGCCTTTTTCAAATCAGTGGATGCGATATATGTGCCGCCGGAGGTCTCGGCAAACGGATCGAACGGCCATATCTTCATGCCAGTGAACCCCTCCTGCAGCAAGCTCTGCGCGAGCTCGTCGGCACGATTGACAAAAGCCTCCTGGTCCTCATAAGGTCCCATCGGGCTCGAAACGGCCGAGCCGCTTTTGACTTCTCTCCAGCGTTCACCCACCGTGTTGTAAACATAGCCGGCGCAGGTGTTGTAGACGCGCACTGTCTCTCGACATCGACCACCAAGCAATTGCCAGATCGGCAACCCGGTCGACTGACCGAACAGGTCCCAAAGTGCGATGTCGATGGCCGAGGCCGCCCGAGTCTCGACGCTGCTGCTCGCGAAGCCGAGCACGCCGTGCAGCAGGCGCCGGTTGACATCCTCTATCTGCAACGGATCGCTGCCAATAAGTACAGGCGCGATACGCGCGTGCATGTATGTCGCAATGGTCTCGGCATCGCGAAACGTCTCCCCCAGTCCGACCAGACCCTGATCGGTGTGAATCTCGACCCACAACACCGTCGGATAGCGCTCCAGCCTGATGGTCTCGAGGGCGACGATCTTCATGCGCGAGTCCTTGCAAGCGCTGCGGCGTCGTCAACAACGCCCAGGCGTCGCGACGCCGCAGTGGTTTCCCGCATCAACACCTTGCCGATGCGAGAGATGGTGTCGGGGGTCATTCTTGCGACCGGGCCGGCGACGCTGATTGCTCCTGCGACCGAGCCGAAGCCGTCGTGAATGACACAAGCGACGCAGGCCGCGCCGATTTCGTTTTCTTGCTGTTCGACGGCATATCCCATTGCACGGATCTTTTGTAGTTCGGCAGACAATTGGTCGACGTTGGTGATCGTATGCGGTGTTACAGGGCGCAAAGGCGATCGCCGCAAAAGCTCATTGAAGAAGCGATCCGGCATATGCGCAAGCATTGCCTTTCCGCAGGCGGTCGAGTGAAAGCTGGCGCGTGTACCGGCATATGAGGTGACACGAACGCCCTGCTTGCCTTCCAGGCTGTTTGTGATCAACACCTCGTACAGATGCGGAACCGCCAGATTCACTGTTTCCCGCGTGTCCGCGCACAACCTGATCAAGACCGGCTCGCTCATCAGGACGATATTCAGGCGGCGCTGCACCAGCCGCCCGAGTTCCAGATTGCGCAGGCCGAGTCGATAGCGGCCTGCCACGGTGTCGCGCTCCGCAAAGCCCAAGCTCACCAGCGAGTCGAGCAAGTTGAACGTCGTGGTCTTCTTGAGGCCGGTTTCACGGCTGACATCGGTCAGGCGAGCCCACCCGCCGGCCAGCCCGAGCGCGTCAAGTATTGCGTCGGCACGCGCCAGCGCCTGAATCCTTTGGGGGCCGCTTTGTCGTTCATTCATGTGGAACACCAATCTACCAGCGCTGCGGAAGTTGACAAGTTTCAGCGCCGGTCATAGCATTTCTCAGCAACTTGAATAAATCTTCGTCGCACATTATGGGACATCGGATTTTTGTTTGTGGCCTCTGGCATGAGACCAATACTTTTTCCCCGGTGGAGACCGATCACGACAGCGTTGCTGCATGTGTCGATCTCGCCGGCGACCGCATGGCGAGCCTCGCGGGGTCCAACACCGAAGTGGGGGGGATGATCGATGCGGCCCGCGACTTCTCGTTCGAAGTCGTTTTTGGACGTTTTGCCGGCGCGTTTCCGTCTAAACCGATGGCCGCGGACCTTTTCAACGAACTGACCGGCGATATGCTGGCGCGAGCCAGGCGAGCCGGGCCTCTGAACGGTGCGCTCGTCGCGTTGCACGGCGCCATGGTCGCCGAAGGAGTCGACGAGGCCGATGCAGACTTCATGGAACGCCTTCGCGAACAACTAGGGCCAGACACGCCCATCGTCTGCACCTTCGACTACCACGCCAACCTTTCCGCGCGGCTCGTCGCCGCTGTGGATATTCTGGTTGGCTATCGCACGAATCCGCATATCGACATGCGTGATCGCGGTCATGAAGCCGGCAGTCTCATGAATCGGCTCTTGCGCGGCGAACGTTTTTACAAAGCTTTTCGCAAGCTCCCAATGGTGTCGGTGTCGCAAACCCAGGTGACCGCGGACGAACCCATGCGCAGTGTGATGGCGCTGCTCGATGCGGGACGCCAACTGCCGGAAGTTGCCACCGCGTCAATCGCAGTGGGCTATCCGTATGCCGACATTGCGACGCTGGGCATGAGCGCCGTCGCCTACGCTCGATCGGCGACCGCTGCCGATGCGACTGTCGACCGACTGGCCACAGCCTTGTGGCAATGCCGTGCGGATTTCATCGCGCATGTCATTGCTCCGGAGATCGCCGTGGCGAACGCAATTGCCGCTTCGAAGTTGCGCCGCCCGGTCATTCTGGTCGATGTTGCAGACAACATCGGTGGTGGCTCTCCCGGCGACGCCACGACCTTGCTTCGCGAGCTTGTTCGCGCGAAGGCCCCGTCCGCTGTGGTCGTCCTGACCGATCCTGAAGCCGCGAGATTGGCCGCCCGGACGGGCGTTGGTAACAGATTTTTTGGTCAGGTCGGCGGCAAGACTGACCGCTTGCACGGTGAACCGGTCGAGCTGGTTGGCGTCGTCAGCGCGATTCGCGACGTCTCATACATCCGGGGCGAAGAGTGGATGACCGGGCAGGTTGCCATTCAGGGGCTCACCGCACGGATCTCCGTCGAAGGCATCGAAGTGATCGTCACCGAGCATCGCACGCTGCCCTACGACCGGATGCATCTCACCCAGATCGGCGTGGATCCGGCTGCGACTGGAATATTGGTCGTCAAAGCCGCTGCTGGCTGGCGGACGCCTTTCGAGGCGATGATGGCCGAAGCGATCTACTGCGACACCCCGGGTGTGAATGCGCCAGACCTCGCTCATTTTTCTTATACGCGACGGCCAAAGCCACTTTATCCGCTTGAGCTGGACACACAATGGAATTTGCAATGAAGAAAGCATTTGGCGCTCCCGGCCCTTTCCCATATTCACCGGCGATGCGCGCAGGAGACTTCGTTTTCATTTCGGGTCAAATTCCAGCGGGCCCCGATGGGTCACTCGTCACAGGCGGCATTGAAGCGCAAACGGATGCTGCACTGAAAAATCTCGGCGCGGCACTGAAATCGGCTGGGTGTGATTTTGAAAACGTCGTTAAAGTCACGGCATTTCTCAGTGACCCGAAAAGTTTTGGTGGGTTCAATAGCGTCTATCGCACCTACTTCAAGGAGCCGCCACCTGCGCGTTCGACCGTCTGCACGCTGCTCGTGGTCGACGCGCTGGTCGAGTTGGATGCTATCGCCTATCTGCCAATCACCGCAGGGCAGCAACCATGACAGAACTTTTGACTGCAATTCAGAACCTGCAGTTGGATTCCAAGACCAAGGGTTTCCCGATGGTCGGCGGGAGCATAAGGTTAGGAGATATCGGTGCGAAAAACTGGAGTGTGCCGCGTGGCGATCTCATGCTGCCCGCGCTGATCATTCGCGACGCCAATCTCCACAATAATCTTGACACCATGCGGCGCTTCGCCGAGCACCACGGCGTGTCCCTGGCGCCGCATGGCAAGTCGTCCTTCAGCCCGCAACTCTATAGAGAGCAGATCGATATTGGCGGCGCCTGGGGCATCAGTGCGGCGACCGTACAACAGGCAACTCTGGTCGCTGAGGCAGGTGTGCCAAACGTCCTGATCGTCAATGAAGTGGTTGGGCGGGCCAATATCGAACAGCTCGTTTCACTGCGCCATGCCCACCCTGAGAAGCGATTCTTCAGCCTGGTCGACTCCGACGCCGCCCTGGAGCAACTTGCAAAGCACGGCGCTTCGCTGCTCCTGCCCGAAGAGCGCTTCCAAATCCTGCTCGAAGTCGGCTTTCCGGGTGGGCGAGCGGGCGTACGCACTCGGGAACAAGGCGCCGCTCTGCTTAAATCAATTGGGCGCCGCGCAACCCAGTTCGAACTGGTCGGCGTGGAGTGTTACGAGGGCCTGGTGACGCGGGACACGCCGGAAGCCACAATCACCGAAGTCGACCGACTCCTGGATCTGACGGTCGACCTGTACCAAAGCGCGCGCGATAACGCGGCATTTACCCGGTCTGGCGAAGGCATCCTGACCGCGGGCGGATCAGCCTATTACGACCGGGTGATCGAGCGCTTTCGACTCGCCAACCTCGGCCCGGACACGCGCATCGTGCTGCGTGGCGGCTCGAGCCTGACCTATGACCATGGCTTTTACGACCATTACCTCGAGTTGATGGACAGCCGCGCTGGCCTGCAAATGCCGGAGGGGCGTCTGTCGGCCAGAACCACCTTCACGCCGGCGCTCGAGCTTTGGGCGGCGGTAGTGACACTGCAGGATCCGGGCGTGGCCGTTGTAGGCATGGGCATCAGGGATCTGCCCTATGACCTCGGATACCCAAAACCACTGCGTCAATACCGTGATGGGAACGCCATCCAAAACCTCAATGACGGGGGCGGCGCGTTCAAGATCGTCAATTCAAACGACCAGCACTGCTACCTCACTTATCCGGAAGGCGCGGATATCCAGGTGGGTGATTTAATCGCTTTTGGCATCTCGCATCCTTGCACCGCTTTCGACAAGTGGAGCATCGTCTATCGGGTTGACGAAGACCTGACTGTCACTGGGGCTGTGAAAACTTTTTTCTAAAAGGAGAATGTCATGAAGATTGGACAATTCCTGCTGGCGGCCACATTGGCCGTCGCAGCATCCGCGGTGGGCGCGCAGAGTCCGCTTGTCGTCAAAGTGGGAACTTCCATTGCCGGCGAAAACCATCCACTGGTAATCACCGTCGGCCGGTGGGCACAACTGGTCAAACAGCGCAGCAAGGGAAGAATTGACATCCAGCTTTTTCCGAGTGGACAGCTGGGCGGCGAGGTAGAAATGGCTGAGGCGCTCAGGCTTGGATCACTTGAAGCAACAGCCAATACGCTCACCGTATTCAGCCGCTGGGTGCCCGAGGCCGAAGTATTCGACTTACCATTTCTGTTCAAGGACGACGATCACGCGCTTCGCGTCTACAACGGCGAGCCCGGGAAAAAACTCGCAGCGCTGTTCCCGGCGCAAGGCTTTCGTGTTCTCGGATTTTCCATGGCCGGCGTCCGTCAGCCATTCGGAGCGTTTCCCATCAATTCTCCGGATGATGTCAAAGGCCGGAAAATGCGCGTCATCCAGTCGCCGCTGCACATCGCCATTTGGAAATCGGTCGGTGCGAATCCGACGCCAATCCCAGCGCCTGAGATTTATAACGCGCTACAAACCAAGCTGGTGGACTTTGCCGACAACACGAAAACCAACTTCGTCAACCAGAAATGGAACGAGGTGGCGCCCTATTTTTCTGTGTTGAGTCATGTCTACGCCATCGGGGGAATGTTCGTGTCGGAGAGATGGTGGCAACGGCTGACGCCCGCTGACCAGAAAATTCTGGCGGATAGCTGGGCGGAACTCGTTCCGACATTGCATCACCTGATCGCCTACCAAGACGAACTGAGTCTTCAGAAGGCAGCCGCAGGCGGTACAAAAGTCAACGTCGTAACGGACAAGGAGCCTTGGCGCAAAGCGATGCTGCCGGTTTGGGATGAATGGACTAAAAAGGTCCCTGCAGGCAAGGCACTGGTCGAGAATATTCTGGCGATTGAATAAACGCTGTTGGTAGGGTGCCGTCGTGATCTCCGAGTTTTCAAGACAACGGGGTCACGCAAAATCAATCTCGCTCGGAGCTTTGACGATCCTCGACCGGCTGCTCGAGGCATTGGTGGTCGCCTGCATCGCCGGGATTTTCATCGATGTAACCGCAGGGGTGGTCAGCCGCTACCTCTTCAATGCCTCATTCACCTGGACCGAAGAACTCGGTCAACAGCTTTTCACCTATCTGATTTTCCTGGCCTTGCCACTCGCGCTGCGCCAGGGACGACACGTATCCGTCGGTCTTCTCGAAGGGCGTCTTGGAGCGAGGGGGCGCTCAGTGGTTGAATTTTTGGTCATTGCCGTGGTCGCCCATACGGTCACGATGCTCATGGTGAGCGGCACCGAGCTGATGGTTCTTTTAGGCGGAACGAGCCCCGCTCTGGGATGGCCGACCTGGACAAAAACGCTGGTCATCCCCGTGGCGTCCGCTGCAGCACTCGCATATCTGTTGCTCGGCGCCGTGGCCACCAAGGAATCGCCAGTACCAACGCTTCTTGCCATTGCCGCGGGCGCTGCCGCCTGGTGGCTTGTTTTCGTCAGCGGCATGGTCGCCATCCCCACAACGAGCCCGACACTCGTGATGTTCGTTGCCTTCATCGTTACCCTGGCATTGGGCGTGCCGATTGCGTTCGCCATGTTGTTCTCGGCGTTTCTTGCAAACTGGGGAGCAGCGCTCTTGCCCCCTCCTGCAGTGGTCCAGAACATGGTGACAGGCTCGGGAAAATTTCTACTGCTTGCCATTCCGCTGTTCCTGACGGCCGGCCATCTCATGAACGCGGGGTTGCTTTCCAAGCGGCTCATGGACTTCGCTCACGCGCTCGTAGGCCATTTTCGCGGCGGGCTGGCTCAGGTAAACGTCGTCGCAAGCCTGCTCTTCGGGGGCGTTTCTGGCTCGTCGTCGGCCGATGTGTCAGTCGACTCGAAGGTTCTCGTACCCGAAATGGTTCGAAACGGCTACTCGCCGGCGTTTAGCTGTGCCATTACCGCCGCATCAGGCGTGCTACCGAACATCATTCCGCCAGCGATTGCCCTTCTGTTGTTCGCGAGCATTGCCGAGGTGTCCGTCGGGCGGCTTTTCGTTGCTGGCATCGGGCCCGGTCTGCTGATTGCGCTTTCCCTCATGATCACTGTTGCTGTCATGGCCCGCATCAGGGGCTATGGCCGATCGGGGCCGCGCAAGACTGCCTACGAGATGTTCCATGCAGGGGTCAAGGCAGCACCTGTCCTTAGCCTTGCGGTCATGATCATTGCCGGACTTCGATTCGGGATCGTCACGGCGACTGAATCGGGCGTGATCGCTGTCATTTGGGCCTTGGTGCTCGGAATGTTCTGGTATCGCGAGTTCGGCTTCAAAGAACTCTATCGGCTACTGGCAGATTGCGGTGTCGAGGCGGCTTTGGTGGGCCTGCTGATCGGTGCGGCGACCCCGTTCGCCTGGATCATGACGGCCGAGCGCGTGCCGCAGCATTTCATTTCGTTCATGCTCGGCGTCGTGGAAAACCCAATTGTCGTTCTACTCGTGTTGAACGCGCTGATGCTGTTCGCAGGGACCTTTCTTGACCTTACTGCATCGATGCTGATCCTGGTCCCATTGGCGCTCCCATTGATGGTTCATATCGGTGTCGACCCGATACATTTTGGCCTGATCGTGGTGGTCAACCTGATGATCGGCGGTATCACGCCTCCCGTTGGCTTGCTTGTATTCGTAACCGGAACGATCACCAAGACCCCTATCGGCGCAATCTTCCGCGAAGTGACGCCGTTCTTGGTGGCAATGGTCGCCGCGCTGCTCATCATCACCTACGTGCCTGCGGTTTCCATGGCCTTGGTGCACCTGATTTTCTGAAGGCACGCCATGCAGGAATCGTTATTTTCGCCTTCAGGCAAGGTGGTGCTTGTGACCGGCGCCTCGCGCGGCCTCGGTTGGGCCATGGCCCGTGGACTCGCTATCGCAGGCGCCCATGTGATTCTCAACGGGCGCGATGTGGATGCGCTGAAGTCGCGCGCCAACGAACTGAGCGGGACCGGCCTAGCATGCTCGATTGCGGCGTTCGATGTGGGTGATCCGACCGCTGTGCGCCAAGGGGTCAAGGAGGCTGTGAACCAGGCCAGCCGTCTGGACGGACTGATCGCCAATGCGGGCTACACGTTCCGCAAGCCCGTCATGGACATGACCGATCAGGAATGGCGCCATGTTGTTGCCACCGACCTCGATTCTGGATTCGTTCTTGCGCAATGCGCCGCAGAGGCCATGCTTCGCTCCGGTGGCGGGGCCATCGCGTTCGTCTCGTCCATTCTTGGCCTCATCGGTCGGGCTCAGGTTGCAGCCTACTGCGCATCGAAAGCCGGCCTGATCGGTCTCACCCATTCGCTCGCCGCCGAACTGGGCCCTCGTGGAATCCGTTGCAACGCCATCGCACCGGGATATTTCGTAACGGATGGCACCCGCGCTGTCCACGAGAACCCGGAGTTCAATTCGATGATCTGCAAACGCACGCCCCTCGCACGGTGGGGTGAACCCGCAGAACTGGCAGGCATCGCCGTTTTCCTTATGTCTAGCGCTTCGTCGTATGTCAACGGGGCCGTGATCCCGGTCGACGGCGGGGTCACGGCCGTCTTGTAGATGATCGACCGAATTCCAGGGCGCGATTAGTGAACCGCCGCACCCTGGCGCGACTTTTTTGGCTGGGTGTCACCCTTATCGCTTCGGCCTGCTCGACCTCGTACGAAGGCCTGAGCGATCGCCGTTCGATACAGTTCCGGCCGCCGGATCGACGCACGGTCGCCGATGCCGTCCAGCTGTTCGGCCCGATGGCGCGCAGCCGCTTGGCTGCTGATTTCACGGCTGCGGGCGCCTCCTACCCACCGCCATCTATCACGCTGCTGGCCATCAAGGACGCCGCGCTGCTTGAGTTGTGGGTTGGCTCCGAAGCGCAGCCGACCTACATCAAAACCTATCAGGTACGGGCGCTGAGCGGTGGCGCCGGCCCGAAGCTGCGCGAGGGTGACGGCCAAGTGCCCGAGGGCATTTACCGCATCGAGTCACTCAATCCGAACAGCGCCTTTCACCTGTCGCTGAAGCTCGACTATCCCAACGCTTTCGACCGCGCCACGGCCCTCCTGGAAGCGCGTGATGAACCAGGCTCTGACATCTTCATCCACGGCAGCGCGTCTTCCATCGGCTGTCTGGCGATGGGCGATGTGGCGATCGAGGAACTGTTCGTGCTGACCTCTGATACCGGCCGCGACAACGTCCGGGTAGTGATCGCACCGAGCGATCCGCGGCGCGCCGTGCTGGCGCCGCGCGCCGACCTGCCGTGGACGCTCTGGCTTTACGAGTTGATCGATGTCGAGTTCCGAAAATACCCGCGCGCAACGTCGGCGACGGCGCAGCCGAGTGCGACATGAACTGTCCGCGGTGGCAGCGCCGTTCCTAGCGGTGTGTAACGACAGAAGTCGCGCCGGCGCCGAATACTTGACGCATTGCAGCCGTGCTCGGTGAGACGCAATCAAGTGCGCTTGCGTGAGGCGGCCCGGGCGAACGCCAGCGCCGTCTCTACCATGCGCCGCAGCAGCGGCTGCATGCCGGCCGCGCGATCGGGGAGATAGTCGAACGGCAGCGCCTCCTGCATGTAGCTGCTCTGCGTCATCTCGAGCTGGATCGCATGCACACCCTTTGCCGGATCGCCGTGTCGGCGGGTGATGTGGCCGCCTTTGAAGCGCCCGTTCAGCACTGCGGTGTAGCTGGGCGCGCCGCTGCAGGCGACGGCTAGCAACTCACTGGCCAGAGCCGCATCGCAACTCGCGCCATTGGCATTGCCCAGATTGAGGTCGGGCAGCTTGCCCTCGAAAAAACGCGGCAACACCGAGCGGATCGAATGCGCATCCCACAGCACCACCGTGCCGTGCGTGGCGCGCAAGCGCGCCAGTTCGCTTTCGAGTTGACGGTGGTAGGGATGCCAGATGGCGTCGCGGCGGGCAGCGACCTCGTTGTCTCCGGGCGCCTGCGCGGCATCACGGTACAGCGGCGTCGCATCGAAGGTATCGACCGGACACAGCGCCGTCACGCTCTGGCCGGGATACAGGCTGCTGCCGTCGGGTGGCCGGTTCAGATCGATGACATAACGTGAGTGCGTGGCGGCCAGCACCGAGGCACCGAGTTCGGCTGCGAAGTCGTAGAGCCGCTCCAGATGCCAATCGGTGTCGGGCACCTGCCGCGCCTCGTCGGTCAGGCGCGCCGCCAGCGCCGCAGGCACATGCGTGCCCACGTGCGGCATCGAGATCAGCAAGGGCGCGCTGCCCTGGGTGAAGCGGAACGGCGGTTGGTCGGTTTCGAAAGTCATCATGAGGATTCCAGTAGCTGTTTTCGCGCCAAGACGAAGGCCGCGGCAGCTTCGGCGTGCAGAGCGTGCCGCCCCAGCGTCACACACGGCGAGCCGGCGACCCACACCGAATCAATGGCGTTGGTACGTTGGCTGGCGAACACGTGCGCCGCCAACATGGCTTCCGGCGCCAGCCCGGACAGGGCGAGATGCGCCGCATCGAGCACGACGAAATCGGCGCGCTGCCCCGGCTGCAGACCGGCCACCGCGCGACCAGCGGCGCGCGCCCCGCCGTCGACCGCCATCAACGTCAGCGCCGTCGCCACCGAAGGTTGCCCCGCCTGCGCACCGATGTTGCGCTGCTGCGAGGCCAGGCGCTGCCCGTACTCGAGCAGCATCAACTCTTCGGCGGCGTTGACGCACACCTGGCTGTCCGAGCCGATGCCCCAACGCCCATCGGCCCGGCGCCAGCCGCGCCAGTCGAACAGGCCGTCGCCGAGGTTGGCCTCGGTGCTCGGGCACAAGCCCGCGACCGCGCCGCTGGCGGCCGCGCGCGTGCATTCGTCCGCGTCGATGTGCGTAGCATGCACCAGGCACCAGCGCGCGTCGACCGCGACGTGATCGAGCAGCCAGGCCACCGGCCGCTGCCCGCTCCAGGCGACGCACCCTTCGACTTCGGCCGTCTGTTCGGCGATGTGGATGTGTATCGGCGCCGTCGCGTCGATTGCCTCCAGCCCCGCCAGGACATCGCCGAGCGCCTCCGGCGATACCGCACGCAGCGAGTGCGGCGCCAAGCCGATGCGCGCCA
>JBDSYU010000159.1:0-15223 GCA_039925525.1 Variovorax sp.
CATCACCACCAGACGGTCGGCCTTTTGCAAGGTCGACAGGCGGTGCGCAATGGCGATCGTGGTGCGGCCCTGCACCAGGTTGTCGAGCGCCTTCTGGATTTCCTTTTCGGTCTCGGTATCGACGGCCGACGTGGCCTCGTCGAGGATCAGGATGCGCGGGTCGATCAGCAAGGCCCGCGCGATGCTGATGCGCTGGCGCTCGCCGCCCGACAGGCCCTGGCCGCGCTCGCCGACCAGCGAGTCGTAGCCGTGCGCCAGGCGAAGGATGAAGTCGTGCGCATGGGCGGCACGCGCAGCCGCGACGATCTCACCGCGCGAAGCCTCCGGCTTGCCGTAGGCGATGTTCTGGGCGATGGTGCCGAAGAAGAGAAACGGTTCCTGCAGCACCAGTCCGACATGGCGCCGGTAGTCGGCCACGGCAAAGCGGCGGATGTCGGTGCCGTCGACCTTGATGGCGCCATCGGTCACGTCGTAGAAGCGGCAGATCAAATTGACCAGCGTGCTCTTGCCCGAGCCGCTGTGGCCGACCAGGCCGATCATCTCGCCGGGCTCGATCGTCAAATCCAGGTCGCGGATCACCGCCCGGCTGCCATAACGGAAGCCCAAGCCCTGCATCTCGATGCGGCCGGTCACGCGCTCGATGGCGACCGGGTTCACCGGCTCGGGCACGTTGCTCACATGGTCGAGGATGTCGAAGATGCGCTTGGCGCCCGATGCCGCTTTCTGCGTCACTGAAACAATGCGGCTCATCGAATCGAGCCGCGTGTAGAAGCGGCCGATGTAGGCGATGAAGGCGGTGAGCACACCGACGGTGATGCGGCCGCGCGCCACCTGCCAGATGCCGAAGCCCCAGACCACCAGCAGGCCGATTTCCGTCAGCAGCGAGACGCTGGGCGTGAACAACGACCAGGTCTTGTTCAACCGGTCGTTGACCTTGAGGTTGTAGGCATTGGCAGCGCGAAAGCGATCGGCCTCGCGCTTCTCCTGGGCAAAGGCCTTGACCACGCGGATGCCGGGAATGGTGTCGGCCAGCACGTTGGTGACTTCGCTCCAGACGCGGTCGATCTTCTCGAATCCGGTGCGCAGCCGGTCGCGCACCACGTGGATCATCCAGCCGATGAAGGGCAGCGGCACCAGCGTGACCAGCGCCAGTAGCGGGTTGATCGAGACGAGAATCGCCGAGGTCATGGCGATCATCAGCACGTCGGTGGCGAAGTCGAGCGCGTGCAATGAAAGGAAGATGTTGATACGGTCGGTTTCCGAACCGATGCGCGCCATCAGGTCGCCGGTGCGCTTGCCACCGAAGTAGTCGAGCGGCAGCGTCAGCAGATGCTCGTAGGTGGCGGTGCGCAGATCGGCACCGATGCGTTCGCTCACCAGCGCCAGCAGGTAGGTACGGGCCCAACCCAGGCTCCAGCCGACCAGCGCCGCTGCCAGCAGCGCCGCCAGGAACAGCACCACCTTGGAAACCGGGATAGCCTGCCCGTTCTGGAACGGAATGAGGATGTCATCGATCAGTGGGATCGTCAGGTAAGGCGGCACCAACGTCGCCGCGGTCGAGAGCAACGTCAGCACGAAGCCGACGAGGAGCTGCGTCCGGTACGGCCGCGCGAAGCGGCCGAGCCGCAGCAGCACCCAAGTCGAGGCCACAGCCGACGCCGGATCACCGGGCGCGGCCGTCGTCATGGTCCCGGCATCCTCGGCTGCGTCGTCATCGTCGTCGTGCCTGGCCGCGGCAGCGGTGACTTCACCCAAGCGAGGGGCCGCGTCTGTCGCACCCGACATTGCCGCGCCGATCGCAGCTGGCCTCGCCGCACCGGTCGCACTCGGCAGGGTCGCGCCATGCACCGCGCGTCGCACGAAGCGCCGCAAAAACTGCAATGCCGCGGGCTGCACCGCCAGCGTGCAGTGCCAACGCGCCAGCAGCACGTCGTCCTCGAGCAGATCGAGCGTGACTACGCCGGCATGATCGGCGCCGTGCAGCGTGAGATTGCGCACGCCCAGCGGCCACTCGCGCCATGTACCATCGGCCTCGAGACTGACGAGGCGACACTCGGTGAGCGCCAACAACTGCCCATGCGAAAAACAAAGCCCAGCATCCAGGTCAACCGCCAGCAGGGCCAGCACGTTTTCCTGACTCGCCAGATGCGCATCGAGCGCGGCACGGGCTGCCAGGGCCACTTGCGCATCCCTGGACCGGATGTCGGTCGGCGTATCCGTTAGCATTGTTTTCAGTATCGCTCCTGCCGGGATCGCGCAACGCGGCTGCGAAGCCGACCGCATTTTCATTGCGGCGGCGCTTGTGGACGCCAGCCGCATCCTGTTCGCGACCGCGAGTGTGATTCTGCCGGACGCAAACCGGCGCCACGAGAAAGGTATGCATGTTCGCTAAGGGCGCTAAAGCCGACGGTTCGAATGACGCGCGTCAGATCGGCGCCGCTGCAGAGGCGGGCGTCGCGCAGGTCTTCGATGACATCCGGCTGCTGCGCATCAATTACCTGCGCGGCCCCAACATCTGGACCTATCGCCCGGTTCTCGAGGTCTGGCTCGACCTGGGCCAGCTCGAACAGTTTCCCTCGCAACAGATCCCCGGCTTCACCGAACGCCTGACGACGCTGTTGCCGGCACTCATCGAGCATCACTGCGGCGTCGGCGAGCGAGGCGGCTTCATCCAGCGGCTGGTCGAAGGCACCTGGGCCGGACATGTGCTCGAGCATGTGGTGATCGAGTTGTTGAACCTCGCCGGCATGCCGACCGGCTTCGGCCAGACCCGCAGCACCTCGCAAGCCGGCGTCTATCGCATGGTCTTCCGGGCGCGCGAGGAACAAGTGGCGCGCGCGGCGTTGGCCGAAGGCCACCGCTTGTTGATGGATGCAATCAACGCGAGCAGCTACAACAACGCTGCGCTGGCAGCGGCCATCGAGCGGGTGCGCGCCAAGGTCGACGCCTGCTATCTCGGCCCGAGCACGGCCTGCATTGTTTCAGCCGCCAGCGACCGTGGCATTCCGCACCTTCGGCTGAACGACGGCAACCTGGTGCAACTCGGCTATGGAGCGCACCAGCAGCGCATCTGGACCGCCGAGACCGACTACACCAGTGCCATCGCCGAGTCGATCGCCAGCGACAAGGAACTGACCAAGTCGCTGTTGCAAGGTTGCGGCGTGCCGGTGCCCGAAGGTCAGGTGGTGGCCAGCGCCGAGGAAGCCTGGGAAGCGGCTGAATCGATCGGCCTGCCGGTGGTGGTCAAACCGTCGGACGCCAACCACGGTCGCGGCGTGTCGCTCGAACCGCGCACGCGCGCTGAAGTGATGGCGGCATTCGCCCTCGCAGAGCCTGAGGGCAGCGAAGTGATGGTCGAGCGCTTCATTCCGGGCCACGAGCATCGCCTGCTGGTGGTCGGGGGCCGTGTCGTTGCGGCGGCGCGCGGCGAACTCATCGTCGTCACCGGCGACGGCGTCGCCAGCGTCGCGGCGTTGATCGAGGCGCAAGTCAACAGCGATCCGCGGCGCGGCGCCGAGGAAGCCTTTCCGCTGGAGCGCATCAACCCGGCCACCAACACCAGGCTGCCACTCGAACTGCAGCGCCAGGACCTCGACGTCGATACGGTGCCGGCAGCCGGGCGCGTCGTGACGATCCAGCGCAGCGGCAATCTCGGCGTCGACTGCACCGATCAGGTTCACCCCGAAGTCGCCCATGCCGCGGCGTTGGCGGCGCGGGTGGTTGGGCTGGACATTGCGGGCATCGACCTGGTCGCCGAGGACATCGGGCGGCCGCTGGCCGAGCAAGGCGGCGCCATCGTCGAGGTCAATGCCGGGCCGGGCCTGCTGATGCACCTGAAGCCGGCACACGGCGCACCCCGCCCGGTGGGACAAGCCATCTGCGAACACCTTTTCCCCGAGGGCGCGCCGGGGCGAATTCCGGTGATCGGCATCGCCGGCTCGCGCGAGACTGCCGTGCTGGCGCGGCTGGTGGCCTGGCTCGTCAGCCTGAGTGGCCGCTACACCGGCCTGGCCTGCAGCGACGGGCTGTTCCTGGAACGGCGCCGTGTCGACGCCGGGCCATCGGACAACTGGCGTGCGGGTCGTCGGCTGCTGGTCAATCGATCGGTGCAGGCCGTGGTCATCGAGAACGGCGCGCACAGCATCCTCGCCGACGGCCTGGCCTATGACCGCTGCAGTGTCGGCGTCGTCACCGATCTGCAAGGCCACGAGGCCCTGGCGGACTTCGACATCCATCACAGCGACCAGTTGGTCAAGGTGCTGCGCACCCAGGTCGACGTGGTGCTGGCCGACGGCAACGCCGTGCTCAACGCGGGTGATGCACGGATCGCCGAACTGGCGGCGCTGTGCGATGGCGGGGTGATTCTCTATGCGCTCGATGCCAAGGCGCCGGCGCTGGCGGCGCATTGCCTGTCCGGCGGTCGCGCCGTGCTGGTGCGGCAGGATCGCGTGGTGCTGGCGGCAGGCAGCAGCGAAACCTTTTTGCCGGGCATCGGAGCGCTGGCCACTTGGCGCGCCGGTCACGCCGGCATATCGGTCGAATGCCTGCTGGCGGCCGTGGCCGCCGCCTGGGCCATGGACATCGCGCCGCCCTTGATCGGCGCCGGCGCGCAGGCCTTCGAAGCCGATCTGCACTCGGCGCTGGCTTCGCTGCAACTCACCGAGCGCGCGCCGGCCGAAGCCGAGCAGACTGCCTGAGGCAGCGCCCCTGCGCCGCATTCGCAACGCCATGAACGTGATGCGCATTCGGGCCCTGCGCGGGCCCAACCTGTGGAGTCGCCATACCGCCATCGAGGCCGTCGTCCGCTTCGACGCCGGTGCGTTGCCATCGCATCAGTTGGCGCAGTTCGAGACCCGGCTGCGGGGCCTGTTTCCCGGCGTGGGCGAGCTGCATCCGATCGACGCGCAAGGGCGGGCACTGACGCCGGCCCATGTGCTGGCGGCAACGGCCTTGGCGCTGCAAAGCCAGGCCGGCTGCGCCGTCACCTTCACCCACATGGCGGCGACGACCGAGCCGGGCACCTACCGGGTGGTGGTGCAGTACAGCGAAGAGGCGGTCGGCCGCCTGGCGCTCGAACTGGCGCATCAACTGGTCGAAGCGGCCATCGCCAATTGCGCGTTCGATTGCGCCGTCGCGCTGGCGGCCTTGCGCGAACTCGACGAATCCGAGCGGCTCGGCCCGAGCACCGGCGCCATCGTCGACGCCGCGGTGGCGCGCGGCATTCCGTATCGGCGCCTGACCCGGGGCAGCCTGGTGCAGTTCGGCTGGGGCGCGCGGCAACGCCGCATCCAGGCGGCCGAAGTCGACCAGACCAGCGGCGTCGCCGAATCGATTGCGCAGGACAAGGAGCTGACGCGGCAACTGTTGCACGCTGCCGGGGTGCCGGTGCCGAGAGGGCGCCCGGTGGTGAACCAGGACGACGCCTGGGCGGCCGCGCTGGAGATCGGCCTGCCGGTGGTGGTCAAGCCGCAGGACGGCAACCAGGGCAAGGGTGTGACCGTCAACATCACAACGCAGGAGCAGCTCGCCGCGGCGTTCGACGCAGCCGCCCGGCATGGCGCAGTCATGGTCGAGAAGTTCCTGCCCGGTTTCGACTTTCGGCTGCTGGTGGTCGGCGACCAACTCGTGGCGGCGGCGCGGCGCGACCCGCCGCAGGTCATCGGCGACGGCCGCTCGACCGTGCGCCAACTGGTGGCGCTGATCAACCAGGATCCGCGCCGCGGCCAAGGCCATGGCACCGCCTTGACCAAGATCCGGCTCGATGCCATCGCGCTCGGCCAACTCGAGGCGCAGGGCCTCACGCCGGAAGCCGTTCCGGCGCTCGGTCGGCGCGCGGTGCTGCGCAACAACGCCAACCTGTCGACCGGCGGCAGCGCCACTGATGTGACCGATAGCGTCCATCCGGACGTGGCCGCCCGCGCCATCGACGCCGCGCAGATGGTTGGACTGCACATCTGCGGTGTCGACCTGGTTTGCGAAAGCGTCTCGCGTCCACTTGAAGAGCAGCACGGCGGCATCGTCGAAGTCAATGCCGCGCCGGGCTTGCGCATGCACATTTCGCCCTCGTTTGGCCGCGGCCGCGCCGTCGGCGAAGCGGTCATGGACCAGTTGTTCGCGCCCGGCGACAACGGCCGCATTCCGGTGGTCGCGGTCACCGGCACCAACGGCAAGACCACCACCGCCCGCCTTATCAATCACTTGCTCGTTACTGCCGGTCTGCGCACCGGCATGACCAACACCGATGGCGTCTACGTCGACGGTCGGCAGATCGAAAGCGGCGATTGCAGCGGCCCCAAGAGCGCTCGCAACGTGCTGCTGCATCCACAGGTCGACGCCGCGGTGTTCGAAGTGGCGCGTGGCGGCGTGCTGCGCGAGGGCCTGGGTTTCGATCGCTGCCAGGTGGCGGTGGTGACCAACATCGGCAGCGGCGATCATCTCGGCCTGAACTACATCAGCACCGTGGAAGACTTGGCGGTGCTCAAGCGGGTCATCGTGCAGAACGTCGCCGCCGACGGCTGGGCGGTACTCAATGCCTGCGATGCCAACGTCGCGGCCATGGCCGCCAGTTGTCCCGGCAATGTCATCTTCTTCGGCGCCGACCGGCAGCACCCAGTGCTCGCAACGCAGCGCGCGCAAGCGCGGCGCACCGTGTTCATCGATGGCCAGACGCTGATTGCCGCCGAAGGGTCCTGGCGCGAACAGGTGCCGCTGTCCGATGTACCGATGACGCGCGGCGGCCGCCTGCCGTTCCAAGTCGAGAACGTCATGGCCGCAGTCGGTGCGGCGTGGGCGCTCGGTCTGCACTGGGACACCGTGCGGCGTGGCCTGGCCACGTTCTTGAATGACGCCGCCAGCGTGCCCGGACGCTTCAACCTGATGGAGTTTCGCGGCGCCACGGTGATTGCCGACTACGGCCACAACACCGACGCCATGCGTGCCCTGGTCGCCGCCGTCGACGCGCTGCCGGCCGGGCGACGCTCGGTGGTCATCAGCGGCGCCGGCGATCGTCGCGACAGCGATATCGTCGAGCAGACGGCGATCCTCGGTGCGGCCTTCGACGACGTCATCCTCTATCAGGACGCAGCACAGCGCGGCCGCGCCGACGGCGAAGTGATGGCGCTGCTGCGCCGTGGCTTGGCGGGCGCAACGCGCACGCGCTCGATCGACGAGATTCGCGGTGAGTTCATTGCTATCGATCAAGCCCTCGATCGCCTGCAGCCAGGCGATCTGGCGTTGATCCTGGTCGACCAAGTTCAGGAAGCGCTGGCACATCTGGCTTCGCGCGTGGCCCGCGGCTAGGGCCTGTTCACACTAAAGCGGAAGTGCGAAGGATGAATGCCGGGATGCAGTGCAAGGCGCGGGGAGCGCCGCCTAGTTCTACTAGGCAATGCGAGCCGCAACGCAGCCTGTACTTTGCGTTGTGGCCCGGCATTCGTCCGCCCCAAAGGGTTGGCTCTCCGCGGCGTCTGCTTTGTCGCGACGCTTGCAGGTAGAGGTACTACCTGCGGCGCGGCGCTTCGCGCATCCATCCGGCAGGCAAGCCAACGCATCTCCCGCTTTAGCGTGAACAGGCCCTAGCTGATACCGCTTCTGGTCCCCCTACAAGATCAATTAAAACCATCCTACAACCATCCACTTGGATGTTTGTAGGATGGTCGAATGCCACGCCGTAGCCACAGCCAACTCGCCGCAGCCAAGCCGCCAGACGAGAAGCTGACGATCAATCTCGGTTGCGTCGACTTGGGCCAGATCGACCTGCTGGTGCAGGAAGGCTTCTATGCCAATCGCGCCGACTTGATTCGCACCGCCGTGCGCTCGCAGTTGGCAGCACACGACGATGCCGTGCGTGAGCTGGTGGCGCGCAAAACTCTGTCGCTCGGCATCCAGCACTTCAGCGCCGTTGACCTCAAGGCGGTGAAAGCCACCGGCCGAAAGCTCGACATTCGAGTGCTCGGCCTCGCTTCGTTCGCCGACGACGTGACACCGGCGCTGGCCCTGGCAACGATCGCATCGATCAGCGTGCTCGGCGCATTGCATGCCAGCGCTGCGCTCAAAACGGCACTCCGGTCGCGCATGCGCTGAGAAGCAAAACGCGACGCGGCTGCATCCAAATTTTTTAACTTTGAAAGCTTCTTTTGAACGCCGACTTCCAACGCCTCATGAACGATGCGACGCAACTCACCCGCAGTGGCGATCTGGCGGCCGCCACCGCGATATTGCAGCGGGCCTTGGCCGGCGCTGCCGGAACAGAACCTCCGGACGACGAGACGCTGCGCGAGATCAGGCCTGAGACCGACAGGCCCGCGCCTTCGCATCGTCGCCCCGCCGGGATGGATGCCCATGCCGATGTCGACGCCGCTGTCATCGATGTGCAAGCGCGCGAGATTGTCCGCGCCACAGGCGCCAACGTCGACGAGGTGGCGCCGCGCGCTCCCATAGATTCGAGGCCGGCGGCGGCACCCGTGTCCGAGCGCTTCGTCGCCGGCGAGGCCGTGACCCGCTTCGGCACACGCAACTACAAGCTGTACGTCCCGCCCATGCCGTCGCAAGCAGGCGCCGGACCGAGGCCGCTCTTGCTGATGCTGCATGGCTGCACGCAAAACCCGGACGACTTCGCGCGCGGCACAGCGATGAACGACGCTGCACGTGATCGCGGCTTCTATGTACTCTATCCGGCGCAATCGACCGCAGCCAATCCTCAGGGGTGCTGGAACTGGTTCAAGCACACGCACCAGCAACGCGATCGCGGCGAGCCGGCACTACTGGCGGCGATGACGCGCCAAGTGATGGCCACCCACGCCATCGATCCGAAGCGCGTCTACGTCGCCGGCCTTTCCGCAGGTGGTGCGATGGCCGCCATCCTTGCGCATACGCATCCCGATCTCTTTGCTGCCGCAGGTGTTCACTCAGGACTGGCCGCGGGTGCCGCATCGAATCTGCCGGCGGCGATGGCGGCGATGCAAAACGGCAGCAGCAACCCTGCGATCGCTGGCAGTCGCGGCACACCCGTGTCGCCAGCGGCACATAGGCAGGTACCGGTGATCGTCTTTCACGGGGACGCCGATCGCACCGTGCACCCGGCCAATGGCGATCAGATCATCCGCGGCAACGTCGATGAAAAAGTGCAGGTCCAGGAGGTGTCCGGCAGCGGCGCTGGCAATCGCCGATTTACCCGACGCATTCACCGCCAGGCTGGCAGCGGGCAGGTAGTGGCCGAACAGTGGACTGTCCACGGCGCCGGCCACGCCTGGTCGGGTGGCAGGACGACCGGCTCTTTCGCCGACTCGAGCGGCCCCGATGCCAGTGCCGAAATGCTGCGCTTCTTCAGCGAACAGACGCTGCAGGACTGAACCGGGTCGCATCTCTTCAGGTCTCCGAATGCGCCGGTGCTGAGTGCAAGGTAGGATTGGTCCGACGAAGACTGCCGAATCATCCTTCAGCGTGCGGGTTATTGCCGTCCGCGCGCTGGCCTCGCGTGGCCCAAAATGTCGGTTCAGCCTGCGGGCGGCGTCGCCGCCCGGGCTGGTCAATACGAGGAGCTATCGATGACCCCCCCATTTCGCACGATCGTCCGAGCGGCACTGCTGTGCCTGGCCACGACAGTAACAGCGCCGATGGCGTTTTCTCAGACCATGTCCGCCTCTGATTGTCACGGCAGGCTTCAGGACAAGGCGGCTTGCATGAAAGAAGCCGGCGCGGCCAAGCAGGCCATGCGTCGCGGCAACCTGACCGACGAATCACCCGGCGCCCTGCAGGCCAACGCCTTGGCGCGTTGCAACCGCCAGCCGACGCAGGACCAGGCAGAGTGCGAGGCGCGGGTGCGCGGCACGGGCAACACCAAAGTCGAAGGCAGCGTCATGGGCGGCGGCCTGATCCGCTCGACCACGACACGCGTTCCCGCCAAGCGCTAAGAAGGCGCGAATAAATCTACTGCGCGGCCCGATCCTGCACCTGCGGTCCTCGCCGTACGCAAGTACGGCTCCGGTCCTCGATGCAACCTCGGGCCGCTCGCTACGATTTCTTCACACCTTTTTTAGCCCTCGTCGCGGCTCAGGTTTTTGGGCGCTGTTCGCAGTGCCAATGACTTGCCAGCTACCGGTGTCTCGGCTCGGCTCGGCTCGGCTCGGCGGATTTTTTACTCAGCGAAAGGGAAGCCATGTCTCGTTCTTCTTCGTGCATCAGGACGGCTCTGGCGTGCTGCAGCGCCGGTGCGCTGTTGTTGACGCTGGCCGGTTGCGATCCGCGGCCTTCGGCGCCGCCGAAGCCGAAGACCGCGGCGCCGGTCTTGAAAGTGCAAGTCCAGCTACCGGTGCGCTGAGAGTCTGAAAGTCTTTCGCTCATGCCCGCTCATCACGCCAAAACGCGCCCGCTCGTTGTTGCAAATGCTCGCCATAGCTGGGGCTATGTCTGCGCTTTGCGCCTAGATCGGACACGTTTTGACGCGCTGCTCAAGCTCGACTGAAAAACACTCAGACTCTGAGCGCGCACCCGTTCACGGCAGCGGTGGCCCGACAGGCGGCGGCAGTGTCTGGCACTCCTGGAACACGCGGACGGTGCAGCGCGCACAGATGGCGCGGTCGAGCCGATCGAAGATGGTGGCGATGGCAATACGCTTGCCTGGAAACACGTGGTCGGCGCCGAGTGCCTGCATGAACCCGACGCGGGCCCACAGCGAGAGAACGGGGGCGCGGGGTCGATGAAAGTAGAGATCGCCGCTATTCGCGCGCCGCGATGACAACTCCTGGCTCCACATCTCGGCAGCCGGCACGTCGATGAAATTCATGCTCTTGGCCATCACCAGCAGATGCTTGGGCGCATGCGCTGGCGCGCGCAGATCGCGCAGTTGGTCGGCGACATACGGTACAGCGCCGAAGTAGACCTCGCCCTCCATGCGCACCATCTTCAGCTGCGGACATTCGGCCAACGGTGAGGCAACATCGGCGCGCACCACAAACGGCCGATCTTGATCGCCACTGTCGAAGCCCATGACACGTACGAACGGTCGTGAGGTTCGGTACAGGTAGGTCACCAGCGACAGCAGCGTTCCAAGCAGGATCGCCATCTCGATGCGGATGGTCATGGTGGCGAGCGCGGTGACTGCAGCAATGGCGAAGTCCTGCCGGCTCAACGTCCACAGGCGCCGCCAGCCAGGAATGTCGAACAATGACCAGGCGATCACCACCAACAATGCGGCGATGGCGGCCATCGGGATCAACGCCAGCAGCGAGCCGGTGAACGCCAGCAGCAACAGCAGCCAGAACGAGGCGAATACCGCCGCCATTGGCGTGCGCGCACCCGCTTCAAGATTGGGCATCGAGCGGTTCAGCGAGCCACACGACACATACGACGAAAACATCCCGCCGACGATGTTCGACAGGCCCTGGCCGCGAAACTCCTGGTTGGCGTCGATAGCCTGGCCAGAGCGCGACGCCACGGCCTTGGCAATGGAGATCGATTGGCCCAGGGCGACGATGGTCAGCGCCAGCGCGATCGAAAACAATTCGGGCAGCGTCTGCAGATCGACGCGCGGCCAATGAAAATGGGGCCAGATGCGCGGTATCGCGCCGATGGTGGCAATGTGCCCGCCCGCTGGCCAGACGCCGCCATGGTTTTGCAGCGTCGCCAGCGCGGTGCCGGCGATCAGTGCCATCAGCATGGTCGGCGAGCGCGGCACCCATCGGCGCAACGCCAGCAGGATGACGAAAGTGAACCCGCTGACCAGCACGGCGGCCGGCAATGTCTCTTGCAGGTGCGCAGCCACATGGCGCAGCAATGCAACCGTGCCATGCTGCGCTGGCTCGGGCAAACCCAGCAGGTCGGTGATGGCATGCACGGCGATCAGCGCTGCAGCACCGGTCATGAAGCCGCGCAGTGCGGAGGGTGAGATGAAGTTGGCTATCGACCCCAGACGCAACGCACCGATCAGCCACTGCACCAGGCCAACCATGATCGTCACTGCCAGGGCCAGTTGAATGTAGGCCGGCGATCCGACCGCAGCCAATGGTGCCAGCGTGGCAAAAAGCGCCAGCGAGTTGGCGTTGGTCGGGCCGGAGACGACATGCCAGCTGGAGCCGAACAGCGCTGCCACGACGCACGGCACGATGGCGGTATAAAGCCCGTACTCCGGCGGCAGTCCGGCCAGTGCCGCGAAGGCGAAGCCTTGGGGCAGCACCAGCAGTGCACCAAGGATGCCCGCCACGGCATCGGCGCGCAGCGTCAACCGGTCGACCCTGCGCACCCATGGACCAAACAGGCGTCCGAGCAGTTGCATCATCAGGCGGCGATTGTGCCCGCCCGCGCACCACAAGTAGCCCGGCACCGACAGACTTCCGCCCGGCGCCAGCGCAATCTGGCGCGCATGGCCGAATCAAGCACGGCAATCTACGGCGCCATCACGGCGAACGTGGCCATTGCCATCACCAAGTTCATCGTCGCCGGCGTCACGGGCAGCTCGGCGATGCTTTCTGAGGCGGTGCATTCGACGGTCGACACCGGCAATGGCTTTCTGCTGCTGATCGGGCAGCATCGCAGCCGTCGCCCGCCCACTGCAGACCATCCGTTCGGCCATGGCAAGGAACTCTACTTCTGGAGCCTGATCGTCGCAGTGCTCATCTTTGGACTGGGTGGCGGCATCTCGATCTATCAAGGGGTGCAGCATGTGCTGCATCCGGCGCCACTGGAAGACCCGAAGTGGAACTACATCGTGCTTGGCGCCGCGGCCGTTTTCGAGGGCACCAGCCTGGCCATCGCTTATCGGCAGTTCAGGAAAGAAACGGCAGGGCGTCCTTTCTGGCGGTCGCTGCACGCGAGCAAAGATCCGTCGACCTTCACCGTGCTGGCCGAGGATTCGGCCGCCCTGCTCGGCCTGGCGTTTGCCGCGCTCGGCGTCTGGGCCAGTCACGCACTGGACATGCCGACGCTCGATGGCGTGGCCTCGATCCTCATCGGCCTGTTGCTGGCCGGCGTGGCGACGTTGCTGATCCGCGAGTCGCGCGGCCTGCTCGTCGGCGAAGGTGTGCGACCGGAAACCGCGCGCGCCATACGCGACTTGGCCCTGGCCCATGCCAACGTCAAGGACGCAAGCCTGCCGTTGTCGATGTACATCGGACCCGAGCAGGTGTTGCTGACCATGGATCTGGTGTTCGATGGCGACTGTACGGCGCGGGAAGTGGCGCGCACCACCGAAGCCATCGATCGGGATATCCGCGAGCGGTACGCCAAGATCGACCAGATCACGATCGAGACGCGAACGGCGCTCGAAGCGCCTGGCTCGATCGCTGTTTAGCGCGGCCTGCGGTCCGGCGAGGGCTGGAAATTCCGCGACCGAGTTGAAGTCTTTGCTAAAGAACCGGTGTCTGGCGCGTGCCTTGCACCAGCCGCGCCATCGCGGCAGATTCGTCGTCGCCGTTCTCACCCAGCCCGGCCACCACGCCGAGCCGGTCGGCCTCCGGTCGGTTCTGACTGACCTTCCATTTGCCGACCAGCCGCGTGATGGGAATCTCGATGCCGACGATGGCATCCAGCATCTGGTCGATGAAGTCTGCCGGTGCGTCGTCGACTTTCCAGGGCACGGCCCGCGTCGACTCATGCAGATCGGTCAACCGGCGCGTCAGGGCCCGCAACCATTCGCGGTCTTCAATGGCCTGCGGCGTGCCATACGCATGAACGACGGCGTAGTTCCAGGTAGGCACCACCTTCCCATGCGCCTGCTTGCTCGGATACCAGGACGGGGTGATGTAGCGCTGCACGCCCTGAAAGATCACCAGCGATTCAGGCGAAGTGCCAAGCGCGCGCCACACCGGGTTGGCGCGCGCAACGTGCCCGACCAGGGTGCCATGCTCGCCGCGTTCCGCATCGAGCATGAAAGGGATGTGATTGGCGTCGAGGCCGCATTCGCTGTGCGTCACCCAGCTGCCCAGCGGATGCGCGGCAATCAGCGCGCGAAGCACGCAGGGATCGGTTTCGGCATTGTCCTTGGGGATGTACATGAAGGGCCTTGCGGTGATCGAGTTCGCGTCGCTTCCTAATCGAGCGCAACGTGGAAATCGCGTCCTTCCCAACTTTGCGCGCCCTTCCAAAAAAACGTGAAGTCCAGGCTCGTTGCGCCGGCCAGCGCGGCCGCGTCGAAATGCACGCCGTGCAGGGACAACCCGAGCTCTTCTGTGTCGACGTCGGCCAGGCGCTGCCAGCCATCCAATCCGTGATGCACACGCGCCTCACGCGGCAGGGCCAAAGTAAGTGACTGGCCGCGCCGGATGCGCGCGAACGGACATTGCGGCAACCAGATGGCATGGTCAGGCTCGGGCCGCTGGCCCTGGTAGCGATCCCACACCGCGCGCGGGCGATCGAAAGGCCGCCCGAGCGCTCGACTGGCCACCAGCTTGATGAACTCGGCGTGGGCCCAGACCAGCGGCATGGCCGAACCAGAGGGCCGACCGGGCTCGAGCACGGTGCCTTCGACGGGATCGGTATCCCAGACCTGCTCTGGAAGCATCCCGGAACGTCCGGTCATGGCGTTCATCGCTTTGAGGAATGGCAATGGATCGTTGCCGGCGGCCAGTTCGTAGTGCCCGCGCTCACCGGTGAGCAGCGGCCAGGCGCGGCCGCGGCCGAAGCCGAGAAACGGGCCGCCGTCGTCGGTTTCGCCATAGCCATCGCCGGTGTAGCGATGCCAACAAGGGCCGGATGGCGTGTCGACCTTGAGTTCGCCGTCAATGATCCTGACGGTCGCCAGGATCAACGGATCGTGCGCATCGCGCAAGCCGAGCCGCACCAGTTGCAGGAAGTCGGTGGCCACCTGATCGGCTGCCGGAATGCCGGGATCGTGCAGACGGTTCTTGATCGCCAGCGCTTCGCCGAGCCGGCTCTTGCCGTCGGCGCCGGGCGCCGGCGCGCTGCGCACGTAGTAGCGCTCGACGCCATATTGCCGCGCCAGATCGGTGCCCGAGGCTAGCAGCCAGTCTTCGAGACGCGCGTTCCAGTCGTCGGCCAGCGCCAAGGCCCATGGGCGCGCCGAGGGCGGCAGGCAGGGCGCGCCGCACACCAGGGCGGCGATGCACACGGCCACCGTGAAGGCGTTGATGCCCGCGTCTTCTTCCCAGCGATCCTGGTCGGTGGCCGGTCCATGCGTGGCCACATAGGCCAGGGCGCGCTGCACCATGTCGGTCACGTCGATCCCGTCGAGCGCCTTGCGCTCGACCAGTTCGGCCGCCAGCAGCACCGG
>JBDSYU010000160.1:0-7055 GCA_039925525.1 Variovorax sp.
CTGATTGCAGGAACCATCGTCAATGACTGCGCATCGAGCAGCAGGCCAGTCACCAGATAGTCGTTGTAGGCGAGCAGGAACGAGAAGAGGCCGGTGGTGATCACGCCGGGCCACATGACCGGAATGATCACGCGTCGAAACGCTTCGAAGTGCGAGCAACCGTCGACGCGCGCCGCCTCGTCCAGCTCTGGCGGGATATTGGCGAAGAACGAGCGCAGCATCCAGATCGTGAACGGCTGGTTGATCGCGACGAGGACGGCGATCACCGCCCAGGGTTGCCCGTACAGCGTCGGCGCGACATCCGAAAAGAGACGCAGGATCGGCCCTGTGACGGCGTTGGTCCAAAGCGGCGCCAGCAATTCGCGCGAGCCGATGAACGCCGGCAGATACCCCGCGACCAGCACCGAATGCGGCAACGCGCGAAAAACCAACGCGATCAACAAAAGCCAGAAGGCGAGATTGGTCTGGGTCCGCGCGAGTCCGTAGCCAGCCAGCGTCCCGACGGTGAGGGAGACGGTGACGACCCCGGCCGTAACGAGCATCGAATTGAAAAATTGGCGATAGAACGTGTGCTCGATCCAGACGGCGCGGTAGTGCTCGTCGGTGTATCCGATCAACGGGTGGGAGAGCACGTTCAGTACAGGAATCGCCGCCAGGAGGCCCTCCAACCCGCGCACCATCCAGGGCAGGACAAAGACCACGAGCGCGCCCGCAGCGATGACAAAAAGCATCCGGATCAGAAACCGTGCGCCACCACCGCGCCCGGCGAGTCTCATCCGCTCGAGGAATGCACCCAAGCGACGAAAACCGAGATAGCCCAGAACGATCACCGCCACGCCCGCCAGGAGTGCGATGGAAGAGAATCCACCGCTCATCTGGCTGGTGGTTTCTCCAAAGACAACCTGCAGTGGGCTGGACGAGAAGGCATCGACCGGCAACTTGATCGACATCGCCGCCATCCAGAAAAGCGGAAATGCGGCGATGACGACCCAGATGGCCAGCCCCAGCGCCGACACCAGTTTCAGTGCGGCTGGTTGCTCAAGCGAACGTGCCTGCGTCATCGGGCAGACGCCCGGCGATGGTCACGCCAGGTTCGCATCACCAGCGGCGTGAGGATGAAGGCGACACCGACAATCGTCAGCATCGCGGAAGCGGAGGCGCGCGATATGGCGCGATTGCCCGCTTCGTCCGGGCTCAGCAGATGGAACGTCAGCCACTGCAGCGAAATGCGGTGTGCCTGGCTGGAGAAGCCGATGACCTCCTCGAACACACGATAGGCATCCATCAGGTGGATGAGCGAAACGAAGATGATCAGCGGGGCGAGATGCGGAATGATGACGTAGCGCAGCCGCTCGTACCGAGACGCACCATCGACGACGGCCGACTCCAGCGTGTCCCTGTCGACCGTCTGCAAGCCGGCATAAAAAATCACAAAGGCGAAGGGCGCCACATGCCACACGCGATAAAAAAGCATCAGGAGTTCGATCGTCCAGCCCTGCGCGAACATCGAAATCTTGGTGCCCACGAGCTCGGAGATAGCGGCTGTCAGGATGCCGTCGCCGACGAACAGCCATCGTATTGACAACGCCCCGATGACCGGCGTGATGATGTAGGGCAGCAGCGAGACAAAGATGATCGGTCCGCGCAGCGAGCGCGCGACGTTGTCGACCATCAGTGCGATGACGAGGCCGAATCCCACGACAAAAGGGAGCGTCAGCAAGGTAAATGTCAGCGTGAAGCGCAGCGCCTTGTAGAAGTCCAGCTCCAGCACGCGTGTGAGACCGCTCCACCCGTCGTGCATTGCGGCGATCACCTTGTCCGGCTCGAGGAGCTGTCGATAGCTGTCCCACCCGACAAATGACGTGGTGGTGGTCGGTTCGCCTTGGTCGTCGAGAACCGGTTCGTTGCGCACTTCTGTCTTGCAGATCTGGCGCGAAAAGCCGGGCGTACAAGACTCGACGGTGACCTGGCGGTAGACGCGCTGCGTGTTGTGAAAGCTCTGCCAGGTCACGCTGATGAGCGGACCGGCGATGAAGACGATCATCATCACCAACGAAGGCAGCACGAAGGCTAGAAAGGTCTTGCGTTTCATGAGCTGCGCACGGACGCTAAGGATTCAGCCGTTCACCTGTCTTTCGATCGAACAGATGGCAATGACTGGAAGCGATGGAAAAGCCTATGGGATCGCCGATTCGCGCGCGGAATTCCTTGCCGGTTTTGACTGCAAGCAAGGTCGCGCCTGCGCGCACCGAAACCAGCGTCGCATCGCCCAGATGTTCGAAGCTGTAGACCGGCGAAGTCACTTGCCCGTCTTCTGGCGCAGTAATCGTTGCATCCTCAGCGCGAAAGCCGAGCGTGACCGGACCCGATGCGCGACTCAAGCCCGGGATGCGCGTATTGGCTCCGACGAAAGTGCCATCCGCGATGTCGCCGTCAATCAGATTCATCGCGGGTGAACCGATGAAACCGGCGACGAAATGGTTGGTCGGGCGGTCATAGATCTCGGTAGGCGTCCCTAACTGCTGGATACGGCCCCCGTTCATCACGACGACCCGGTCAGCGAGCGTCATCGCCTCGATCTGGTCGTGCGTCACATAGATCGTCGTCGCACCGATCTCGTGGTGCAGATGCTTGATCTGCGCGCGGGTCGAGAGGCGCAGTTTCGCGTCGAGGTTCGACAGCGGCTCGTCCATCAGGAAAATCGCCGGCTGGCGCACGATCGCCCGCGCCAGTGCGACGCGCTGGCGCTGTCCGCCCGAGAGCTCACGCGGAAGCCGATGCAGCAGTTCGCCCAACTCGACCATCGAGGCCGCGCGTCGTACCCGCTCGTCGTGCGTCTCACGCGCCACGCGGCGCACTTTCAGCGGAAATCGGATGTTCTCGTAGACCGAGAGGTTGGGGTACAGGCCGTAGTTCTGGAACACCATCGCGATATCGCGTTCCTTGGGTTCCAGATCGTTGACCACGCGATCGCCGATGCTGATGCGGCCGTCGGTCGGATCTTCCAGGCCGGCGATCATTCGCATGGTCGTCGTCTTGCCGCAACCCGACGGGCCGAGAAAGACGACGAACTCACGGTCATCGATTTGCAGGTTGACATTGTCAACGCCGATGAACGATCCCCACCGTTTAGTGATTCCGTCGAGTATGACTCTGGCCATCGCTGTCCTCAGCGCCGCACTAGGGTGGGTTGCCGCTACGTCAGGGCTTCAGCAGACCCGCCTCCTTCGCCGAGACCTTGTAGTCGGCTTCGATTTTCTGCAGCGTTTCGACGGCGGATTTCTTGCCCAGCAGGTAGTCGGGAACATTCTTGGCGATCGCGCCATCGATGAAGCCGCGCCACACGGTCGACGGCGCGGGCAGTGCACCGTTCTCGATCGTGTCGATCCCGCCCTGCGCTATCGCAGAAGGCTTGTATCCGTCGACGAGCCAGATGGCGACGTCGTTGTTCTTCCTTACCAAGTCGGCATTGATGCCTTCGACCGCCACCCTGAACGCCGCCTCGGCCTGGGCATCGGTGATGTTCTTCGCAATCGCCAAACCGTCCCAGGAGTAATGGACGGCCGGAACGCCGCCTTTCACGGCCCGCGGTGCGGCAGCCGACGCCATCTTGCCGGCGACCTTGCTTTCCTTTGGATTCTCGAGATTGGCGGCTCTTGAAGCCCAAAACACCGAGAGGGCAATCTTCTCCTGCTGAAACTGCTGCTGCACGAAAGTGGCGTCGGCGGTCAGGTATTCCGGGTCAAGATAAGCCGTGAGCTTTTTCATCATCTCGAGCGACTTGATGCCGGCTTCCGAATTGACCTTCGGGTTGTTGTCCGCGTCGACATAGACCCCACCATACCCGGCGAACATATTGTTGAAATCGATGCCGATGTTCCAATCCGACTTGTACGTCGCACCCAGGGGATAAGCGACCACCTTAGCGTTCTTGATTTTTTCTGCCGCAGCAAGCACCTCGTCGTAGGTTTGCGGCGCGGGGATGCCGAGATTGTCAAAGATGTCCTTGCGATATTGCAAGTACTGCATGTTGACCGCCAGCGCAATCGCCATAACCTTGCCGTCGATCTTGATCAACTGATTGGGTCGCAGCTTCTGCCCGTATTTGGCAACGAGATCGTCGAGCGGTCGAATGGTCTTTTGAGTCAGCAGCGGAACGATGGTGCCGTTGTGCACGTACTGGATGTCATACAGCGCGGGATTGGCGGCGAGGGCCGGCGCACCCTTGGTGCGGATCTCCTGGTCGAGTTCGGCTGTGAAGTTGCCGCACTCCTTCATGGACTCGGCAACGACCTTCCACAGCGGGAAAGCGGCAAAGTACCCCTTGACCGGCACCGTGTTCTTGTAGGTGCAGGTGGCATGCGCCGACGACCCCGCCAGCAGCAAGCCAGCCAGTAGAAATACAGTTTTGCTATTCATTTCATCTCCTTATGTTGGCGTTGCCTTGCGCTGATCGCTTAGCTTCGCGATTCTGTTTCCGGGAGATGCGCCCGGCCGCAGGTTTCATCGAGTGTAGGTTTCGGGCAGGTCCGCGGGTGGGTCATCTGCGGGCGTGTCAAGAATATTCACCGGCGAAATCGCGCCCTCCGCACCATTAGGCCGACCGGCCGCGCGTATGACGACCGCTCCGGCGCTCCGGCGGCAATCGTGATGAACCGCCGCTGGCGCGGAGCACGGTCAGTATTTTCACCGCCATGGTGACGGCACCATTAGTACAAGTCGTGAGTAATTAGACTGGGGCGCACCCAGACTCGCGGGTGCTGCCGCAACGCGGCCAAGCACAACCCCATGACTCCAGACCACTTGCAGATTGAACGCATAAAGGCGCCCGCCGTCGTACAGAACAAGGAGCTCGGCGCCGTCGAGTCGGTGGTTCAAGGGGTCATTTCCGCGGTCCGCGAGCGCGGTGATGATGCAGTGCGCGAGTATTCCCGCGCATTTGACAAGTACGAGGGTGAGGCGCTCGAGGTCAGTCTTGCCGAGCGCCACGCTGCCGTCGCGGCGCTCGATGCGCAGACCCGCGCGGACACCGAGTTCGCGATTGCGCGCGTGAAGGCTTTCGCGCAGGCGCAACTGGCGACGATGCTTCCTCTCGAAGTCGAGGATCTGGCCGGTGTGCACCTCGGTCACCACATCATTCCGATCCAGCGCATCGGCGCCTATGTGCCCGGTGGCCGCTACCCGATTCTGTCGGCGCCGGTCATGACGATCGTTCCGGCGAAGGTGGCCGGCTGCGAGGAAGTTATTGCCTGCCTGCCGCCCAATGCGCACCCGGCGATGATCGCAGGCTGTCACCTCTCGGGCGCGGACCGGATTTTTAGAGTGGGCGGCGCGCAAGCGATTGCAGCGATGGCTTATGGCACAGAGTCCATTCCCGCCGTCGACAAGATCGTCGGCCCCGGCAATGCCTATGTGAACGAAGCCAAGCGACAGGTCTTCGGCCAGGTCGGCATCGATCAATTGGCTGGGCCCAGCGAGATTTATATCGTGGCGGACGAAACGGCAGAGCCGAGGCTGCTGGCGATCGACATGCTGGCGCAGGCCGAGCACGACGTGCATACGCGAGTCGGGTTGATCACGACCAGCCGCAGAGTCGCCGAGGAGACGCTCGCCGAAGTCGAGGCGCAGCTTAGGGACCTGCCCACCGCCAATGTCGCGGAGCCGGCGTGGCGCCAATTCGGAGAGATCGTTCTTTGCCACGACGAAGCGACGATGCTCGCCTATTCCGACTACATCGCCGCCGAGCACTTGCAAGTTCACACGCGCGACGCCCACGCGACGGCGAAGAAGCTGCGCAACTACGGCTCACTCTTCATCGGCACGTTGGCGAGTGTCGTGTACTCGGACAAGTGTTGTGGAACCAACCACACGCTGCCGACCATGCGCGCCGGGCGCTACACGGGCGGCCTCTGGGTCGGCTCGTTCGTCAAGGTGTGCACCTTCCAGTGGATGGAACAGGCCGGCGTAGCGGTTGTCGCACCGCCCGCGATGCGCCAGAGTGCGACCGAGGGGATGGAAGGGCATCGCCGTGCGGCTGCAGCGCGGCTTGAGGCGTAGGCCTGGCTGTTCCCGACCGGTGCGGGCTGGTGAACGGCTTGGCGACGCTTGCCTGATTTCATAACTGTTTCTGGAGCAGCATGGGAATTCTTGTGGATGGTGTGTGGCACGGGGGCGACGACAAGCAAATCGGCGCCGCAGGCTGGGAACCGCGGCACGAAGCCTTCGATGGCTATGTGCGGGCGGTGACTGCCGGCAGCCAGCCGGATTTTCCGGCGGAGGCTGGGCGCTATCACCTGATCCTGTGCCCCGGCTGCCCGATGTCGCATCGCGTGGCGATGGTGCACCGGATGAAGAATCTGGGGAACGCCATTACAACCAGCCTGGTTCGGCCGGTCATGGGGCCGCAGGGCCGGGAGTTCGGGACAGCGCTCCACGCCTCGCCGGACAGTGTCACCGGCCACGACAATCTTCATCAGCTGTATCTGGCGAGCGACCAACACTACTCGGGTCGCGACTCGACGCCGGTCCTTTGGGACAAGCAGCGCCGGAAGATCGTCTCGAACACGTATCGCGATATCCTGACCATGCTGAACCGGGAGTTCGGCGCATTCACCGATTCACAGCTGGATTTTCAACCCCCCGAGCGGATGGCGGAGATCGACGAGCAGCTGGCAAGGCTTGGCGCAGGCTTTACCGGTGTGGTCTATCGCTGCGGCTTTTCCCGCGATCAGAAGAACTACGAAGAGAACGCCGCGCTGCTCGGACGCACGATCGCGCAACTCGAGCAGCAACTCGCGGACCGGCCGTTCCTGTTGGGTGAGCACATCACGGAGCCGGATCTGGTGCTCTTCTCCGGCCTTGTGCGATACGACGCGATCTATTTGCCGCTATTCAAGTGCACTGCAGAGCGGATCGAAGACAGTGCGGTGTTGACGGCGTACATCAAGCGCATGTTGCAGATTCCCGGCATTGCCGAGACCTTCGATCTGCCGCTCACCATGACGCACTACTACATGTCGCATGCGCATATCAATCCGACACGCATCGTGCCGATG
>JBDSYU010000161.1:0-16360 GCA_039925525.1 Variovorax sp.
TGGCCAGCCACGCCCTGGCGCTGGTCGGCGTGCCGGTGCGGCGAGTCATTCGCCGGGTCCAGGAGCAACGCGATGCGCGCTATGGCTTGCTGCGCGGCTATTTTCACGGCGCCGACGATGACAACGCCGACGAGATCGACCAGGCGCGGCTCGGCATATTCACCCTCAGTTCCAACGCCCGCGCGATCGGCCAATCGCTGGCGCGCTTGGCCCTGCCCGATCTCGGTGTGCGTGTCGCCAGCCTGCGCCGCCAGAGCGGAAAGGCCGCGCCGGTGGCCGACGACACCCTGTTGATGGACGGCGACACGCTGCTGCTCTCGGGCAAGCCAACTGCGTTGGCATTAGCGATCGCAAAGCTGCAGACCGGCTGACCCGCCGGCGGCCGCGCGACCACCGACTGCGCGCGGGCCTTGTCCCCCGATCAGCTCGCTGCCGCCGTCAGGCGATCGGCCGCTTCTTCGGTGATCCAGCGTCTTTCAAACCAGACGAAACGGTGTCGGCGCTGTAAACGCCATTGCCCGTCCTGCTGTTGCCAGCGCGCGCCGCCCCAGGCCGGCAGGGCCTGCAGCGCAACCTCGGCCAGGCGCGCCCGTGCCAGCCATGGTGCGGGTTGCTCGAAAGTCCAGTAAACGTCAGCGCTGACGCTGGGAAATGTGCGCCCACGAAGCCGCCAGTCTTGCGTCGGCCCGGTGATGTGCAGCGCGTCGATGCGCACGCCCTTGGCCAGGCACAGGCGCTTGTCGCCGCCCCAGGGCGCCAACGTCGCCAGAGGCTGATAGACCCGGATGGGCTGCGCAAAAAAGCCTCCCGAGAGGCCTTTTTGCCCCGGCGCGTAGAGCCCCGCCGCCGCCAGTTGATCGAGCCATTCGATGCGCTCCGTCTGCGTTGTCGGCACATAGGCGGGAAAGCTGTCGTAGGCCAGGCCATCGACGATGCAGACCACGTCGCGCCCCGATGGCGTGCCCGCCGCGCCGGCTTGTTGCAACGCCCGGCGCAACTCGGCCTCGGTCGCGCTCGGTGCATCGACCGAGAACCAGGCCGTCACAGCACCGGCCATGGCGCCGACGACGGCGAGCGCGATGGCGACAAGGACCCAGGCACCGAGACGCCGGCCGCGACGTGGCCTCGCCGGGACTCCGCCGTCGCCGGCGCTGACCTGATGCGGGTTCGCTGGCGTCACCGCGCCTGGCACCGGCACCGAGGCGGGCGTGCGCGACAAAGCCGAGGGAAGTTCCGGCAATGGCACGTCGACGAGGAGCACCGGATCAACAGCGCCGCCGCGCACGCCTTGGCGCTCCAGCGCCTTGCCGCAACGTTGACAGAACGCAGCGGCGGCGTCAACGCTGGCGGAACACCAGGGGCAGCGCGTCGTGAGGCTTGCTTCAAGCACGCGAAAGGTCGCGGCCGAGATCACTCGGCGGCGGCGTCCAGCGCGTCAAGCTAGAAGCCGCAGTTGGATGCGCTCGAGTGTGTCGTGATCGGCGTGACAGGCAAGGCGCGACAACGCAGTGGGCTACTGCCCGGAGGGCGGAGCAACGCAGCATGGCGCGCTGGGCGCGGTGCAATCGGGCGCATCGCGCTCTCGCTGAAAACGTCAACGTGAGCGGAATCATGAAAGGGAAGGCACCCGCGGATTCTCTGATGGGTGCAAGCGGTCAAAGCCGGTTTCTAGGTTCAGTTGCCGGCGTTGCTGCGATTGCGGGTGATGCACGCCGCCTCGTTTCGAAACTGGGGCTTGGCACACTCCACCGCCAGGCATTGCGCGGCCGCGACGAAGTTGCGTCCGGCGCACGTGGCCTCGGCGCTTGTCGGCACGGCCGGCCGTACAGCCTCGGCCGGCGCCGGCGCCGGTTCTGCTGCGGCAGTGGACGGTGCCGCCTCGCTCCCTCGTGACGCCGGCAGCGCTGACCGTGACGCTGGCAGTGACGGCGGCGACGCCAGCGAAGGCCGCCTCGGTGCCGGCAGGGGCGAAGCGGAAGGGGTCGCCGGGACAGACGTCGGCACTGGGGCTGGCTCTGGCATTGGCGCTGGTTGTGGTGAGGCGGCCGACGCCGCCTCTGTCGGCGCTGGCGGCGGCGGTTCGGCTGGCAATGGCGTCGCCTCGGCTTGCGTAGGGACTGGTGCGGGTGGTGGCGACACCGCCGTCGGCGTCAACGGCGCGGGTGCGCCCGTGGTGTCCGGCGTCAAGGCCGTCGGCACTGCGCTGGTGCTGCGCAAGGCGTAGTAGCCCGCTGCTGCGGCAATCAGTAGCAGCAGGAGCAAGGCCAGGCCGACCCATAGGCCGCGCACTGACGTGCCTGGCTCCGACGCCACGGCGCCGGCCGCCAGCGCAGCGCCAGCGCCGTGGGCCTTGGTCGCCGTGGCAGCCAGTCCGATCGGCGCTCCAGGTTCGGGTCGCGGCGCCGGCCGCGCCTGCGGGATTGGCAATGGCAGGCCGCCAACCTCTTCGAGTGGCCCGGGCGTCTCCGAAAAGCCGCCGGCCCCGTTCGATCTTCCTGCATCGTTGCCGTCACGCCCGGCGACCGTTGGCGGCGGTGATGCTGCTGGGGGACTGGGCGTCAACGCGACGATGCGCGCGCCACAGCCCTTGCAGAACTTGGCGCTGTCGCGATTTTCCGTGTTGCATGCCTTGCACACCAACGCCATTTGCTACTCCCGAAATGTCTGAAGCCTCAGGTAAGACACCTGTCGCGCCTTTTCATTTTAGGCATGCGCTTTCCTACGCATGCGCTTGCGCCGCAGACGCCTCTCACGGTTCAGGTCACGGCGATGCGCTTGGCGCTGTTGACCATTCGCTTGGCGATGACAGCGCCCAGCTCCATCACCAGGATCACTGCCAGATTGGCATGGCGCGACGAAAGTTCTGCGTAACGCGTCGGCGCCAGCCGCCAGATACGGCAGGCGCCGGTGGCTACGACATTGGCCGAGCGCGGTTGTCGAGAGAAAAACGAACCCTCGCCGATCACTGAACCGGGATTGAGGATGGCCAGGCGCATCTGGCCGCGTACATCGGTGAGGTGCACACTTACGGCGCCGCTTTCAAGGAAGAAAAGGGTGCGATCGCGGGTGTCCTTTTCGATCAGAACTACACCCGCGTTGACATCCGCGCCTTGCATGTAGGTGCCGACGGTCGCCCATTCGCTTTCGGAATAACTGGGCGCGAAGGCGTCGTAACTGGTGTTTTGCGAAATGGCTTGCGCCAGATTCAGGATGTTCTGGGTCGACATGGGTAAGTCAACGGTGCCCAACGGACGGTCGCGCAGTATGCGGCGGCGCGACCCACGTGGGCCGTACAACGCGTACTTTTTGTTACCTGAATGCTATTTACCTATGCAAAAGCGGGAAAAAATCACGCCCAGCAGATCTTCGGCAGCGAATTCGCCAGTCAGTTCGCCCAGCGCCATCTGCGCCAGACGCAGTTCCTCGGCCAGCAACTCGAGCGGTTGTGCGGGCAGGGCCAGTTGCGCCTCGGCCAGCGCCAGATGCTGCTCGACCCGCGCCAGCGCCTGCACGTGCCGCGCCCGCGCCAGATAGACCCCCTCGGGCACCTGCTGCCAGCCGGCCAGCTCGAGCAGGCGCCGGCGCAGGGTGTCGATGCCTGCGCCAGTGAGCGCCGAGAGCGCCAAGCCTGGAAGTATCTGGCGTGGCTCAGTGTGGCCTGCCGAAGGCGCCGCAGCGGCGGCCTTGCCGTTCACCATGCCGGTCGTTTCTCCGCGGGCCAGCGGCAACGGTCTCAAATCGCATTTGTTCCAGAGGTGGAGCACCGGGACCCGCGCGGGCAGCTGCTGCGTCACACGCGCGGCGACCTCGGCGTCGGCGGCTGCATATGCAGCATCGTCCTGGCGCGTCAGATCGTGCAGCAGCAGCACCACGTCGGCGTCGGCGATGCGTTGCCAGGCGCGCTCGATGCCAATGCGCTCGACCTCGTCAGCACCGTCGCGCAAGCCGGCGGTGTCGATCAGGTGCAGTGGCACGCCTTCGATCTGCAATTCTTCCGTGATGATGTCGCGCGTCGTGCCAGCGATGCGGCTCACGATGGCGCGCTCGGCGCCGGCCAAAGCATTGAGCAGCGAACTCTTGCCGACATTCGGTTGGCCGGCGATGACCACCGTGATGCCATCGCGCAGCAGGGCGCCCTGGCGCGTACGCACCTGCACCTGGACGAGGCGCTGTCGCAGGCCGACGAGCTGGCCACGAGCGTTGTCACGCTCGAGGAAGTCGATTTCTTCTTCGGGAAAGTCGAGCGTTGCCTCGACCAGCATCCGTAGGGTGACCAGACCGCCGGCCAGCGCTTCGACCTCCCTCGAAAAATCGCCGGCCAGCGAGCGGCTGGCCCCGCGTGCGGCGGCTTGCGTGCTGGCGTCGATCAGGTCGGCAACGGCTTCGGCTTGGGCCAGGTCGAGCTTGCCATTGCGAAAAGCCCGCGCCGTGAATTCGCCGGCCTCGGCCAGCCGCAGGTGGGGCAGCAGCACCTCTCCGGTCGACGCGTCGGCCGCGGCCGCGACTTCCAGGCAGCGCGCAATGAGCAATTGCAGGACCACCGTGCCGCCATGGGCCTGCAGTTCCAGCACGTCTTCGCCGGTGAAGGAATGCGGCCCCGGAAAATAGAGGGCAAGGCCTTGGTCGATGGACGCGCCGTCAGCGTCGCGAAATGCCAGGTACGTGGCCTGGCGCGGCTGCAGCTGGCGTCCGAGCAATGCTGCAACCCATGGATCCAGATTCGTCCCGGACACCCTGACGATTCCAACGGCACCGCGCCCCGGCGAGGTGGCCACTGCGACGATGGGGTCGGCATTGCGCTCCAGCATCTTGCTTACTGAAGCTGCCCGAACGAACAACAGCGATCAGCCGTGCTCACCCTTTCCCGCTGGCTACTTGCCCAGCACGCCCAAGCGCTTGTTGATGAACCACTGCTGCGCGATCGACAGGATGTTATTGGTGATCCAGTAGAGCACCAGGCCGGCCGGGAAGAAGACGAACATGACGCTGAAGACCAGCGGCATCATCCACATCAACCGTGCCTGCATTGGATCCGGTGGTTTGGGGTTGAGCCAGGTCTGGAACAACGAGGTGGCGGTCATCACCACCGGCAGGATGTACAGCGGATCGGGCGAAGATAGATCGTGAATCCAGCCGATCCATGGCGCGTTGCGCATCTCCACGCTCGACAACAGCACCCAGTACAGGGCGATGAACACCGGGATCTGGATGACGATGGGAAAGCAGCCGCCCATCGGGTTGACCTTTTCCTCGCGGTAGATGCGCATCATCTCTTGCTGCATCTCCTTGGGCTGGCCCTTCAGACGCTCGCGCATCTCGGTGATCTTCGGGTTGATCCCCTTCATCTTGGCCATGCTGGCATAGGCCTTGGCGTTGAGCCAATAGAAGGCTGCTTTCAAGCAGACCACCAGCGCGACGATCGACCAGCCCCAGTTGCCGATGAAGGTATGCAGCTCCTTGAGCAGCCAATACAGCGGCTTGGCAATGATGGTGAAAATGCCGTAATCCTTGACCAGTTCGAGGCCGGGCGCCAGCTGTTCCAGCTTGCGCTCCTCTTCTGGGCCGGCGTAAAGGCTGGTCTCGATGATTCGACTGGCGCCTGGATCGATCGCTTGCAGCGGCAGCACCATCGCCGCCGAGTACAGGTTGTTGCCCAGGCTGGCCGTGCGAAATTCGCGCTGTCGTTTGGTATTGCTTGCGCCAGACGAACTGGCAGCGCCGCTGGCCCCGCCGTCGATCAGCCAGGCGGCGACGAAGTAGTGCTGCACCATGGCCACCCAGCCGTTGTCGGAGGCCGGCGGCAACTCGGCCTTCTTGTCCTCTATCTCCTTGAAGTTGACCTTGTGGAACTTCTTCTCGTCGGTGTAGAAAGCCGGTCCGGTGAAGGTGTTGGTGCCGAACATGGTGCCGCTCTTGACGGTGCCATGGCGCAGGAACTGCAGGTAAAGCTGCGCCGTGCGCGGTGCCTCGCCCGTATTGACGATCTCGTGGCGTACGCCAATCAAATATTCGCCGCGGTGAAATACGTAGGTCTTGACGTAGCGCAGGCCACCGGCCGGTGCCGATTCGAACGCCACTTCCAGCGTGTCCTGGCCACGCTGCAGCTCGCGCGGGCCCGGACGCGGCGTCATCGCGCTCAGGTGATTGGGGAAGGCCGCACCGCCACCGGCGACATTGATCAGCCCGGTCTGCACCAGGTAGCGATCGGCGGGTGAATCGTTCTCCATGAGCGTGACGAACTTGCTGCGCGTCGCCTGATCGGCGTACTTCAGCAGTTGCAGGTCGGCCAGTGTGGCGCCCTGGCTGTCGATCTCTGCATGGAAGACATCGGTAGTCACCGTCACCCGCTCGCTGCTTGGCGCCGCGGCGGTCCCGGCGCCCTGCATCGGCAATGCGCCGGCGGTGTCTGAACCGGCGCCGGTGCCAGCGCCAGTTGCGGTGGCACTCGGTACGCTGCGATCGATCCCCGCGGCGCTGGACGTCGCCCCTGCGTTGCGGCCATCCACCGGCGCGTTGGCGGCGACGGTCGGCCTCGGCGTGGGCAGGAATATGGGCTTGTGGCCATTGGCAAGCTGCCACTGATCCCACAACATGACCAGCGAGAAGCCAAAGATCACCCAAAGAATGGTGCGGCGAATGTCGTTCATTGAAAAAAATCTCTCGCTTCTCAGGATTCTCTGGCTTATCGGACTTTTCGAGTCTGGGCGCCGGCGCCTTGAGGGCCAGCTTTCCCTGGGTTCGGAGGCACCGGATCGTGGCCGCCAGCGCACCATGGCTGGCAGCGCGCCAGTCGATGCAACGTCAGATAACTGCCGCGCCCGGCGCCATGCGTGTCCAGAGCTTCGATGGCATAGACCGAACAGGTAGGTTCGAATCGGCAGGCGCCGCCTAGCCACGGGCTCAGCAGCAAGCGATAGATGCGAACCAGTGCGACGAGCGCGTTCTTCAGCATGCCGGCGCTGGCTTCAACGATACAGACGGGGCCGTGGTGGGCAAGGGCTGACGCTGATGCCAAGACGGCACGCTGCCCGGCTCGCTGACACGCATGAAGAGCTGATGCAGTTCGGCACGCACCGCGGCCTTCAACGGCACCGAAGCGGCGCTCTTGAATTGCTGCCGGTCGAAGCGCGCGCGCAGGCGAACCACATGCGCCGCCACCGGCAATCCGCTCTCGCAGCTTTCGCCGACCTGGTAGATCTGGCGTCGAATCAGATTGCGGGTGACGGCTTGGCGAGCCCAGCGCTTGGGCACCAACGCGCCGAGCCAGACGCCATCGGTATGGAAGGACGGCTGTTGCAACATGCTGGCACTGCCGCTCGACTCTGGCTCGCTTCCCTTTGTATCCATGTCCTTGTCAAGTGACAGTGGCCTGAGAGCACAGCGATGCATGGCGAAGTGCTGGGTGCGTGCAATCGTGCCGCCTGCCAACGCGGTCTGGAACTGAGCGCGGGTCAGCAATCGGTGCATCGATGTGCGCTCTTGCTGGTGCAGGGGTCGTTACCGGTACGTCGCGCAACAACCAAGGCGAGCAAACCGCCCGCGCTCGAGCCAATGCCGATCAGACAGCCAAGCGCTTGCGGCCCTTGGCGCGACGGGCGTTGATGACGGCGCGACCGCCGCGTGTCTTCATGCGCACCAAAAAGCCGTGCGTGCGAGCACGGCGAACTTTGGATGCCTGGTAAGTGCGTTTCATGGTGATGACTTATTTTTGCAAACCTGGTTTGCGAAGAAGCGCCCCGCGAAACGGGGGTCGTGTCCGGCGTCCGGGAAACCGCGCATTATCGCCGACATCGCATTCGCCTTTGAAGCGGCCGCCTTTGAAGCGAATGCCGGTGTTTTCTCGATTTGTGGATAACGCTTTGACAAGTACAATCGGCACGGCCCTTAAAGAGCGGCTCATCCACATTCTGGAAAGCAACAGGGCCATGCCCCCAACCATTCAAAAGCGAGCCCATGGCGGCTGACGGAGCAGGCCAGAGTTTGTGGCAGGCCTGCGTCGAGCAGTTGGCTCAGGAATTGTCCGAGCAGCAGTTCAACACCTGGATCAAGCCGCTGACCGCGCATGTCGCTGATGACCTGTCGCGAATGACCGTCTTTGTTGCCAACCGCTTCAAGCTCGACTGGATCAGGGCGCAGTATGCCGGCAAGATTGCGGCCATGGCGGAAAAGATGTACGGCCAGCCGGTACGTCTGGAGTTAGCGCTTGCTCCCAGAGAAGTCCCCGTGCGTTCTGGCCCTTCCTCGACTTTTTTCGAGTCGGCCGAGCACAGTGACACACTGCCGTCGATCGACGAATCGGCCGCGGCGGGCTTCAAGAACCGCCTGAATGCGCTGTTGTCGTTCGACACTCTGGTCGAGGGCACAGCCAACCGTATGGCCCGTGCCGCAGCCATGCATGTGGCCAGCATGCCGGGACATCTTTACAACCCGTTGTTCATCTACGGTGGCGTCGGTCTGGGCAAGACGCACCTGATGCACGCAGTGGGCAACCGCCTCCTGGCCGATCGCCCGGACAGCAAGGTTCTCTACATCCACGCCGAGCAGTTCGTTTCGGATGTGGTCAAGGCCTATCAGCGCAAGACTTTCGACGAGTTCAAGGAGCGCTATCACTCGCTCGATCTGCTGTTGATCGACGATGTCCAGTTCTTTGCCAACAAGGACCGCACGCAGGAGGAATTCTTCAATGCGTTCGAGGCCTTGCTCGCCAAGAAATCACACATCGTGATGACCAGCGACACCTATCCCAAGGGCCTGCCGGACATCCACGAGCGTCTGGTGTCGCGTTTCGATTCAGGTCTGACGGTAGCCATCGAGCCGCCCGAGCTGGAGATGCGCGTGGCCATCCTTATCAACAAGGCGCGCGCCGAGTCCGCCGAAATGCCTGAGGAAGTGGCCTTCTTCGTGGCCAAGAACGTGCGCTCCAACGTGCGCGAACTCGAAGGCGCACTGCGCAAGATCCTGGCTTACTCGCGCTTCAATCAGAAGGACATCTCGATCATGCTGGCGCGGGAAGCCTTGCGCGACCTGCTGTCGATTCAGAACCGGCAGATTTCGGTGGAGAACATTCAGAGGACAGTCGCCGACTATTACAAGATCAAGGTTGCCGACATGTACAGCAAGAAGCGGCCGGCTTCCATCGCCAGGCCGCGGCAGATCGCCATGTATCTGGCCAAGGAGTTGACGCAGAAAAGCCTGCCAGAGATTGGTGAATTGTTTGGCGGGCGCGACCACACCACGGTGCTGCATGCGGTGCGCAAGATCAGCGGTGAACGTCAACAGATGACCGAGTTGAACCAGCAGTTGCATGTGCTGGAGCAAACGCTCAAAGGCTGAGAAGGCGTGAGTAAATCTACTGCGCGGCCCAATCTTGCACCTGCGGTCCTCGCTGTACGCAAGTACGGCTGCGGTCCTCGATGCAACCTCGGGTTGCTCGCTACGATTTCTTCACGCATTCTGCGTATGAAGAGCGCTGAGCAAGCCTGGGGAGCGATTGCGCACAACCGGTCGGTTGTCCACAGGCGGCTCGGTCTATCCCAAGTTGTTATGGCTCGCCAACTTCGCCAGCAGTGCATACCCACAGTGGTTGAGATGACGCAAGCTGCTGTCGCGCCAACGGAAAGCAGGCCTTTCCACAGCGGGTGAGCGCCCTTATCTACTACTACTACTTTAAATATCAAGAAATTAGAGAAGAGGAGATGAACATGATCGTTCTCAAGACCACGCAGGACAAAGTGCTCGCAGCCCTGCAATCGGTGGCGGGCATCGTCGAGCGGCGCCAGACACTGCCGATCCTTGCCAACGTTCTTCTGCGCAAGAAGGGCGTCAACGTGCAACTGGTGACCAGCGACCTGGAGATCCAGATCCGTACCGAGGCCGAACTGGGCGGCGACTCCGGCGGTGACTTCACCACCACGGTGGGCGCCCGCAAGTTGATCGACATTCTTCGCACCATGCCGGCCGATCAGAACGTCAGTCTGGAGTCCAAGGACAACACATTGGTCCTGAAGGGTGGAAAGAGCCGCTTCAAGTTGCAGACCCTGCCGGCCGAGGACTTCCCGCTGGTGCAGGAATCGGCCAACTTCGGCCCGGTTTTCAGCGTGCCGCAAAAGACCCTGAAGAGCCTTTTGCAGCAGGTGTCCTTTGCCATGGCGGTGCACGATATCCGCTATTACCTGAACGGTATCCTGTTCGTTGCCGAAGGCAAGCAGCTGAGCTTGGTCGCAACCGATGGCCATCGGTTGGCTTTTGCTTCGGCGACGCTCGATGTCGAAGTGCCGCGACAGGAAGTCATCCTGCCGCGAAAAACGGTGCTCGAGCTGCAACGGCTGCTGAGCGATGCCGAAGGCGCCCTTGAAATGCAGTTCGCCAACAACCAGGCGCGTTTCAGGTTCGGCGACATGGAGTTCGTCACCAAGTTGGTAGAGGGCAAGTTCCCCGACTACAACCGCGTGATCCCGAAAAACCACAAGAACAGTTTCACGCTCGGTCGCGCGCCGCTGCTAGCGAGCCTGCAACGCACGGCCATCCTGACCAGCGAGAAGTTCAAAGGGGTGCGCCTTTCCATCGAGCCTGGCACCTTGCGTGTGGCCTCCAACAACGCCGAGCAGGAAGAGGCGCAGGACGAACTCGATATCGACTACAGCGGCGATGCGATCGATATCGGTTTCAACGTCACTTATCTGATCGATGCGCTCACCAACATGAGCCAGGACATGGTGAAACTCGAACTGCAGGATTCCAGCAGCTCGGCACTGGTGACGATTCCGGAGAACAGCACCTTCAAATACGTGGTGATGCCGATGCGGATATAGCTCGCCCCAAGGATGCGGTGCACTGCGTGTCGCCTTCGCCAGTCTCCGACCGGGGGCAACACCAGCGGCCCGGCAAAGCCGGTTCCGCGGTGTCAGCTGGCTCTCCCCCAGGAGGCGGCGCACTGCGTGTCGCCTCCTCCAGCCCCCTCACCGGGGGCAACACCAGCGGCCCGGCAAAGCCGGTTCCGCGGTGTTCTTGAACGAGTAGAAAAGCGACCCGGAAGTCCCGAGTGAGGAAGAAAAAGCAATGAGCAAAGACAACCAGTCCGATTCATCTGACGAATCGGCCAAGGCGCAGACGACGCACACCGAGCCGGTCTACACGCCGCAAATCCAGGTCGTGGATGTGCCTTCGGTGCCGGGTGACACCTCGTACGGGGAGGCGTCCATCACCATTTTGGAGGGCTTGGAAGCGGTCAGGAAGCGCCCCGGCATGTACATCGGCGACACTTCCGACGGCACTGGCTTGCACCACCTGGTGTTCGAGGTGGTCGACAACTCGATCGACGAGGCGTTGGCCGGGCATTGCGACGACATCGTCGTCACCATCCACACCGACAACTCGATCTCTGTCGTCGACAACGGTCGCGGTATCCCGACCGGCGTGAAGATGGACGACAAGCACGAGCCCCAGCGCAGTGCGGCAGAGATAGCGCTGACCGAGCTGCATGCAGGCGGCAAGTTCAATCAGAACAGCTACAAGGTCTCCGGCGGGCTGCACGGCGTTGGCGTGAGCTGTGTCAACGCGTTGTCGAAGACCTTGCGCCTGACGGTGCGCCGCGACGGCAAGGTTCATGTGCTGGAGTTCAGTCGGGGCTTCGTGCAGAACAGGATCCTCGAAGAAAGGGCAAGCTCGGAGGGCCTGGTCCAGGTCTCGCCGATGAAGATCATCGGCGAGACCGACAAGCGCGGTACCGAAGTGCACTTCCTGCCCGATGCCGACATCTTCAAGGAGAACGCCGATTTCCACTACGAGATCCTCTCCAAGCGGCTGCGCGAGCTGAGTTTTCTCAACAACGGCGTACGCATTCGTTTGGCCGATGAGCGCAGCGGCAAGGAAGACGATTTCTCCGGCGCTGGTGGTGTCAAGGGCTTTGTCGAATTCATCAACAAAGGCAAGACAGTCTTGCATCCGAATATTTTCTATGCCACGGGCGACAGGCCGGCCGAAACCTATGGCGGCATCGCCGGCACGCAGATCACCGCCGAAGTGGCGATGCAATGGAACGCCGGCTACAACGAGCAGGTGATCTGTTTCACCAACAACATTCCACAACGCGATGGTGGCACCCACCTCACCGGCCTGCGTGCGGCGATGACCCGGGTGATCAACAAATACATCGAGGAAACCGACTTCGCCAAGAAGGCCAAGGTCGAGGTGACGGGCGACGATATGCGCGAGGGCTTGTGTTGCATTCTTTCGGTCAAATTGCCCGAGCCGAAGTTCTCGAGCCAAACCAAGGACAAGCTGGTGTCCAGCGAAGTGCGCGCACCGGTCGAGGACATCGTCGGCAAGTTGCTCACCGAATATCTGCAGGAACGGCCGGCCGATGCCAAGGCCATCTGTATGAAGATCATCGACGCGGCGCGGGCTCGCGAAGCGGCGCGGCGAGCGCGAGAGGCAACGCGCAAAGGCGTTCTCGATGGCATGGGTCTGCCCGGCAAACTGGCCGATTGCCAGGAAAAGGATCCGGCCCTGTGCGAGGTCTACTTGGTGGAGGGCGACTCGGCCGGCGGCTCGGCCAAGCAGGGGCGTGATCGAAAGTTTCAGGCCATCCTGCCCCTGCGCGGCAAGATCCTCAATGTCGAGAAGGCGCGCTTCGAGAAGATGCTCACCAGCAACGAAATCCTGGTGATGATCACGGCGCTGGGTACCGGCATCGGCAATGCCGGTGGCAACAACGGCAAGAGCGATTTCAACGTCGACAAGCTGCGTTACCACCGCATCATCATCATGACCGACGCGGATGTCGATGGCGCGCACATTCGCACCTTGCTGCTCACATTCTTCTATCGCCAGATGCCCGAGCTGGTCGAGCGCGGTCACATCTACATCGCACAGCCGCCGCTCTACAAGGTCAAGGTCGGCAAGGAGGAGCAGTACCTGAAGGACGGTGCGGCACTGGACGCCTTCCTGCTGCGGGTGGCATTGACGCATGCCAGCGTCGACACCGGCGGTGCAGCCGCCACGGTGCTGGCGGGAGACACGTTGGCCGAATTGGCGCGCAAGCACCAGTTGGCCGAGGCCGTGATTGCCCGCCTGGGCAACTTCATGGATGCAGAAGCCCTGCGTGCCATTGCCGATGGCGTGGCGCTGGATCTGGATACCACCGAGGCCGCTGAAGCCTCGGCCGTGGAGATGCAAGGCTATCTGCGCGAACTGACCAGCACCGGCATGCCAGCCGAAGTCGCGAGCGAGTTCGACATCCGCACCGACAAGCCGATCCTGCGCATCAGCCGGCGGCATCACGGCAACGTCAAGAGCAGCGTGCTGACGCAAGATTTTGTCCATGGCGCCGACTATGCGGCGCTGGCCGAAGCGGCCAACACCTTCCGCGGTCTGCTCAACCCTGGCGCCGTTGTGCGCCGCGGCGAGGGCGAAAAGGCGCGCGAAGAAAAGGTCGATGATTTTCGCGCGGCGATGAAGTGGTTGATCGGCGAAGCCGAGCGAGCCACCTCGCGCCAACGCTACAAGGGCCTGGGCGAGATGAATCCGCAGCAGCTGTGGGAAACCACCATGGACCCGGCCGTCCGGCGCCTGCTCAAGGTGCAGATCGACGACGCCATCGAAGCCGATCGCGTCTTCACCATGCTGATGGGCGACGAGGTCGAGCCACGGCGCGAATTCATTGAACAGAACGCGCTGCGGGCGGGAAACATCGACGTTTAAGAGGCAGGCGTTAGGCGCCATAGCGCCGTGACGAAGTGGCGCCAAGCCGGGCGTTGTTGCCACACACGCCATCCACCTCGTTTTGTTGGTATTGCACGCTTACGTGGCGGTGCGACGAAGCCGAGAGACATCAGACGGTGCGACCGTGCTCTTGCCGGCTTGCCGACTTTTCATCTTCCCACTTCGATGCGGCGCAGTCCATCGCCGGTGCGCCACCGTCCACCGGGGCTAAGTTGTGCTGGCGCACCAGCCGCGCTCGGCGCTGGTGGCGCAACAAGCCGGTTTCGATCTGCAGCTGTCTGGCCACACGCATGGCGGACAGTGCTTGCCATGGAACCTGATGGTGCCGTTGCAGCGCCCCTTCACCGCCGGCCTGCATCGCTTGGAGGGGCTATGGGTTTACGTCAGTCGCGGCACCGGCTATAGGGGCCCGCCGACGCGCTTCGGCGCACCATCGGAGATGGCCTTGATGCGTCTGGTGCGCGCTGGCAGCAACGCTGGCAACTGAAAAGAAATCAGCTTTTCTTGCGCGACAGGCGGCGCGCATTCGCTGTTGCAGCGCGGTGTACCGGCGCCAAGCCATGTCCGGTCACGCGCGCCACGGCGTCTGACAATTGCGCGCTGGTGCGGCCGGCGCGCCCGGCGGCTTCTAGCCAGCCACGCCCGCGCGCCATCGCTTGCGCCGGCGTGCGGCTGCCGGCAAAAGACAACCAAGCCGACAAGCCCTTGGCGCTCTGCTCCATGAACTGCTGCAACAGCAGCGCGTTGGTGCGCTGCATCTGCGCAAACATGGCATTGCCGGCGGCGGCGCCGGCGGAGAGTTTCTCTTGGCCCATGAGCTGCATCTCGCGCACGTCGCTCGCATTAGGTTGCACGCCATGCGCCGCCATCCGCGTCGAGCGCATTTGTATGACCGAGGCGGAAGACCAAAGCATTTCGCTGGTCTTCAGCGCGATGTCGGCCCAGAGGGAGAGAGGATTCTTGAAGCTTGGACTTTGGGTGGGCATGGGGTTCTGCGTCGATGAAGGTTTAAGCATGCGACTTTAGGGCCTGCAAACGAAATTGTTGCGCCGCAGCATGCGATTAGGGGCGGGAGCCTACAAGGGCATGACGGGCGTTCGAGGTTAGGGGACCATCGCAGGTCTTGTACTCGTGGACGCGCACTTCGACCGACCGTCGGTCGAAAAACCGCATGGCGCTGTCCCGTATGCTTTTTTTCTGATGGTCCTGGGCAGCGTCGTCACTTTGGACGTGGCCAAGGTGTCGGCGTGGTCTTGATCAGCGACGCCCTACCTGACACACCGTCGTGAGGTGAAAGCCGAACAAGCGTCTGAATGCAGCTAGAAGCTCGGGCGTTCCCAAGGGTCGAGAGCGCCGAGTTCGGACATTGCTACTCAGCAATAATCCTCCGGCTATTCGCACATGAAAACCGCCCCCTACGACTACGTCATCGTCGGCGCCGGCTCTGCCGGTTGCGTGCTGGCTCACCGTCTTACGGAAGACCCGAACACGCGCGTGCTGCTGCTCGAAGCCGGCGGCTGGGATCGCGATCCGTGGATACACATTCCGCTGGGCTGGGGCCGCATCCTGCAGAACCGTTTGCATGATTGGGGCTACTTCGCCGAGCCGGAGGAAACGGTGGGCGGGCGACGCGTGGAATGTGCGCGCGGCAAGGTCATCGGTGGCTCATCGTCAATCAACGCCATGGCCTATGTGCGTGGGCATCGCAGCGATTACGCGCGCTGGGCCGCCAGCGGGCTATCCGACTGGTCATATGCAAACGCGCTGCCGTACTTTCGCAAGCAGGAATCATGGGAAGGCGGCGCCAATGAATATCGTGGTGGCGACGGTCCGCTTTCAGTGCGCACCACGCGTTACGAAGATCCCTTGACCGAAGCCTGTTTCGAGGCGGGCGTGGCGGCCGGCCATCCGATGGCGGTCGATTACAACGGCGCCGAGCAGCATGGCTTTGCGCGCATGCAGGCGACGATCAGGGGCGGGCGTCGCTGCAGCGCGGCGGGGGCGTATCTGCGGCCGGCGTTGGGGCGCACCAATCTGACTGTGGCAACGCACGCGCTCGCACAGCGCATCGTCTTCGATGGCGACCGCGCGGTGGGCGTCGATTACATGCGCAAGAACATGCCGCACCGCGCATTGGCCGCGCGCGAAGTGCTGCTGTGCGGTGGCGTCATCAACAGTCCGCAATTGCTCATGCTGTCGGGCATCGGCGCGCCCGAAGCGTTGCGCGCGCACGGCACCGAGGTGCAGGCGGCGCTGCCTGGCGTCGGGCAAAACTTTCAGGATCATGTGATGGCGCCGCTGGTTTTTCGCCGACGCGCACCGGGGCCGTTACACCGCGCCATGCGCGCCGATCGGATCGTGCGCGAGTTGGGCAAGGCCTACTTTGCGGGCACGGGCTTTGCCACCGATCTGCCAGGGCCGATCGTCGGCTTTCTCAAATCCACGCCCGATCTGGCGGTGCCGGACATCCAGGTGCTTTCCAATTTCGGCCCGCTCACTGCCGCGCCTTACCTGCCGCCGTTCAAGGCCCCCTATCAGGATGGCTTCTCGCTGTTGGTGGTGCTGTTGCGCCCGCAAAGCCGGGGTCACCTGGCGCTGGCTTCCACCGATCCGGCGCAGCCGATGAAGATCCATCAGA
>JBDSYU010000162.1:0-7906 GCA_039925525.1 Variovorax sp.
TGGGCGGCGTCGACGTGCTCGTGGTATGTGCTTCGGTGCAGCAACGCGAAGCCTTCACCGAGATCAGCGACCACCAGCTCGAACGCCAGCGCCGTATCAACTTCGATGCCAGCGTCGAACTGCTCAAGGCCGCCGTGCCCGGCATGCGCGCGCGCGGCTGGGGCCGCATCCTCACCATCGGCAGCATCAACCAGACCCATCCCGCGCCGGACCTCGCCATCTATGCGGCACTCAAGTCGGCACAACACAATCTGTCGATCAATCTTGCGCTTCAACTTGCGCCACATGGCGTGACTGTCAACAACCTATCGCCCGGACTTGTCGCGACTGCGCGCAATGCATGGCGGCGCGTCGACAGCGACGAATGGGCGGGGATTCAAGGTGAAGCCAACCCAATGGGAAGAGCCGGGACGCCCGACGAGATGGCCAATGCGGCGTTGTTGTTGTGCTCGGAGGCCGGGAGTTTCATTACGGGCGCGGACCTCCAAGCCACAGGCGGAGCGCACCTGTAGCGGGGGCGCTCCCACCGTTGCACTCGAAGGTTCGCCCAGGCTGCTCAGATCATCCGCGACGGCAGCCAGGTGGCCAGCCAGGGAAAGAGCGACAGGAGCAACAGGCGCACGCCGTCGACCACGGCGAACGGTGCGATGCCGCGCACAACGGTGCCCAGCGGCACCTTGGCGATCCCCTGAATGACGAAGAGGTTGATGCCCACCGGGGGCAGGATCATGCCGATTTCGCACACGGTGACCAGCATCACGCCGAACCAGATCGGGTCGAAATGCAACGCCGTGATGAGCTGGAACACCGGGCCGATGGTCAGCAGGATCATCGACAGTTCGTCCATCAAGGCGCCCAGAACCACGTAGGTCAGCATCAGGACGGCCATGATCCACCAGCGGCTCCATTGAAGTTGTTGCACGCCGTGGATGAGCGCATCGGTCATGCCGGTGGATTCGATGAACGCATTGAAGATGCCGGCGCCGATCAGGATCATGAAGATCATGCCGGTGGTCTGCGCCGTTTCCGAAATGCCTGCACGCATGACGTGCCGGCTGAGCCGGCCGGAGACGGCCGCGAGCGCGACCGCGCCGGCGGCACCCACCGCGGCGCCTTCGGTAGGCGAAAACCAGCCCAGCCACATGCCGCCCAGCACCACGCCGAAGAGCAGCACGATCTGCCAGATGCTGACGAGCGCACGCAAGCGCGCGGCCCAGCTATAGCGCGGTCCCGCCGGCCCGGCGCTGGCCGCACCGCGCACCGACCAGGCCACCGCCACGCCGTAGAGCAGCGTGCCGAGAATGCCCGGCAACACACCAGACAGAAACAGCTTGCCGATCGACTGTTCGGTTGCCAGGCCGTAGATCACGAAAAGGATCGAAGGCGGAATAATGACCCCGAGCGTGCCGCCCGCTGCGATGGTCGCGCAGGCCAGTGAGTCGGCATAGCCGTGACGGCGCATCTCCGGCAGCGCCACCCGCCCCATCGTGGCCGCGGTGGCGATACCCGAGCCGCTGACCGCGCCGAAGATGGCGCAGCCACCGACCGTTGCCATGGCCAGGCCCCCGCGCAGATGTCCGACCAGCGTCGCGACGAAGCCATAGAGGGATTGCGACAGGCCCGCGTGGCCGGCAAACACGCCCATGGCGATGAACAGTGGAACGATCGACAGCGAGTAAGGAAAGACCGCCTCGAAGGTCGAGCGACCCAGCATGAAGCCGCCTGTGGCGAGGCCCTCGGTCAGGCTGAGGCCGACAAAGCCGACGCAGCCCATCGCAATGGCCACCGGCAGTCGCAGCAGGACCAGCAGCACCACCAGGATGAAGCCGGCCGCGCCAATGAGGGGCGGCGACATCACGCCGCGCTCAGAACGGCGACTCCTTGCTGAAATTCGGCGCCCGACGCTCGCGCAGGCTGGCCACGCCCTCGCGCACGTCGGGCCCGGAAAAGCCCATGAACTCGACGGCCAGCGAGGCATCGAAGGTCGGGCCCATCATTCGCAGCCAGTTGTTGAGCGCGTACTTGGTCCAGCGCACTGCGCTTTGCGAAGAGGTCGCCAAGCGGGTGGCGATCTGCAGCGCCGTGTCGCGCAGTTCGCCAGCGTCGACGCAGCGCGCCACCAAGCCGATACGTTCGGCTTCTTCGCCAGATATCGGCTCGCACAGCAGCAGGTAGTACTTGGCCTTGGCCATGCCGCACAAGAGCGGCCAGATGATGGCGGCGTGGTCGCCGGCGGCGACGCCCAGGCGGGTGTGACCATCGACGATTTTGGCGTCTTTCGCGGCGATCGGAATGTCGGCGAGCAACCCCGCCACGAGACCGGCGCCCACGGCCGGGCCGTGCATCGCCGAGACGATCGGCTTGTCGCAGTTGATGACGTTGTAGACGAGATCGCGCGCCTCGCGCCAGACCCGCGAGCGCGTCTGGAAATCGTTGGCCATGTCCTCGACCAGCGAAAAATCACCGCCAGCCGAAAAGCCTTTTCCTTCACCGCGCAACACGACCGCGCGCACCTCCGGATCGTCGCCGATGTCGCGCCAGATGCGGCTCAGTTCGAAATGGCCGGTGTGGTCTGCCGTGGCGAGCTTGCCGGGCCGGCCCATGATCACCTCGAGCACCGCTTCGGGGTGTTCGGCGAAGGTCAGGGTGGTGTAGTGGGCGTAGCGTTCAATCATGTTGTTTCATGTAGGGAGTGTCGGCTGGCTCGGTTGGAGTTGCCCGGCGCAACAACTGGTGGATGCACACGTATGCGGCCAACAGCATGCCGAACAGAACCGGGATCCAGTAGCAGATCATCGGAAGCGCCAAAGTCGGGGAGCGCTCGCCATACTCGAGCACCTGCCCGGCTGCGCGACCGGCATGCCAGGCGGCGGCGAGAAGGAAGGCCGCACCCAGAAACAACCACAGCGCGGACAGCTTGCTGCTGACGTTACCCGGCAGGAGGTTGTAGAGCAGGTCGACCTCGACGTTGGCGCGTTGCTCGAAGACCAGCGGTATGCACAGGAACACGCTGGTCATCACCAACAATTGCGTCAGATCGATCAGCCCCGGCACCGACAGGCCAAGCAGGCGCCGGCTGGCAATGTCGGCCACCGTCAGCAGCGCGCACATGAGCAGGATCGCCACGCCGGCGCTGGCACACAGGCGGCATAGCCGCTGCATCAACTGCCCTCGATCTTGCTGACCTCTTGCTGCATGGCGATATAGATGGCACGGGCGTCCGGCACGCCCTCTTTTTCAAACTCGATGATGGCCTTGTTCTGCAGCGGAACCAGCGTGCGTGCCCATTCGGCCCGCTCCTGCGGGCTTGGCGTGACGATGGTGTTGCCGCGCTCGACCGCGCTGGCTTTGCCGGCCGCATCCCACTTGTCCCACCAGCCCTGGATTTTTCCGAGCAGTGCCTGTCCCGAGGTCTGGTCGATGACCTTGCGCACATCCGCCGGCAAGGCTTGGTACTTGCGATCGTTCATGGCAAACCAGAATGCCGCGGTGTAAAGACCGATGTCCAGGTGGTACTTGCAGACCTCCCCCAGGTTGAACGCCCGCACCGGGTCCCAGGGAAAGGCGGCGCCGTCGAGCACGCCGCGTTGCAGGTTCTCGTAGACCTGACCCGGTGGCATGCCGACGGGGCTGGCACCGAGGAACTCCAGCATCATCGAAACGGTAGGGGACGGTGTGCGGATGCGCAGACCGCGCAAATCGTCGGGCTTTTCGATGCGCTTGTCGCGGGTGTGGATCAGGCCGCCGTTATGCGTCATCAACAGCAACGGCTTCAAGCCGGCATAGTCGCTGGCCAGCATCTTCGGGTACAGGTTCCACAGGGCACGCGAGCCTGCTTCGGCCTTCCTGACCAGCAGCGGCATCTCGATGATGGTGCTGCGAGTCATGCGACCACGCGGCAGGCCACAAATGCCGAATGCGATATCGACAATGCCGTTGCGCACCTGGTCGAGCTGGTTTTGCGCTTGCCCCAGCGCCGAGGTGCCCGGCGAGACCTGGATGGACACCGCCCCATTGGATTTCGCCTCCACCTCACGCGCCCACGGTTCCATGAATTCGGTGTGCAGGCCGTGCGTCGGCGGCAGGTAGTGGCTCAGCTTCAGTTGCAGCTTGGATTGCGCCCGGACGATTGCCGGGAAGGCGCCGATCGCGGTCGCGGCGGCCAGGGCGGCTGCGCCGCCGGCAAGTTGCCGAGCGACATGGCGTCGCGTGGGTTGCTCGATCTTGTCCATGGTGTTTGTCTCCTGATATTTGGGCTGGCCTGCTGCGCGCGATGCTGGCGCAGTGGCTTCAATTTCTTTGTCAGTTCTGTTTCTCTGTGACCCGCCAATGGTACCGGCCACTTGGCAGCCTCATGCACCGGCGCGCTCCTTCCGCCATCCATCAGATCTTTTTGCGGTCTTGCCAGTACGGCGCTTTCAGCAGATTCTTTTGAATCTTGCCGATGGCGGTCTTGGGAAAATCGTCGACAAATTTCACCAGACGTGGCCGCTTCAGCCGGGCAAGGTGCGCTTCGCATTGCGCCAACACCTGCGCTTCGGTCAGTGTGGCGCTGGGCTTGCGTTGAATGTACACAGCCGGCACCTCGCCCCATCGGTCGTCGGGGATGCCGAAGACGGCGCACTCGGCGACCGCTTCAAGTTGGTAGATCACCTGTTCGATTTCCTTCGGGTAGACGTTCTCGCCGCCGGAAATCAGCATGTCCTTGGCGCGGTCGACCAGGGTGAGGCAGCCGTCGCCATCCATCACGCCGATGTCGCCCGTCAGACCCCAGCCGTTGCCGTGCCGCCAGAAAGCCGCCGTCTGTTCGGGCTCGTTGTAATACTCGAGCATCACGTTGTCCCCGCGCGAAGCCACTTCGCCCAACTCGTCGACAGCCGCCTGTGTTCCGTCTGGGCGCAGCACGGCGACATCCACGTTGAACGGCTGGCGTCCGACGGCGCCGAGCTTTTGCGGAAGCAGCTTGCATGGCAACGCGGCAATCACGCCCATCTCCGATTGCCCGTAGATCTGCGTCAGGCATAGATGCGGCAGCTTTGTCATCAGCCCCAGTTGTACCCAATCGGGCATCGGGGCACCGGCAAATGACAGCTTGGTCCAACTCGCCAGTCGAAGTGGCTCGAGCGCGGGCAGGCTCACCAGGGCGTTGGCCTGGGTCGGCACCATGAACGCCGCCGTGACACCCTCCGCCTCGGCGGCGTCGATGAAGTTCGTAGGCGACCATGGCGTGACGAAGACCGAGGTGGCAGCCACCAATACCGCCGGCTGGAACATGATGTTGAGCGCGGCCACGTGAAAAAGGGGCGTGACGATGGCCACGACATCGCGTGGCTCGAGCCGCTCTTCGAAGGCCACGGTGTGTGCCGTGATGGCGCGGGCGCGGTGGCTCATCAGCACGCCCTTGGGTCGACCGGTGGTGCCACCCGTGTAGGTCATGCAGAACGCATCGTCCTCATGCAGCCCCAACTCGGGCTCGGTGAGCCGCTGACCCGCCAGGAAGTCGTCCCAATGCGTGACTTCACCGACAGTGGCCACATCGGTCGACCCGATCATGACGAAGCGCCCGATCTTCGGACAGTGCGCCCGCACCTGCGCGACCTTGTCGGCAAATTGCGCATCGAACAGCAGCACCTCGGTGTCGGACTTGGCCAGCACCCAGTCCAGCTCATCGGGCGCATACAGCACCGAAATGTTGTTGAAGACATAGCCGGTGCGAGCGACACCGAAAAACGCCACCGCGTACTCCGGCAGGTTGCGCGAAAGCATGGAGACCTTCGCGCCCTTTGCCAAACCCAAGCCAAGCAGTGCGTGTGCCAGCTGATTGGCCAGCGCGTCGAGCTCGCGATAGACAAGCACCGAACGTCGGTCGGCGCCGCGGTAGATGACGGCCGCTTTATCAGGAAAGCGCGCGGCCGAGCGGCGCAGCATGTCGCCTGTGAGCAAGGTGATTGCCGATCAAAATCGAGGGGTGTGGCCGGCATGATAAGCGCGCCATACCCAGGGCCACTCTCGTGCGGTCGTCAACTGCAGGCAGCGTCGAAGTCAGAGCAGCCGGACGCACGGTAGCGTGCGCATTTTCTTGTCGAATGTACGCACGCTGTCGCAGCCGGCGCGTACTGCCTTGGAGACGAGCAGGGCGTCGGCGAAGTCCGCGGGTCCGTCCTCGTATGACGAGATGGCTTCGGACACCTGCGCCTCGGATTCGAGCCGCAACGTGGCGTTGCTGGCGAGGGCCCGCAGTGCCACGACGATGTCGGCGCGGGAGTGGCCATAGATGCGATCTAGCGCCCAGACGCATTCGACAAGCACGATATCGGCGATCCAGAACGCAGCGTCGTCGGCTGCGTGACGATCCAGCAGGTCTTTGACTTTTCTGGCTTGCGCTGGATCGTCAGCGACGATCAGGCGGAGCAACAGGTTGGTGTCGAGCGCCTGCATAGGGCTGCGATCCGGCTCAGCGTTTGATGCGACTGCGAGAGCGAACCGCCGCGGTGACGCCCGCGTCCATTTCCTCGAGCGAGCGCACTGCTTCGCCATGTCGCTTGAGCAAACCGAACAGGCCGGTCGAGCCGCGCGTCAAGACCCGGCCGACAAGGGTGTTGTCGGGGCGCAGTTCGAAATCGATCTTGGCGCCAGGTTGAATGCCGAGGCGATCACGGATCGGCTTGGGCAGCGTGACCTGTCCTTTGTCGGTGACGGTAGTAATCATGTATACCTCGGACACAAGATTCGACAATTCTACCGAGCACGAAAAAGTAAGGAATACTTGATTTTGTCGAACTGATTAGCGCGCGTAGACCAAATCCCGCAATGCCAGCGACAAGGCCGGCACGTAGGTGATGACCATCAGGCAGGCCAGGATCACCAGCACGAACGGCAGCAGATCCTTGATCATGCGATCGAGCGAAATGCGCGCCACGGCACAGGCGGCAAACAGGTTGACGCCGAAGGGCGGGGTGATCATGCCGAGTGCCAGGTTGACCACCATCACCAGTCCGAAATGCACCGGATCGATGCCGAAATGCTGCGCCACCGGCGCCAGGATCGGCGCCAGCACGATGATGGCGGCGCTGGTTTCGATGAACATGCCGATCACGAACAGCGCCGCGTTGACGCCCAGCAAAAAATACCCTGGCGACTGCAGAACCTGTTCCAGCCAGCGCCCGATGGCATCGGGCACGCCGGCGCGCGTGATAAGAAAAGCGAACAGGCCTGCGTTGGCGATGATGAACATGATCACCGCCGACGACATCACCGACTTGCGCAGGATGGCATACAGGTCGGCCAGCTTGATCTCGCGGTAGATGACGACGCCAACGATCAGTGCATAGAGGACCGCGACGGCCGATGCCTCCGTGGGCGTGAAGACGCCGCCATAAATGCCGCCGAGAATGATCACCGGCATGAGCAATGCCCAGCCAGCCTGCAGCGTGGCCCGGCCGATCGGCAGGCGGCCGATGCCGTCTGTCTTGCCCCATCCTTTCCACTTGCAATAGGCCCAGACAAACAGCATGAGCGCGCCGCTGATGAGCAGGCCAGGTCCGAATCCGGCGATGAACAATTCGCCGATCGACACCTCGGCGCTCACGCCGTAGAGGATCAAAGGGATCGACGGCGGGATGATGACGCCGAGTTCGGCACTGGTGGCCTGCAACGCCGCCGCATAACTCACGGGATAGCCATGTTTGATCAATGCGGGAATCAGGATGGCGCCGATGGCGAAGGTGGTCGCGACCGACGAGCCTGACACCGCGGCGAAGATCATGCAGGTGAGCACGCAGGTCATCGGCAAGCCGCCCTGCACGCCGCCGACCAGGCTCTTGGCGAATTCGACCAGGCGCCTGGAGATGCCGCCGGTCTCCATCAGGTTGCCGGCAAGAATGAAGAACGGGATCGCCGCGAGCGG
>JBDSYU010000163.1:0-7771 GCA_039925525.1 Variovorax sp.
ACATGGAGATTGGGGAAGGGTCGCGTGTTGGCGTGCGGGCGTGTGCGTGATTGTGCGAACGGCCGGCCGGAGCTAAAGGCTGATAAGGGGCGATCCCCTGCGCTTATTCAGAAAAGGGGGAGCAAAAAGTCGAGGTCTCGGCGCACCGCCCAATCGTTGCGCGCGCGGGCAAGGCCCGCGCCTCAGGACTGTGCTTCGGACGCGCTAGCCGCCGGGCGCGTCTTGCCCGGGCTCGGCGCTTTGGCGGCTGCCTTGGGCTTGGCGCGACCGACTGCCGCGGCAGGCCGCGCGGCCTGCCGCTTGGCCACCCCGGTCGAAGTGCGGGGCGCTGCGGACGCAACCGCGCCTTCGGCCGCATCGGCGGCGATGCGCTCGGGGGTGCTGCTGTCGGTGCTGGCACGCGTCGCATCGCCCGCCGCCTGCACGCGTCGACGCGGCGGTGCAGCAGGTCGCGCAGCTGCTAGCGTCGCGGCCGCGCGGGGGGCAGGAGAAACAGCGGGGGTACGAGCAGCGGGAGAAGCTGAAGTAGCTGAAGTAGCTGAAGTAGCTGAAGTCGCTGAAGAAGCGGCGACAGCGGGGGTAGCCGGCGTCGCTGGAGCAGCGGCAGTGGTGGAGGCAGAAGCGGAAGCGGAAGCGGGAGCGGAAGCAGAAGGAGCAGCAGAAGCAGTCGCAGTGGTCGGTAGGCTTTCGGCAGCCATCGCCGAACTGGCTTGTGCGCCGCCTGTTTCGGGAGTGCTGTCAGCGCCGTTGCGGGCATTCTTTTCAGCGTCGGCGCTGACGGGGCCTTCGGCGCGCCGCTCGGTCTCGGCGCTTTTCGCTGGGCTTTTAGGCGTGGGCGCGACGGTGGGGGACTGGCCGAGCTGTGCGCCTTCTCGGCCGCTACGCGCCTCGGGGATCTGCTCGGCAATGGCTTGCACCGCTTCGGCACTCGCAACCTGGGTCGATCCGAACAAGCGCGACTCGGCATCTCGCGTCAACACCGTGATGCTGATGCGGCGATTGACCGCTGCCAGTGCGTTGTCCTTCTCCAACAGGTCGCTCGCGGCCAAGCCGATTACGCGCACCAACTTTTCATCGGGCATGCCGAAGGACACCAGTTCACGGCGCGAGGCATTGGCCCGGTCGGCCGAGAGTTCCCAGTTGCCATAACCGCGGTCGCTGTTGCCGTAGGGCGCGGCGTCGGTATGGCCGGCCAGGCTGACGCGGTTCTCGATGCCGTTGAGCGCACTGCCGACTTCGTGGAGGATGTCGCGCATGTAGGGCTTCACCAGTGCGCTGCCGCTATCGAACATCGGCCGGTTCTGCGCATCGACGATCTGGATCTCCAGGCCGTCCATGGTCACCTGGGTGCGAATCTGCGAGCGGTAGTCGCGCAGGTTGGGATTGCCGTCGATCAGCGCCTCGACCTTTTCGCGCAAGGCCTGCAGACGCTGCGCGTCCTGCCGCGCCACTTCGCGCCGGGCCTCTTCCGCTTCGGCGGCCTTCGACTTTTTGGGACTGGGCTCGTCGGTACGGCGGACCTGGCCGGTGCTGCGTGTCAGGTCCTGGCCACCGCCATTGACCACGCTCGAGCTGCTGCCGACGCCGGGACCGCCGGCCATCTCGACCTTGAGTGGCGCGTGAAAGTAGCTGGCGATACCTTGCAAATCACCTTTGGCGGTCGAGCCAAGCAGCCACATCAACAGAAAGAACGCCATCATCGCCGTCACGAAGTCGGCATAGGCGATCTTCCAGGCGCCACCGTGACTTGCGTGCACAACCTTCTTCACGCGCTTGACGATGATCGGCTGGAGCTTCTTGCTACTGGTGGCCATAGCCTAATACCTTGTGGGACAGACCAAGGGCGAAGCCACTTGCTCTGTCCTCAACAGATCAGGTGACCTTGTGGGACAGACCAAGGGCGCCGCCACTTGCTCTGTCCTCATAGCCCAATACCTTGTGGGACAGACCAAGGGCGCAGCCACTTGCTCTGTCCTCAACTGATCAGGTGTCGCTTGGCCTGTCCCCAACCAAGCACCCGGCCGCTTCATCATCTGCATCACTTCTTCTTCACGTGGCTCTCGAGCTCGCTGAAGCTCGGCCGTTCGGTCGAGTAAAGAACCTTGCGGCCGAACTCGATGGCAGTGACCGGGTTGTAGCCCTGCATGCTGGCGAGCAGCGTCGTCTTGATGCATTGCAACTCCTTGGAGCTGTCGTCGACTTTCTGCTCGAGCAGTCCGCCCAACGGCTCGACGATGCCGTAGGCCAGCAGGATGCCCAGGAACGTGCCGACCAAAGCCGAGCCGATCATGGCGCCGAGCACCGCCGGCGGCTGGCCGACCGAGCCCATGGTGTTGACCACGCCGAGCACCGCCGCAACGATGCCGAATGCCGGCAGACCGCCGGCCAGTCGGGCAATGGCCGCCACCGGGCCGTGCGCCTCCTGGTGATGGGTCTCGATCTCGCTTTCCATCAAGGACTCGATCTCGTGCGCGTTGAGGTTGCCCGAGACCATCATGCGCAAATAGTCGGTGGTGAACTCGACCACGTGATGGTCCTTGCCGACGGTCGCGTAGTTTTGGAAGATGGGTGATTCCTCGGGCGCTTCGACGTCTTTTTCGATTGCCATCAGGCCGTCCTTGCGCGCCTTTTGCAGGATGTCGTAGAGCAGCGCCATCAGCTCCATGTAGCGCTTCTTCGTGTACTTGGAGCTTTTGAACGCCAGCGGCAACATCTTCAGGGTCGCCTTCAATACCTTGGGCTGGTTGTTGACCACGAAGGCGCCGAGCGCGCCGCCGCAGATCACCATCAACTCGATCGGCAGGGCATGCAGCACCACGCCAATATTTCCGCCGTGGATGATGTAGCCACCGAAGATGCAGCCCAGCGCGACCAGGTAACCGATGATGACGAACATGATGCGAGCTGAGGTCGAGTTGAAAGTGGTTTGCAGGCCTTCGCAGGCGTGCGAACGATTGGGCCTTGAAGCGGGTGAGACCGGTCAATCAAAAAGGGGCCTTCGAGGGCCCCAGATCGAGTGCTCGCGCGAGGCTCTGTCGCCGCGCGTGACATCGGTCATTGCAATTGGATCGCTACAGCCGCCGTGCCCTTGCCGGCGCGCGCCGGAGGTTGGCACAGGCCGCACACATAATGGCGCGCGTTCTCGTACGGTTCGGTTACGAAGTGGCCACCGCACTTGGAGCACGGCGTCATGGCCAGCATCTTGTTTTGCATGAAGCGCACCAGCCGCCAGGCGCGCGTGATCGACAATTGCGCCTCCAGTCCACAGGTGCCGATCTGCTCGGTGTAGAGGGCATAGGCCTTGATCAACACCTCGATATCGTCGAGATCGCTGGTTTTGGACAACCAGGTGTAGACGTTGTGGAACAACGAGGCGTGGATGTTCGGCTGCCAAGTGAGGAACCAGTCGGTCGAGAACGGCAACTGGCCTTTCGAGGGCGACTTGCCGGCCACCTCCTTGTAGAGCCGCAGCAGGCGCTCATAGGATAGGTCGGTCTCGCTTTCGAGCACCTGCAGGCGGGCGCCCATTTCGATGAGCTGGACGGCGCGGGCAATTTGCCGTGATTCGCCGAGAACGCTTTTTGCCGTGGCCATGATCGTGCGGTCCGAAATCGGTTGGCCTGGTCTCAGGAAGCGGCTTGGGCGAAGCGGCTGGCCATGACGATGTTGGCGTGCAGCTTGCTCGTCGACTCGTTGGCGGTGCGGCTGGCCACGTTCTGTTGGGTGAGCAGGCTCCAGACCATGTCGTCACCAGCACGAAAGCGGCAAAGGAGCATGTTGCCCGACGCCAGCTTCATGACCTGCGCCGGCGACAGCATGGCGATCAGGTCGGCCGATTCCTCGGAAATGCCGAGCCTGAACAGTGCCTGCGGCTTGTCCTGGCGGATGAGGCTCTGGGCCAGCATCAAATAGGTGAGATTGGCTTCCCGGATTTCTTCCAACATCTGTTCGCTCGTCATTTGATTTCACCTTTGTTTAGGCAGCTGCCCGTCTGCTGAGGAGGTGGATTCTGAAAGGAACTGGAAAAACTTTAATGCGAAGTAGCGGAAGTAAACTATCATCCAAACTTGACCATTAGCCAGGGTTTGGAGTACGCCAAAAGTATAAATCTGATGAATGACCCATCCTTTGGTTTTCACAAAAGATTACGGCGATGTAATCAGTTGTGACTGAAGGTGTTAGTTGCCATCTTCAATGTGAATTTGCACTCGTCAAATAAGGCACATACATTTTTGATTGGTAACAGAGGGAACCGTGCGGTTGTACGCATCCGAATACGCTGTCGCGGATGTTGCACAGGTTTCAAGGTCCACGCGGGACTTTGCTGGACGTCGACCAGCGCTTGCACATGAAGAGGACCATCCCGTGCCGTACTGCGCAGACGGAAGCCCAGAGCATTTCTTTAGGGTCGAACGCAAAAAATAAAAAGCTCAAGTGGCAGGCCTGGGAACCCGAAAACCACCCCAACGGGTCTCGATGCGAGGCGCGTCTGGCGGCCAGTGTCTTTGCTGGCATGACATTGGCAGCGATGCCGCAATCTTCAGCTTTTAGGAGTTACTCAAATGGCCTCGATCATCAACAGCAACATCGGTTCTCTCACGGCGCAGCGCAACCTGTCCTCGTCGCAGTCGTCGTTGCAGACTTCCATCCAGCGCCTGTCTTCGGGCTTGCGCATCAACAGCGCCAAGGACGACGCTGCCGGCTTGTCGATCGCCGATCGCATGACCGCCCAGATCCGCGGCATCAATGTGGCGGGCCGCAATGCCAACGACGGCATCTCGCTGGCACAAACAGCGGAAGGCGCCTTGGGTCAGTCGAGCAACCTGCTGCAGCGCATCCGCGAACTGGCCGTGCAGTCGGCCAACGGCACCAACTCGGCGAGCGACCGCAAGGCGCTGAACGAAGAAGTGAATCAGTTGACCGCGGAACTCGGGCGCATCTCGGAGACGACCTCATTCAATGGTCGCAAGCTTCTGGATGGCAGCTTCGGCTCGACCAGCTATCAAGTCGGCGCCAACGCCAACGACACCATCACTGCCACTTCAGCCGATTTCAGCACGAGCAAATACGGCAACAATCGGATCGGTTCGAAGGCTGCGACGGCCACAACTGCGACCGGCGACCTGGTTGTTGGCAGTACTGCCAACGCCAAGGTGGCGGGCACCGGCGCTGCGGGTGCCAACCGCGTCGCTGGCGGCGCCTTCACCATCGACGGATCGTCGGGCAGCGCCACCATCACGGCAGCTGCAGGCGCCAGCGCCAAAGCCGTGGCCGCGCAGATCAACGCCAAGACGCAAAACACCGGCGTAAGCTCGACGGCTCGCAACGAGTTCGACCTCACCGCTCTCGCCGCTGGCTCCTACAGCCTGAATGTGACCTCGAACAACAGCACGGCAGTGACAGTCTCCTTCAGCTCCACGGGCAGCACCGCCGCCGGTTTGTCTGCAGGCATCACCGCGTTCAATGACAAGTCCAGCGAGACGGGCGTCACGGCCAAACTCAACGATGCGGGCGACGGCATCACGCTGACCAACGCCTCGGGCGAGAACGTGACCATCGCCAACAACGCCGGCGGCAGCACGCTGACGGTGGCTGGCCAAGCCACGGCGGCGGCGGCTTCGGCAGTCGTCACCGGCGCGCTGACGCTCGATTCGGACAAGACCTTCGGCCTGTCGGCTGTGGCCAACACGACCGACTTCTTCACGGCAGCCACGGCGTCTTCGCAACTGCAGGCTGTGAACCGTCTGGACGTGTCGAGCGCCGAAGCGGCGGCCCGATCGATCGCCCTGGTCGACGGCGCGCTGGCCGCGGTCAGCAGCCAGCGCTCGGCTTTCGGTGCCTTGCAGTCGCGCTTCGACTCGACGGTCTCTTCCCTGGCGATCGCCTCGGAGAACACCTCGGCGGCACGCTCGCGCATCCAGGACGCCGACTTCGCGATGGAAACCGCCAACCTGTCGCGCGCGCAGATCCTGCAGCAGGCGGGTACGGCGATGGTGGCGCAAGCCAACCAACTGCCGCAGTCGGTGCTGTCGCTGCTGCGCGGCTAAGCCGAAAACAAGGGCCCGTTCGCGGGTTTCCTGAGCCTCTAGGCCCCGGCGGGTGAACGGACAATGACCGTTCGCCGCCGGGGCCCTCTGGGCTCTGGTTCCAGCCGATTGTCGAGATACCGCCCGCAGTGATGCGGCGTATCTCCACAGCCTGCTGCATGGTCGGCGACTATTCGAACAAACCTATGGCAACCATCTCCTCCGCCGGCATCGGCAGCGGCATCGACGTGAACGCCATCGTCACGCAATTGATGGCGATCGAGCAGCGGCCACTGACGCGGCTGCAATCCAGCGCCGCCTTCATCGATGCCAAGATCTCGGCCTTCGGGCAGATCAAGTCGGCACTGTCGGCACTGTCCGATGTGGCGACACGGCTGGCCAACAAGGCCTCCTGGAGCCCGAAGACGGTGACCTCGTCCAACAGCACGGCAGTGGCGGCCAGCGTCTCCAACGGCGCCCAGCTTGGCCCGACCTCCTTCAGTGTCGAGGTGCAGCAGCTGGCCAAGCCGCAATCCATCGCCTCGGCTTCGATCGCGACCGGCACCGCCACCGGAACGGGTACGCTCACTTTGCGCTTTGGCAGCTGGGAGGCCGGGGCCTTCACCCCAGACGGCGGCAGCAGCCCGCTGGCGATCGCCATCGGCGCGGCCGACGCGACTGTCGCCGGCGTTGCCGAGAAGATCAACGCCGCGAAAGCCGGCGTCACGGCCACGGTCATCAGCGACGCCAATGGCGAGCGCCTGCTGCTGCGTTCGAAATCCACCGGCAAGGAGTCTGGCTTTCGACTTCAGGCCACCGACGACGATGGCAACAATACCGACGACACGGGTCTGTCACGCTTGGCCTTCGACCCCGAGGCCGGCGCTTTCGGCATGGGCGGTGTCGCACAGGCGGCGACCACCCAGTACGGGCAGGACGCCAAAGCCACCATCAACGGCATCGCCGTCAGCTCGAGCAGCAACAAGCTATCCACCACGGTGCCGGGGTTGACGTTGACCCTGGCCCAGGTGACGACCGCAGCGGTGGACCTGCAAGTTGCGGTCGACGAGGGCGCGATCACCAAGTTGGCCAACGAGTTCGTCACGAGCTTCAACGCGGCCAATCAGTTGCTCAATCAAGCCACCAGCTACGACGCCGCCAACAAGCAAGCGGCGTTGTTGCAAGGCGATTCGACGGCGGTATCGCTGCAGAACGCCTTGCGACGCCTGCTCGGCACGCGCAGCGAGGGCGGTCCGCTGGCCAGCCTTTCCGAGATCGGTATCGGCACCGCCCGCGACGCCGGCGGCAACATCGCGCTCGACAGCGGCAAGCTCAGTGCAGCGCTGCGCAACCCGGCGGACCTGGAAACCCTCTTTACCTTTGATACCGGCAATGCCGCTACGTCCGGCTTCGGGCGCAAATTGCAGGGCCTGCTGGCGACGCTCTCGGGCAACGGCGGCGCCCTGGATAGCAAGACCACGTCGCTCGACGCACAAATGAAAAGCAACGTCAAAGACCAGGAGCGCATGAGTTTGCGCCTGACGTCGGTTGAAGCGCGGCTGCGCAAGCAATACACCTCGCTCGACAGCCAGGTGTCGAAGCTCACGGCCCTCAATACCTACATCACGCAACAGGTGGCGCAGTGGAACAAGTCGACAGGGTGAAGCATTGCCGGTCCGACGGTTCTGCGGCACGCCTTGAGATTGCCCAGGCGCGGCCGATAACCATTGCACACAGCATTTGGA
>JBDSYU010000164.1:0-13866 GCA_039925525.1 Variovorax sp.
GGTCTGGGTCGATGCCAGCGAAGTCAAGCGCAAGTTGGATGAGACCCGCGCGCAGGTGCTGCCTCTGGTGGCCATCGCGCGCGCGCTGAAGTAACCATCGCGTGCGCTGAAGTCATTGCGCTAGTTCAGGCAAGGCAGGCGGTAATTGCAAAGCGATAGGGCGCCTACCGCCGACGCCTGGGTCGACGTGATCGTCGGCCTGGCCCTGATCGGGCTCGCTGCCGTGCTCTGGATCGGCAGCCTCAGCATCGGCGCGCCGTTCTTTGATCCGCTCGGCTCCGCTGCGGTGCCACGGGCATGCGCGGTGCTCATCGCAGCGTTCTCGCTGACGATGGTGCTGCAGGCTGCCGGCAAATTGCGGCGGGCCCGGCGCGCGCGCGGTGCGCTCCCGCAGGAGCCATCTGCGCAAGCGCTGACAGAGGAGGTCATAGCGGAGGCCGCGACGTGGCGGCGGCGCCCGTGGCTGGCGTTCGCATTCGTCGTGTTATGCGGCGCTTACATGGCGGTGATGCAATGGCGACTCGCGGGATTTCGGGTGGCGACCGGCGTCTTCGTCTTGGCCAGCGTGGTCCTGCTCGGCGGCTTCAAGCCGCGCACCCTCGTCATCGGGGCCATCCTTGCGCTGCTGCTGGCCATCGGCGGTCACCTGCTCTTCACGCGCTTTTTCTACATCGATCTGCCCTGAACCGCGTGAGAGTTTTTCGAAAGGGCCCGACATGAGCGGACTGGCAGAAGGCTTCCTGTTCCTGGCGCAACCGTGGCCGTTCTTCTGGTTGTTGCTCGGCGTTGCCAGCGGCATCTTCGTCGGCGCGGTGCCCGGGCTCGGCGGCGGCATGCTGATCTCGCTGGTGATGCCGCTGACCTTCAACATGGACCACACCTCGGCGCTGGTGATGATGGTCGGCATGTATGTCGGCTCGGTCAGCGGCGGGCTGATCAGCGCGATCCTGCTGCGCATGCCGGGCACGCCGTCGTCGGTGATGACGACGCTCGACGGCTATCCGATGGCGGTCAACGGCCAGCCCGGGCGCGCGCTCGGCCTGGGTATCGGCTCGTCGCTCATCGGTGGGCTGATCGCTGGCATCTTTCTGGTCTTTTTGTCGCCGCCGCTGGCGCGCTGGGCGCTGGCCTTCGGACCGTGGGAGTACTTCACGATGGCGCTGATGGCGCTGGTGATGATCGCTTCGATCAGCCAGGGCTCGATGTTGAAGGGCCTGCTCGGCGGCGTGCTCGGCGTTGCGATGGCACTGCCGGGCCTGAACGAATCGGACGGCCAGACGCGCCTGACCTTCGGCTTTCACGCGCTGGATGACGGCTTCAATCTGCTGCCGGTGCTGCTCGGCGTGTTCGTGATGAGCCAGGTCATCCAGGACTCGATCGATATCGAGCGGCGCGGCTCGCGCATCCGCGTCGGCCGGGAGCCGATCATGCCGCCGGCGCGCGAATGGCGTCGTCATAGTGTGAACCTGGCACGCTCGTCGGTGGTCGGCACCTGGATCGGCATCCTGCCGGGTGTCGGCGCCAGCGTCTCTTCGATGGTCTCTTACGGTCTGGCGCGCACCTTTTCGAAGCAGCCGCAGAAGTTCGGCACCGGCCACGACGAAGGCATCGTTGCCTCGGAAGCAGCCAACAACGCCAACGTCGGCGGCGCGCTGATCCCGCTGATCGCGATGGGTATTCCGGGCAGCCCGATCGACGCCATTCTGCTGGGCGCGCTGGTGATGCACAACATCCAGCCCGGACCGCTCTTGTTCACCAGCAACGCCAGCTTTGTCTGGGCCTTGATTGCCGCGTATCTGGCCGCCAACGTCTTGATGTTCGTGATGATGGCTGCGTCGGCGCGGCGCATCGCCACCGTCATCGACTTCAATCGCGCCTACCTGCTGCCGGTCATCTTCGTCTTTTGCCTGGTCGGCGCATTCGCGCTGTCAAACCGCCTGTTCGACGTGTGGATCGTCATCGGCTTCGGCATCCTTGGTTTTGTTCTGCAACTCGCGAAAATTCCGCTCGGCCCGTTCGTCATCGGCCTCGTTCTGGCCAATCTGCTGGAAGCGCAACTGCGCTCGGGCCTGCAGTTGTCGGATGGCTCGTACTGGCCGATGCTGACGCGGCCGATCGCCGGCAGCTTCACTGTGCTGTCGCTCATCTGTCTGGCCTATCCCTTTATCAAGCGCCCTCGCGTGTCACCCATCGAGTCATAGATCGACAGATCGCAAACGATTCCGAACATAACGCATGCAAGCCACCAATCTGCTCCTCATCATGGCCGACGAACACAGCAAGCGTGTGCTCGGCTGCCATGGCAATGACTTCATCGACACGCCGAACCTCGACCGTTTGGCAAAGCGCGGCACGGTGTTCGACGCCGCGTACACACCGTGTCCGATCTGCGTGCCGGCGCGCGCCGCCATGCAGACCGGGCGCTATGTGCATGCCACCGGCCATTGGTCGAATGCCGAGCCCTACTCCGGGGAGCCGCAAGGATGGGGTCACCGGCTGCTGGCCGCGGGCCACCGCGTCGATTCGGTCGGCAAGCTGCATTTCCGCAGCACCGAAGACGAAAACGGCTACGGCCGCGAGTTGATCCCGATGCATGTGCTCGACGGTGTGGGCGACCTGCAAGGCCTCTTGCGCCGGCCGCCGCCGAAGCGACCTGGCGTGCGCCTGCTTGCCGACAAAGCCGGGGCCGGTCAATCGTCGTATGCCCGCTATGACGACGACATCCTCGGTCACTCGAACGCCTGGCTGCGCGAGCGTGCGGCGGCACCCGACGAGAAACCCTGGGTGTTGTTCGTCTCGTTCGTGCGGCCGCACTTCCCGCTGATCGCGCCGCCCAATTTGGTCGAGCGCTACCTGACGCGTAACTTGCCGCTGCCGTTCCGGCGCAGCGAGCGACCGATGCACCCGATGATGGCCGCGCTGCGCGAAGTGCAGAACTACGACGATTACTTCACGGGCGACGACCATGTGCGTCTCGCGCTCGCCGCCTACTACGGCATGGTCACCGCGATCGACGCGCAGGTCGGCGAACTTTTGACAACGCTCGATGAAGCCGGCCTCACCGACAGCACCCGCATCGTCTACACCAGTGACCACGGCGACAACCTCGGCAACCGCGGCTTCTGGGGCAAGTCGAACATGTACGAGGACAGCGCCGGCATCCCGCTGATCATCGCCGGCCCCGGTATTCCGGCCGGCCGCCGCGTGGCCGAGCCGGCGTCGCTCGTCGACATCCATCAGACGGCGATCGAGGCGACCGGCAACCCGCTGACCGACGCCGAACGCGCCGAGCTGCCCGGTGTGTCGCTGATCGATCTGGCGAATGGCGCCAGGCCCGCGCGCACGGTGCTGAGCGAATACCACGCCGTCGGCTCGATCACCGCCTTCTTCATGATTCGCGTGGGACGCTGGAAGTACATCCACTTTCCCGGCTACGCGTCGCAGTTGTTCGACCTCGAAGCCGACCCGCTCGAAGCGAATGACCTTGGGACCTCTCCTTCCCATAGCGCCGAGCGCGACCGCTGCGAACAGGCTTTGCGCAAGCTGCTCGATCCGGACGAAGTCAACGCGCGTGCGTTCGCTGATCAGGCGGCGTTGATTGAAAAGCACGGCGGCGCCGAAGCTGTCTCCGGCGCGCTGGCCTTTCCGCACACGCCGGCGCCCGGCGAAGAGGCGACCGTAGAGTAGGCAGGCGCGGGGTAAAACGGTCCCCCATGCACTTCACCATTCTCGGCGCCGGCATCGTCGGCCTGGCCGCAGCCTGGGAACTGACGCAGCGCGGCCACCGGGTGACGGTGGTCGATCGCGGCGCGGCCGGCGCGGGGGCCAGCCGCGGCAATGGGGCGCAGTTGAGCTACTCGTATGTGCAACCGCTGGCCGATCCGTCGATCTGGAATCAGTTGCCCAAACTGCTGCTGGCGCGCGAGTCACCGCTCAAGGTGCGAGCGCAACTCGATCCGCACCAGTGGCGCTGGGGGCTGGCTTTCCTGGCGGCGTGCAATGCCGGCACCTCGCGGCGCACGACGGCCCAGCTATTGACACTGGCCGAACGCAGCCGCATCGGATTCGAAGCCATGCGCGCTGAACTCAAGCCCGCTTGCGACTTTTCCGAAACCGGCAAGCTGGTGGTCTATCGCAGCCAGGCCGCGCTCGACAGCGCGGCGCGCCAGGTCGAGTTGCAATGCGAGCTCGGCAGTGCCCCGCAGCGCATCGTCACGCCCGATGAGTGCGTAGCCATCGAGCCGTCGTTGAGCCATGTTCGCGAGCAACTGGCCGGCGCGGTCTACACGCCCAGCGAGTGCGCCGCCGACTGCTTCAAGGTGTGTGCGGCATTGGAGGCAGCGTTGAGACAACGAGGCGTGCAGTTCCGCCTCGGCGACGCGGTCGATGGTTTCGAGCTTCGGGGTGGCAAGATCGCCGCTCTCATGACCGACCGCGGTCCGATCGAAGGCGATGCGTTCATCATGGCCCTGGGCATCGGTTCAGACGCCCTGGCGCGCAAGCTCGGCGTGCGGCTGCCTGTCTATCCACTCAAGGGCTACAGCATCACCCTGGCCGTCGACAACACACCTGGCGCGGCGCCGACGGTCAGCGTCACCGACGCCGCGCACAAGGTGGTGTTCGCGCGGCTGGGCGATCGTCTTCGCGTGGCCGGCATGGCCGAACTGGTGGGCTACGACACGTCGATCCCGACGCCGCGCATCGCCTCACTCACGGCATCGGCGCTGGCCTTGTTCCCGCAATGCCGGCCGGCCAGGGACAGCTCCCCCTGGACCGGCATGCGGCCGGCAACGCCGACCGGCCGTCCGATCGTCGGGCGTATCGCCGGCGCGCCCGCCAACCTGTGGTTCGACACTGGCCACGGGGCGCTCGGCTTCACGCTGGCGTTCGGCTCGGCCGTCCATATCGCCGACCTGATCGAGGCACAGGTTTGAAGCGCTGCGCCAGCTTTTTTGACGCTGCAAGGCAGAACCACCCGCGCGCGGCGCAGCCCAGCGCATGAAGCTCTTTCAGCGCTCCGAGCGTTCGTTGTTCGGCGAGATTCTCGACTGGATGCTGACGCCGCTGCTGCTGCTGGTACCGGTCAGCATCGGCGTCACCTGGCTGGTGGCGCAGGGCATCGCCAACCGACCGTTCGACCGCGCGCTCGAACACAAGCTGCGCACGCTGGCCATGCTGGTCAAGAGCGATCAGGGCCGGGTCGAATTCCGGCTGCCGCAGCCGGTCGACCAGATTTTGCGCGCCGACGACATCGACCAGATCTACTTCCAGATAAGAACCGCGGCTGGCGTGCTGCTGGCCGGCGATGCCGATCTGCCGACGCCTTCGAACCCGCAGTCGGCAGCCACAGCGGCAACCGGGCAAACGCAGTTCGGCGCCGCGTCGCCAGACGAGGGGGAAGGCATCACGGATGACTACGAGGTGCATCTGCGCGACGATCAGATGCACAACGCCGCCGTACGCGTCGCCTACACCTGGGTCCAACCTCGAGCGCGTATCGGCATCGGCGCCAGTGCCGCACCGGTGCTGGTGCAGGTGGCCGAGACCCGCGAGAAACAAAGCGTGTTGGCCGCCGAGATCATCAAGGGCGTACTGCTGCCACAGTTCGCCATCCTGCCGCTGGCGATCCTGCTGATCTGGCTGGCCCTGGTGCGTGGCATCAAGCCGCTGTCGCAGCTGGAGCAGACCATTCGCGAGCGCAAGCCCGGCGATTTGAGTCCGCTGGACGACCGCTCGGTGCCTTACGAAGTGGCGCCGCTGGTGTCTTCGGTAAACCAGCTGCTGACCAAGCTGAAAGATTCGCTGGCCACGCAAAAGCGCTTTCTCGCCGATGCCGCGCACCAGTTGAAGACGCCCCTTGCCGGCCTGCGCATGCAGGCCGACCTGGCGCAGCGCGAAGGCGCCAGTGCCGACGACCTGAAGCTTTCGCTGCAGCAGATTGGCCGCTCCAGCGTTCGTGCCACGCACACGGTCAACCAGTTGCTGGCCTTGGCGCGGGCCGAGGGCGGCGCGGCGGCGCTGGTGCATGGACCCTGCGATCTGGCGCAGCTCACCATCGAGGTGGTGCGGGACGCCGTGCCGCGGGCCATCGACAAGCACATCGACTTGGGCTATGACGGGCTCGAGCCCGGCGCACCTGGGGTGCTGCTGCAAGGCAACGCCACGCTGCTGCGCGAATTGGTGCAGAACCTGGTCGACAACGCCATCGCCTACACCCGCTCCAGCCCCAAGCATCCGGGGGTCATCACCGCCCGCGTGCTGGCTGATCCATTCGGACACGTGGCGCTGTTGCAGGTCGAGGACAGCGGTCCGGGCATCGCCGCTGGCGATCGGGACCTGGTGTTCGAACCGTTCTATCGCGTGCTCGGCAACGATGTCGACGGTTCTGGCCTGGGCCTGCCGATCGTCGTCGAGATCGCCCGCCAGCACCGCGCCAGCGTCTCGCTCGAAGACGCGCATCCGCAGCGTCAGCTGCCCGGCTCGCGTTTTACGGTGCGCTTCGAGACCGGCAGCGCAGGCGGCATGTAAGAACCTGCCCGCAGATAAAGACCTTCTTTTTCCCTTTTCGCTTGAAAAGGCAAGGAATCCATGAAGCGGGTACCCCTGCAAATGGACTCCCTCGCGAAGGCCACGCGCAGTGCGCGCGAGAGGAGACTGAAAAACCCGTCAGGGCCGGTTCGCTGTTGACGCGCCTTCGCGCGCATCCGAGCTACCGGCGGCAGCCGGGATCGGCGCGGGTCTCACCTCCAGCAACCCCGGTTGCAGTTGCTGTTGCAGCCGTTCGGGCTCGCGCTCGGTGATGCTCGCGGGCAACCAGTCGAACGCCCGCAATGCCCCCTGCGACCAGGCGAAATAGCCAATGTTGGCCAGCACCAGCAGCACGGCGACGACGACCGCGGCACGCATCACGGCGATCCGGGCGACCCGGCCGATTCTGCCGATCCGGCGCAGGCCGCCAGTGCCGCGGCAAGTGGCTTGACGCTGACCTCGCCGCTGGTGATCGCATACGGGCCATCGGCGCCCCGAAGCAGCAGTTCGCCGCCATCACCGACGCCGACGCACTCACCGCGGCGGCCATCGCTCAATTCGACCTGGCGATGGCGCAATACATCGCGCATTGAGAAGGATTCGGCAAACACGGCAAAGCCATCGCGGGCGAATCTTTCGATGCCCGAGAGCAGCGACGGTGCCAGCGCTGTCAACAACGGCAGTGGCTGCGCTTTCGGCTGCCATTCGCGCACCCAGGCCGGCGCCGCGCGCAAACCGCGCGCATAGGGTGCGGACAGATTGATGCCGATGCCGATGACGGCGAACCGGGGCGCCGCCGCGCCGACAGTCGCTGGCGTTGCTGAAGGCACTGGCGACGCAGGGGGTCGAGCCGCTGCAAGAAGCATCGAGCCAGCAGCCGAGGCGATGGTTTCGATCAGGATGCCGCCCAGCTTGCGCTCGTCGACCCACAGGTCATTGGGCCACTTCAAGGAGATGTCGCGGCCGAGCAGCGGCTCCAGTGCTTCGGCCAGCACCACGCCGACGGCCAGCGACAAACCCGACCAATCACCGGGCGCGAGCGGCAAGCCCAAAGAAAAGGTCAATGCGCCGCAGCGCGTGAAGGCGTGGTCCTCGGCATCACCAGGCGCGGCGCGAGCGGAAAGAAACGCGCGGTCGGCCGCGCCGCCGTCATGCGCCGTTGCGCTGTCCGCCTCGCTAGCTGCTCGGCTATCCGTCGCACTGTGCCAGATGCGGCCGAGCCGTCCACGCCCTGCCGTCTGCTGCGCGCTCACCAGCAGGCACGGTGAGGTGTCGCCGGCGCGGGCTCGCCGCATCAGCTCGCTGTTGGTCGAATCGATTTCCAGCACGGCCTCGGCCCGCAAACCCAGCCAGATGGACTGCATCGCCCGCGACAGTGTCAACATGCGCTCCGACGCCGCTTGCGTGACGGAGGTCAAGGGCGCCACGGGCGCCGCGGACGCAGTCTCTGGCGCGGCGTGTCCGTGCGGACTGGCGATGTTGGCAGTCACGGCCTGGGCAACGCTGTCGGACATGGGATGGCTGCGCCGTTCGGCCGTCGAGCCGTTGGGTTCAGGCAGCCACGCCCGCGCCACGGCGCGTCGATGGCCGCCCAAGCCGGGTCTGCGGCTTCAGCCGGGTTTGCGGCTTCGCCTCTCCGCCTTCGACGCGGCTTTGGCGCGACGGATTCGACGCCGACTGTGGAGCGGACCTGTTCGCACGCTTGGACGCGTTCGGAAAAGCGCTCTCAGCCTGGCGCTCAGTCTGTCGCACGCCCTGGCGCTTGGCCTCGCGCGCCGCTTCGCGTTTGCCGCCCGCTTGGTGCGAACCACTGCCACCCTTTTTCTTGCTCTTGCCTTTGGCCTTGCTTTCACCCGCCGCCAGCAACGTGCCACGGCATTGTTGGCCGCCGCACCAGCACGGATATTCCGCCTTCAGCTTGGGCGTCAACCGCGCATCGATGATGAGGCCATAGTCGTAGTTGAGTTCTTCACCGGCGCGGATGTTGCGCAACGCCTTGACGAAAACCCGGCCCTCATCCTCGTCGGCCTCGCAATTGGGATCGCACGAATGATTGATCCAGCGTGAGGCGTTGCCACCGGCGTTGCCGTCAATCACATGCTTGTCGTCGATATGAAAATAAAAGGTGTGATTGGGCTGCGACGGATCGTGCGGATGACGGCGCAAGGCCTCTTTCCAGCTGATGATCTCGCCCACATACTCGATCAGGCGCTCGCCCTCGGCGATGTCGCCGACAGCGAAGACGCCCTTGCCATGAACACCAGAACGGCGCACCTGCAGCCGGCGCCCGGAGGCGCGGCGGGTGGGGTCGGGTCGCTGCAATTCGGCAATATTCGCGGGCATCGGCAAAAGTCTGATAGTTTGAATTAGCCCGCGTGTGCGGGCGCGCGTGCGTACCTGCACGCGAGAAGCGGCAGATTGTAGGGTTGCGTCATCGAAAGCGCCCCGCATCATTTCGAATGAATGAGCATATTGATGAAAACATTGGTGATCGCAGAAAAGCCGTCGGTGGCGCAGGACATCGTGCGCGCGCTGACGCCGACGGCCGGCAAGTTCGACAAGCACGACGAGCATTTCGAGAACGCGAACTACGTCGTGACCAGTGCCGTCGGCCACCTCGTGGAAATCCAGGCGCCCGAGGAGTTCGACGTCAAGCGCGGCAAGTGGAGCTTTGCCAACCTGCCGGTCATCCCGCCACGCTTCGACTTGAAGCCTGTCGACAAGACCAAGACGCGGCTGAACGCCGTGGTCAAACAGGCCAAGCGCAAGGACGTGACGCAACTGGTCAATGCCTGCGACGCCGGGCGTGAGGGCGAGCTGATTTTTCGGCTCATCGAGCAATACGCCGGCGGTCAGAAGAACGGCCAGTTCCAGCCCCTGGGCAAGCCGGTCAAGCGGCTGTGGCTGCAATCGATGACGCCGCAGGCGATTCGCGACGGCTTCGAACGATTGCGCAGCGAAAAGCAGATGCAGGGGCTGGCCGATGCGGCGCGCTCCCGCTCGGAAGCCGACTGGCTGGTCGGCATCAACGGCACGCGCGCCATGACGGCGTTCAACTCGCGCGATGGCGGCTTCTTCCTGACCACCGTCGGTCGGGTGCAAACGCCGACCCTGTCGGTGGTGGTCGAGCGCGAGGAACAGATCCGCAAGTTCGTCTCGCGCGATTATTGGGAGGTGCACGCCAGCTTCGCCGCTGAGGCTGGCAGCTATCCGGGCAGGTACTTCGACCCGGCCTGGAAAAAGGCCAAGGCACCGACACTGCCGAGCGGTCAAGGCGAGGCCGAGGCCGAGCCCGATCCCGAGCAACGCGCCGACCGCGTCTGGAGCGAAAGCGAAGCACGCGCCATCGCAGAGGCCGCCCGCGGCCAGCCAGCCAGCGTGACCGAAGAAAGCAAGCCGACGACGCAGGCCAGCCCACTGCTGTTCGACCTCACTTCGTTGCAACGCGAGGCCAACGGTCGCTTCGGCTATTCGGCCAAGACGACGCTGGCACTGGCGCAGTCGCTCTACGAACGCCACAAGGCGCTGACTTACCCACGCACCGATTCGCGCGCCCTGCCCGAGGACTATCTGCCGGTGGTCAAGGACACCATGAAGATGCTCGCGGCGAGCGGCATGAAGCACTTGGCGCCCTTCGCCCGGCAGGCGGTCGATGGCGGCTACGTGAAGGCGAACAAGCGCATTTTCGACAATGCCAAGGTCTCCGATCACTTCGCCATCATCCCGACCCTGCAGGCGCCGAGTGGGCTGTCGGAGGCCGAGCAGAAGCTCTACGACTTCGTGGTGCGGCGCTTCCTTTCGGTGTTCTTCCCCAGCGCCGAGTTCCAGGTGACGATGCGCACCAGCACCGTGGAAGTTGCCCGCTCGCTTCCCGGCGACGCAGCCCAGGGCGCGAAGAAATACGCCTTTCGCAGCGACGGCAAGGTGCTGGTCCGGCCCGGCTGGATGGCCATCTACGGCAAGGAAGCTGTGACCGAAGACGACGAAAAGGACGGCAAGAACCTGGTGCCGGTGAAACCCGGCGAAATCGTGCAGACCGAATCGTGCGAGCCGAAAGCCTTGAAGACCCGGCCGCCGGCACGCTACTCCGAAGCCACGCTGCTCGGCGCCATGGAGGGCGCAGGCAAGACCATCGACGACGACGAGTTGCGCGAAGCCATGCAGGAGAAGGGCCTGGGCACGCCAGCCACCCGCGCCGCCACCATCGAAGGCTTGCTCACCGAGAAGTACATGCTGCGCGACGGACGCGAGCTGATCCCCACGGCCAAGGCCTTCCAGCTCATGACGCTGCTGCGCGGTCTGGGCGTCGAAGAGCTGTCCAAGGCCGCGCTCACCGGCGAATGGGAGCACAAGCTGGCGCAGATGGAGCACGGGCAGCTCAGCCGCGACGCCTTCATGCAGCAGATCGCCGACATGACCCGGCGCATCGTTGCCAAGGCCAAGGAGTACGACCGCGACACAGTGCCCGGCGACTACGCCACGCTGGCGACGCCCTGCCCCAACTGCGGCGGCGTGGTGCGCGAGAACTACCGGCGCTACGCCTGCATTGGCAAGCCAGTGGGTACGCCCGGCGCCGGCGCCACCGGCAGCGATGCCTGCGGCTTTTCCTTCGGCAAGTCGCCGGCTGGGCGCACCTTCGAGGTGGCCGAGGCCGAACAACTGCTGCACGACAAGCACATCGGTCCGCTCGAAGGCTTTCGCTCCAAGGCCGGCTGGCCCTTTACCGCCGAGATCGTCATCAAGCCCGACGAGGAGACCCGCAACTGGAAGCTGGAATTCGACTTCGGCGACGACAAGAACCAGGCCTCCGGTGAGATCGTCGATTTCTCCGGCCGTGTGGCACTCGGCCCCTGCCCCAAGTGCGCCGCCCGGGTGTTCGAGCATGGCGCCAACTATGTCTGCGAAAAGTCGGTGCCGACTGCGGCGCAGCCGACGCCGAGCTGCGATTTCAAAACAGGCAAAATCATCCTGCAGCAGCCGGTCGAGCCGGAGCAGGTGCAAAAGCTCCTGGCCACCGGCAAGACCGACCTGCTCGACAAGTTCGTTTCGATGCGCACGCGGCGCCCGTTCAAGGCCTTTTTGGGCTGGAACGCCGAAGAGGGTAAGGTATCGTTCTCGTTCGAGCCCCGGGCGTCCAAGTTCCCGCCCCGCAAAGGTGCGCCGCAAGTCGGCGTCCGAGCGCCGGCCGCAGGAAAGAAGTCCGGGTCGTCGGGCGGTGCCTCAGGCGCCGCCAAAAGCCTCTCCAAACCAAACTCAAAACCAGGGAAAACAACCATGAATGAATCGACCACCAGCGCCACCGCCAAGCCCAAGGCCCCCCGCAAACCCGGCGCCGCCCTGAAGCCCGACGCCACGCTGGCCGCGGTGATCGGCCCCGAAGCGGTGCCGCGTACGGAAGTGGTCAAGAAGCTCTGGGACTACATCAAGGCCAACGGCCTGCAGGACAAAGTCAACAAGCGTGCCATCAACGCAGATGACAAGCTGCGCCCGATCTTCGGCAAAGACCAGATCACCATGTTCGAAGTCGGTGGCGTCATCGGCAAGCACCTGAGCAAATAATCGAAGCATCGGTTGCGGCTGCAGGTGACCGCGGGTATCCTGCGGGGCGCCGGGCGCAAAGACTTGAAATTGGCGCGCGTATTGCTACCTAACAACGATGGACGTGACCCACCCCTCCGACCCCGGCACCCAGCATGTGATGCAGATGCTCTACGACTCCGAGTCGTTCGTCGTTGTGCACATGCATCCTGATGCCGGCGAAGCCGACGCCGTGCCCAGGGTGCCGACCTTGGCGCGCCATGGCTTCGAGATCGTCGACAAGCGCTCCGGCAAGGAGGTTTACCTCGACGGTTCCTGGGCCGAACTGTTCCGCCAGCAGATCATGGCTTGGCAGCAAAACACGCCAACGCAGGAAGAGGTGGAAGACACGCTTGAAGGCTACGCCGAGTTGGCGCAGAACCCGGTGCTGATGCACTGACCACGTGGCGGCGCCATGGCTGGCACCGGCCACTGGCAACCGTCGGCGGCGCTGTCCACGCGCGGAAAAAAAGGCGGTCTTTTCAGACTGCCTTTTTCTTTGGTGTTGGATATAACCAACGGTACATCGGCCCGACGATCACCAGCACGGCGACCAGGCGGCAGACCTGGAAGGCCGTTACCACCGGCACCCCGAGCTGCAAGACCTTGGCGGTGATCGACATTTCGGCGATGCCGCCGGGAGCCGTACCGAGTATCAGCGTCGCCGCCGGCAATCCGCTCGCCATGGCGATGGCCCAGCCGAAGCCGGCGCACAAGCCCAGCATCAGGACCGTGGCGGCGGCCACGCTGGCCAGCCAGCGCGGCGCCGTATGCACGAACTCGCGCGAGAAGCGCACACCCAGACTGACGGCAATCACCATTTGCGCCGCCTGGGTCGCCCAGGTCGGCACCGCTGACAGATCGAGCCCTGACGTCGTCAGGCCAATGCCGACGAAGAGTGGCCCGAGGAACCAGGGATTGGGCCGGCCGGTCGCGCGCACCGCCAGCGCTGCGCCGAGGGCCAGCAGGCCGAGCAACACCAGCCCGCTCCAGTGCACCTCGCGCGGCGCCGGCGGTGCCAGGTCCAGCGCCTGCAGCCCGCTGTATTGCATGGCAAATGGAATGGCCACGGTGACGATCAGCAGACGCACGCTGTGCGCGGCCGCTACCAGGTCGGTTCGCGCCCCGGCCCGCTCGGCCAGCAACGTCATCTCCGACGCGCCGCCGATGGAGCTTGCGAAGTAAGTGGTCGCTCGCAATACGGGCTCGGAAATATGGGACAACTGGGTTTTGTGCAGCTGCTGCAGCCAGCGCCCGAAGCCCCAGCCGAGCAACAGCGCCCAGCCAATGGCCAGGGCGATCGCCCACCATACGCCGGCAATCAGCGCCGTCACCTGCGGCGTGAAATACAGGCCCAGCGCCAGACCGACGGTGGCTTGGCCGACATTGCGCAGCGGCGTAGCGCTGACTGTCGGCGCACCCAAAATAGAAGCCAGCGCCGTCGCCAACAGCGGGCCAATCATCCAGGGCAACGGCGTGTGCAACCAGACGCATGCCAGCGCCGCGACAAGGGCCAGCAACAAGGTCGCGGCAAGGCGAACCACAGGGAGATGGGACATTGAACCTGGTAACCGCCGGCGCCACGAAGCGGCATAGTATCGGCGGATGCTGCGCTGCTCCTGCCGACGTGCCAACTCACATGCGAGCTGAAATGCGTGTCCGAGTGCTGTCTCCATGGCTGGCCGTGGGGCTCGCCACGACGCTGGCCGCTTGCACGCCAGGCGCGTTGCTGTCGCGCGGCGCCATGGGCGATGCCGCCAC
>JBDSYU010000165.1:0-17600 GCA_039925525.1 Variovorax sp.
GCGGTGAATGGCCTCTTTCTCGCTGTCGGGGCCACTGGTGACGATTTGCACCGCGATGTCGCCGGCCTCCGTGGCGGGCAGCAGGTTCGGCAGCGTCTTGTCGATGTCGCGCGGATTCTCGCCGGTGGTGTAGGTCCAGTCCTCGAGGAACGTGGCTTGCAGCCAGCGCACGGCGCTGCCCTCAATGCGCAGATGCACGTCGTGGTAGGCGTCGTCGCGCGTACGCGGGTCTTCTTCGTCGGTGATGTTGATGCCACCGGTGAAACCGATGTGCCCGTCGCAAACGACGATCTTGCGGTGCGTGCGGTAGTTGGTCACCGGCCGCAAGCGCCTGCCGATCTTCAAATGATGGAACAGCGCCACCTTGGCGCCCGCCACACGCAACGGCGCCAGAAAGCGGCGGCCGATGCGCTTGCTACCGAGCGCGTCGAGCAGGAGGCGCACCACCACACCCTCACTGGCTTTTTGAATCAGCAGGTCACGCAAGGCGGTGCCGATATGGTCCGGCTCGAAGATGTAGTACTCCAGATGCACGTGATCTGTGGCGCCTCGAATGGCAGTAAAGATGTCATCAAAGGTGGCCGCGCCGCCCGATAGCAAGCGAACCGCGGTGGCGCTCGACACCGGCTGCCCGCAAGCCGCGGTGCCCAGCGCTGCCAGATGCCGCAGCGACGGTGGCGCGTTCTTCTCCGCATCGCGCAGGCGCACCAGGTCGGCCGAAGCATGCGCATTGACACGGCTGCGCAGTCGCTTGAGCCGTTGCTTCTTGAGCCTTTGCGGCCCGAGAAAATAATAGATGACGAAGCCGGCGATGGGCAGCAGCGCCAGCGACAGGATCCAGCTCATGGTCGAAGCTGGACCGCGCTTTTGCATGACGATCCAGATCGACAGCACAAGGATGTAGCCGCTCCAGGCGAAAGACAAACCGGTCCGCCATTCGGTACTTATTTCGGGCAGGGTCAAGGCGGCAGTGGTATGTCGGAGTGGGAGCGCAACTGTATCGCCCGCAGTGCAGTTGACAGGCGGGGTGCCAACTCCGCTTGCCGGTTCGCCAGCGCGTCCGCCTGTCGGCTTGCCAGCCTTCGATAGTTCAGGCCGAAAAAAAGGCCGGCCGCAACGAGCAGCCGGCCTTGTCGGAAGGCGCTTGGCAATCGGTCAGCCGGTCGCCGCTTCTTCCGCTTCGGGCTTTTGTTTGCCCTCTTTCTTCGGCATCGACTGTATGTCGAGCTGGACTTCGCCCTTGTCGTCGACGTCGACCTCGAGCCGACCGCCATCAATCAGGCGCCCGAACAGCAATTCGTCGGCCAAGGCGCGGCGAATGGTGTCCTGAATCAGCCGCTGCATCGGCCGCGCACCCATCAACGGATCGAAGCCTTTCTTGGCCAAATGCTTGCGCAACGCATCGGTGAACGAAACTTCGACCTTCTTCTCGGCCAATTGCGTCTCGAGTTGCAGCAGGAACTTGTCGACGACGCGCAGGATGACCTGTTCGTCAAGCGCCTTGAAGCTCACCGTCGCATCGAGCCGATTGCGGAACTCGGGCGTAAACAACCGCTTGATGTCGGCCATCTCGTCGCCGGCCTGACGCGGGTTGGTAAAGCCGATCGTCGCCTTGTTCATGGTCTCGGCGCCGGCGTTGGTCGTCATCACCAGGATCACGTTGCGAAAGTCGGCCTTGCGTCCGTTGTTGTCGGTGAGCGTGCCATGGTCCATCACCTGCAGCAGCACGTTGAAGATGTCGGGGTGGGCCTTCTCGATCTCATCGAGCAGCAGCACGGCATGCGGCTTCTTGCTGACCGCCTCGGTCAGCAAACCGCCCTGGTCGAACCCGACATAGCCCGGTGGCGCCCCGATCAGCCGGCTCACGGCATGCCGCTCCATGTACTCCGACATGTCGAAGCGGAGCAATTCGATGCCCATGATGTAGGCGAGCTGGCGCGCCGCCTCGGTCTTGCCGACGCCCGTCGGGCCGCTGAAGAGGAACGAACCGATCGGCTTGTCGTCGCGCCCGAGGCCCGAGCGCGCCATCTTCACCGCAGACGCGAGCACTTCCAGCGCCTTGTCCTGGCCGAACACCACGCTCTTCAAATCGCGCTCGATGGTCTGCAGCTTGCTGCGATCGTCATTGCTCACACTGGCTGGTGGGATGCGGGCGATCTTGGCGACGATCTCTTCGACTTCGGTCTTGCTGATCGTCTTCTTGCGCTTGCTTGGCGCCAGGATGCGTTGAGCGGCGCCAGCTTCATCAATGACGTCGATGGCCTTGTCGGGCAGGTGTCGGTCGTTAATGTACTTGGCCGAAAGCTCGGCAGCGGCCTGCAGCGCCGCCGCTGCGTACTTGACGTTGTGATGTTCCTCGAAGCGCGATTTGAGGCCCTTCAGGATCTCGATGGTCTCGAGCACCGTCGGCTCGATAACGTCGACCTTCTGAAAGCGCCGCGAAAGGGCCGCATCCTTTTCGAAAATGCCTCGGTATTCGGTGAAGGTGGTCGCGCCGATGCATTTCAGCGCGCCGCTGGACAGGGCCGGCTTGAGCAGGTTGCTGGCGTCCAGCGTGCCACCCGACGCCGCCCCGGCGCCGATCAGCGTATGGATCTCGTCGATGAAGAGGATGGCGTTGGGCTTGTCCTTGAGGGATTTGATGACACCCTTCAAGCGCTGCTCGAAGTCGCCGCGGTATTTGGTACCGGCCAGCAGCGCGCCCATGTCGAGCGAATAAACGAGCGACTCCGCCAGAATTTCCGGCACCTCGCCCTGCGTGATGCGCCATGCCAACCCTTCGGCAATGGCCGTCTTGCCGACGCCCGCCTCGCCCACCAGCAGTGGATTGTTCTTGCGCCGACGGCACAGGATCTGAATCACCCGCTCGACTTCGTACTCCCGGCCGATCAGCGGATCGATCTTGCCGTCCTTGGCCAACTGGTTCAAGTTCTGCGTGAATTGCTCGAGCGGAGAAGCCTTCTCGTTCTTCTCCGATGCGCCCTCCTCGCCTTCGCCCGACGACGCTTCGCCGCTCTTTGTCGGCTCTGGTGGATCGCTCTTCTTGATGCCGTGGGCAATGAAGTTGACGACATCCAGTCGCGTCACGCCCTGCTGGTGCAGGTAATACACGGCATGCGAATCCTTCTCGCCGAAGATGGCCACCAGCACGTTGGCGCCGGTCACTTCCTTCTTGCCATTGCCGGTGGACTGCACATGCATGATGGCCCGCTGGATCACGCGCTGGAAACCGAGTGTCGGCTGGGTGTCGACATCGTCGATACCGGCGACCTGCGGCGTGTTGTCCTTGATGAAATTCGTTAGCGATGCGCGCAGGTCATCGACATTGGCCGAGCAGGCGCGCAGTACTTCGGCCGCGCTCGGGTTGTCGAGCAGTGCCAAGAGCAAATGCTCAACCGTGATGAATTCGTGCCGCTGCTGCCGTGCCTCGACGAAGGCCATGTGCAGGCTGACTTCCAGTTCCTGGGCAATCATAGATTTCCTTTTGCCTTGCTATGTAATTCGATATGCAGCTGTGATTGATTCCAGCTTACAGGGCCGGTTCACTCACACACTGCAATGGATGGCCCGCTTCCTTCGCTGCGTCCATCACCTGAGTGACCTTGGTTTGCGCCATGTCGCGCGAATAAACACCGCAGACACCGCGCCCGTCCAAATGGATTTTCAACATGATCTGCGTGGCCGACTCCCGGTCCTTGCTGAAGAACTCCTGGATTACCAGAACGACGAACTCCATCGGCGTGAAATCGTCGTTCAGCATCACCACCTGGTACATCTGAGGAGGTGCTGTCTTCTGCGGTCGGCGCTCCAGCACCACCGCGTCGCCGTCATCGCGCCGCGGTTGCCGAACCGGCACGCTCGCTGGGGCGGGCGGCTTTGGCTTCGTAGGGAGTTCTGTGGCCATTGAAAAGATTTTATCGGCGTAGCGCATCGCCCGTGGGGCTCAGTCAAAAAACTGGCGGCAGTGCCGTGAAATTCAAGACGCGCCGCCGCCGACGCCGCAAGCTCGCGCGTGCAAAGCGCGCGCCGGCATGGTGGCCGGCCACTGGCCGTCCTGTCTTATGAAGCTCCATGACGGGGCCGAGGCGACATCACGAGCTACCGAATCGCTGCATCGCGCTGCAGCTTCTTGACGCATGTCACGAGCAACGGGGCGTTCCGAACGGCGAGCAGGTGACACGGCAGTTGGCCCCCGGGGTCGGGCGCAGTCGCAGCTTGGCCGCACGGCGCATGCCGGCGAGTGCAGCCCCGCGAGTGGCCTTCTTCGTCAACAGCGCGGTCGGCTTCATGCCCTGCTTCTTGGCGATCGCGGCCACGTCGTTGGCGTCGAACTCGCACGCCGCGAGCGGGCCGCCGCTGTAGGCGGCGGCGTTGACGCTGTTGAGGCCGATGTGCAATGAGATCGCCTTCGGTTTCTTGGCGGGACTGTTGGCCATGATGGGCGCTCCTAATTCTTCAAGGGGTGGGCGATGATCATCATGCATGAACGGCGTCGCCAGCCCTAGCTCCGGGGGACAGCCCTGACCGGCGGTAAGGCAGCCGATCAGGCACCGCAGGCGCGCGTTCAACCAGCGCTCGCGCTTGAGCGGACCAAGGGCGCCCACGTAGGCCTTTTTGAATCTTGCATCGGCAAGCAGAGTATCGGGACCGACAGTCGGCGGCGGCTTGGCTCCGGGTGCGACGTTGCGGTTCGGATCGCAGTGGCGCACGCGCTGACCCTTCAACGTGGCCGGTAGCGCCGCCATGACCTTGGGGCCACCCTCGACGGCGACGAAGAGGCCGTTCAGGTTGCGGTAGAAGACAAACGCGAGCTTGTCAGCACCCGCCACTTGACTTGTGAATGCGGCTTCGAATTCTGGTGGCCGCGCGGCGCCGAAGTACTCCGGCGCGGCTTGCACGCGGGTGCCGGCCAGCACGGGTTTGCCGCCCCGGCGCACGACGAGCGAATCGCCGAGGAAGAGCAACTGCGGTTGCAGGTAGTCCGCGCATACCGACGCGAGCACGCCACCGTAGCGCAGCATGACCTTTTGGCCGATGCGCCCTTGCGCCAATGAGGCGCCGGCGCTGAAAAGCAGCAGGCCGGCGCAAGCCGGCACAAAGTACATCCGGGCAACGTAGAGAAACGTCATGCACCATCACCTGGTGATCGCCGTGTTGGTTCGGGCTGCCCTGCTTTGGTGGCGCCGCCGAATCGAGTCGTCAACTCGCCCCGCCTATTTGCGCTGAAGGGTTCCCGCCTTACGGAAAGTACGCCCGCCATCGTTCGACACCCCATAGTTGCCGCCAAGGAAGGGAATTGCAAACCAGTCATCGCTGTTGCCGCTCTGCAAGTAGACGATATTCTCGTCGCTTCTTCGTGCGACAAGTACCAGGGAGCTGCCTTTGCGCTCTCTTACTTCCCAGACCTTGCCCCCCCTGTTGTAGAACCGCAGGGCTCCGCGTTCATAGTACGCCCCGCGAAGCGTGCGGGGATCATCTGCCTTGTTGTCGTAAACGAACCGCGTTTCGAGCACAGCTGGACCGGCCTGGTTGGCAATCCCAGCAAAGGTCGTGAGGTGCGTTGCCACCAGTTGTGCGAGTTGACCGAAGGCCATCGGCGAATGGGTACAACCGAGGGCGGTGCGCTTCGTCGCGCAAGTAAGCAGTCCATCGTCGGCGGAGTAGATCGTCGTAGTCGCATGGAAAACTCGCTTGCCACGGACAGCAAAGGTGTGGTACTCGTAGACGTCGAACGGGGAGCTGATCTGGTGTTTGCTGAGTCCGATCTTGAGGATCTTGTTCCCGTTTCCGAAGTCGATGATGCGCAGGGAGCCCGGGTCAAGGGTAGCCGTCCACTCACCGGGAACGTTGCCGACGGCGATGAGTTCAGCGACGGTTTCCTGAAGGAACCTCGGCTCGCTCGCTTTGACGGCCCCGGATCCGTCCGAAGCCTCAAATACTTCATACTCGTCTGGCAACGGTCGGCCCGATTCGGTGGTCAATCGAGGCTCTTCGAACTCCGAAGTTCCCCAGTTCGGGGCCTCGGCCTTAAGATTCGGATATCTTCCTTTCGTATAAAATTCTAGTTGTTGTCCGGCCGGTAGCGCGATGATGAGTCCGCGATTCACTTCCTGGTAGATGTCGAACATCATTCGCGTCGCAGCATCGGGTCCCACGACGGGCTCGAACCTGCGAACGAGGTGCATAACGCCGGCCGGGTCGTCGGCAGTTCTCGCGAGTTCGGCCAGTGACCTGGTCTTCGTGCGCACGTAGCTGTAGTCCCACCCGTTCTGGCTGAACTGAAGAGTCGCCGCCCGGTTCGGCAATGCCGCCACTGGCGGCAGCCCCGACGGTTTCGGGTCATTGCCGCGTGGGGTGAGCTCCGCGATCAGCGGCTCCACGATCGGCGAGGAGAAGTGCGCCGGACCCCCGGTTGCCACCTGGGCAGGCACCTGGGTCACCGTCGAGTTGAGCAGCGCCTCCAGGTTGCTCGCCGGAATCACCCAGTTGTAGGCATCTGCTCCCTTGTCGAGGCCGCCGTCGACGATCCCGACCAATTCGCCGGTGCGACCATTAAAAACCGGACCGCCCGAGTACCCCGGAAGCAATCCCCCCTTTACGTAATAAATATCGAGCTTGATGTTCGGAATTCTGAAGTTGCGCTGTTCCGACAGCACGGGTTCCCTGAGCAGGAACTCAAGTGTCTCGGGGTCGGCGAGCCCCTTCACGCTGTCCCTGTCGGTGAGCGACCTCGCGCCCGCGAGGAAGCCGAGCACCTTGAGTGGCGTGTCGGTCGGCGGTTTTGCCTTCTGTATGCCGACCCGGAGCGGAACGCACGGCGGGCCAAAAGCGGATTCGGTCTTCAACAGCGCCAGGTCGGCGTCGACAAGCACCTTCTCGACCGTCGCTTTCTTGGTGACGCCTGCACACTGCACGGACATGGCGCCCGACACGGCGTGGAGTGCCGTGATCACGAAGCTGTTGGCCGACGACGGCGGCGACGCCTGCCACAAGAAGCCACTTGCCGCGTGCGTCTGACCGCCCTGCGTTGCATAGACAAGAACAATCGAATGCTTCAGCGCATCGAGCGAAATCTGGGCCGCCGCCTCGAACGGCCAGCCCAGCATCAAGACAGCACAAAAAGTGCCAGCCGCTTGAGAGCGGTAACGGCGCAGGTGAACAGCAGGCGTATGAGTCATTGGTTGGCCTTCCCCTGTTTGCAGATGGTGCTGGCGAGCAAGCGCAGTGATGCCACCCGCCCTGAAGCCGAAATTTCCGACTGGACGCGGTTAAATAGAGATTCCAGTCCCGCCTCTGCAAAGCCCCGTTGCAGATCGTTTTCAGTGCCGGCCGAGATGGCCTGCAGCTTGCCGCACTGTGCCGCCGTGGGTGACGATTGCTGGCCGCACACCGAATCCCGGGCCATCAACAGGAACTGCTTCTGATCGCCGCCCCGCAGCAGTTCCTTTGCCTGTCCTGCCAACTGGGTCCACCCGGGGCCGCCCTTCAGCGTGAAGTTGCCGATGACGTCCTCCGTTGACATCGCGACCTCCTGCTCGGGCGGACTCGTCAGCGCGTCGCACTGGGTGGACTCGAGCACGCTCCCCGACATCAACGCGCTCGGTATGCCGCCGACCGCAGCGACGGTGCGGCGAACACTGTCGGCCGCTGGCGCACCCCCGTCGGTCTTAATCGACTGCTTCAGGAATTCGAGCACTTCAGGCTCCTGGAAACCCAGTGCCAGATACTCCGCCTTTCTGTCGGCGAGACTCAGTGGGGCAGCGGTCCCGGGACTCAGCAATTGGTGATCCCTGATGAAGATCCCCAACGGCGCCGCCACCACCAGCGCGAGTCCGAAGGCGCCAATCCTCAGTCCCTTGGCATCACTGAAGTGCGCATCATTGACGCCCAGCAGTGCAGCGAGGCCCGCCCCCACCGCGGCGATGAAATAGCCCACCGTGCTGCGGCCATCGCCGGCGGGAGCGGCAAGACCCAGCATCATGCCGACCATGAGGCCGATGCCGACACCGGCGAATACCGAGACGGCGCGCGAAGGTACGGCTGGCGTGGCGCTCGGTTCGTATGTTCGTTCGGTCACTGGCGGAGTCCTTTCGTGCTGTACTTCGATCGCCCCGTGTAGATGCAGCCGTCGGACCGCACCGGTCGCTCCGTTGACCAGGAAATCAATGCGTGTCTCCGCGCGTTCCACAGTCGCGCACCAGTGCGGGAGCAATACCGTGCGGGCCGCCAACTCCTGGTAGCGCGTGTCGGTCACCACGTTGCGCCGTTCTACGCCGCCTATGCGATCGACGACCTCCGCATCGAGTTCGTTGCCGAGGCTCGCGGCCACGTCGTCGAACGCCGATTGCATCGAACGGTCCAGCGGCAGACACGCGTGTGTACGGTCGAGGCCCTTCAATGCCGCGGCCTGGTCGAGGGTCCAGAACCAGTCCGGGCCTGCGGCATCGCTATACAAGGTCATGGCGGTCGCGTTGGCGAGATACGCGTCACGCGCCAGAACGATCGTGTCTCGCACCGACTCCCACGCGAGCGCCGGCGCGGCATCGCCCGCCGGCGAGATCCGTCCACGCTCGGCCTCCAGCGTGCTGCGCGTCTTGGCATCGAACACCCAATAGGGCACCCACAGCGGTACGAGCCGGATCATCGACGACGGGTCGGCCGGTGGGGCTTTGCCCAGCTGTTTCAGCACCTGAGCGCGCGCTTGTTCAGGCGCAATCGAGAAGGCCAGCTGCTGGTCCGCGACACCGGTGCTGACCGTACTCATCGACACGTCGCCCGATCCGCACACCGCGCATGTCGTCTGCAGGTCGGTTGTCGCCGTGCTGGTTGTGCGGCAAACCCGGCACACCACAGCGGGCAGGGTGCGCCGCGGCAGCAGGTGCTCGATGGCCAAAGGCGCGCCGTCTAGACCGCGCACCGGACCACGCGCGTCGGCGAGCTGCACAAGCCAGAGGGCCCTCGCATCGCGCAGACGCCACTGCGCGATGTCCGTGCCGCAGTCCTCCCGGGTGAAGAGCCCCCACTCGAGCGACGGGGCCGTCCCCAGGAATTTCTCCAGACCTCCGATCTGTCGAGTTTGAGTCGTGAACGCGGGTCGCGAGCAGTTTCCTGCCGGGTACCTGGCTTCGATGAAGCCGCGACTGGTCTCGAATGCATCCGGGATGCTACGGCCATCGGCCAGCGCCTTGTAGAACGCGGTGGCGAATTCCTGCGCCTTCTGATCCCCGATCGGCACCGAGGTGGCGACAACGGCAGGAACGCCAGCATCGAGCAACAGCTTCACATGGCCCTGTGATGCGCAACCGTTTAGGAAAACCAGCTTCAGACTGGATTGCTGGCCGAGCATGCGCGCCAGCCCCTCGCGTCCGCCGCTGCCGCCTTCGAACTGCAGCTGCTCGCCGTCGGCATGGCCGCCGTAGTGGAAGATCACGAGGCGGTCGCCGTCCGCGATCAGGCCGTCGTACAGTTCCCCGAACTCGCAGCTCTCTTCACGCCGGATGGCGATGAGATCCTCCTTTTGGAGCGGCTCGAGGGCGGCAAGAACGTCGCGGCTTTCGGCCTTCAGCAGTCCGAGGTGTTCATCCGCGGCGTTCGCGAACGCGAGAAACACGATCGGCAGATCAGAGGCCATACCGACACCGCCGTTGCATGTGCATTCTCCTGGCAGGGCCCGCTCCCGTGTGCGGCGCATACGTGGATGTTGAGCCTTTGCCGACCCAGAATACGCTTGCCGTCCTGCACGGTCAATCAGGAGTCTTGTCCAACGAGGAATGAGCCTGGAGCCGGGCGCGTGTTTCCAACAAGGAATGAGCCTGGAGGAGGTCTGAGGGTTGAGATGGGGCGGCTGACGGGCAGCGTGCCGGCGCGGGGAGTCGACCATCGAATCGATGGCGACCGACATAAACGAAGCTCAGGTTCGCACACTCGCGCAGGTGCGCCAGTTGGTGGCCGGTACGCGGGCGCTCGACTTCAAGCGGGCTGAGAACGACGAGGGACGCTACAACTGGATCGGCATGGTGTTGCAGCGCTTTGGGTACCGCACCCTCAAGCGCGCCGATCGGGGCGTGCTGCTGGTGTACCTGCAGCGCCTGAGCGGCTACAGCCGCGCGCAGGTCAAGCGACTGGTGGCGATGTGGGTGAGCGGCGCGCCCCTGGTCAAGCGCTACTGCGCCCCCGCGCACGCCTTTGCCCGGCGCTACACGGCCGCCGACGTGGCGCTGTTGGCCGAAGTGAACCGCGGCATGAACACCCGGTCGGGCCCGGCCACGGCCTGCGTGCTGCGGCGCCAGCGCGATGTCTTCGCCGATCCGCGCTTCGAGCGTTTGGGCCCGATCTCGGTGGGGCATCTGTACAACCTGCGCAACAGCGCGCCCTACCGCGCGCATCGAGTCGTGCTGAGCAAGACGCGGCCGACCAAGGCCATCGCGACCGGCGTGCGCAAGGCTCCGGCGCCCGAAGGCCGCCCAGGCTTCATCCGCATCGACAGCGTGCGCCAGGGTGACCACGACGGCATCAAAGGGCTGTATCACATCAACGCGGTGGACTGCGTCACTCAGTGGGAGGTGGTGGCCACGGTGCAGACAATCTCCGAGGCGCATCTGCTGAGCGTCATCGAGCAGATGCTGGCGCAGTTCTCCTTTGAGATTCTGGGCTTCCACGCCGACAACGGCAGTGAGTACGTCAACCACCGGGTGGCTCAGTTGATGGAGAAGCTGCGCATCGAGTTCACCCCCAGCCGGCCGCGGCGCAGCAACGACAACGGTCTGGCCGAGACCAAGAACGGTTCGGCGGTGCGCAAAATGTTCGGCTACGCGCACATCCCGCAGCGCCAGCCGCTCGCTTCAACACCTTCTGCATCGAGTACCTCAACCCGTTCCTGAACTACCACCGGCCGTGCCTGTTCGCCACCGAGGTGGCTGACCCGAACAAGCCCGGGCGCATCAAAAGGGTGTACCAGCCCAAGGCCGCGATGACGCCGCTGGACAAGCTGGCCAACCTGAGCGACGCGGCGCAGTACCTGCGCGAGGGCATCGCGCTCGTTGAGCTCTACAAGCGCGCTCGCGCACTCACCGATGTGCAGGCCGCCGAGGAACTCAACGAGGCACGCGCCGCACTGTTCAGGCGGGTGCCTGCGTGCACGGGTTGACTCGCAAACCGAGCAGGCCACGCAGGGCAGGCTGTGGACACGTGGACGATGCGCTGCGCGCACCGGCGCACTCCGTGGACAACGCTGCGCGTTGCCCACGGACTGCACCTTCGACCACATGCCCACAGCTTTCGACCACCATGGATGAAGAAACCCAAAACCCGGTCCCCAATACACTACCTCGGTCCACAACGGATCGACTCGCTTCGCGTCGCCGATCTCAGACCGCTCCAGGCGCATACCTGAATTGGAAACGACTTCAGGAACGCCAGGGCGATGCGCGCGAGCGAGCTCGCTCAGTTTGCAGGCGCGCAGAACGCGCCCTGGCCGGCCTGCGCAAGCGAGGCCGCCGCACCGGCGGCCGGCATCATCCATGCCCGCGTCTCACATCGGATTCGCATGCCGACCGTAGGCGGCTTCGATCTTCTTGTCGTATTGATACGTGGCGTAGCCTGGCCCGTTGTAGTTCCGGGCAAATGTTGCCCAGTCGCGCGTGCGCAGGGCCTGCAGCATGCGCGAGTTGCTCTGCACGAAGGCCACGAAGGCCTTGAGGTGCTCAGTCTGCGACGCGCACATCGCGTGCGCGTAGCTCTTCACGTCGTCAAAACCGCAAGCCTTGTGGTTCTCGCCGAGGATCTGGAACATGCCCCACGAGGGTGCCTTGAGTGCGGCAACGGGATCGAGCTGGTAAGCGCGCCCGATCTTGATGTACTGCTGTTCGCCGTTGCCGAATGTCCCGGGGGCATAGGGTTTGTTGAACGAAATATCCGGGAACTCGGCGTCGAACCTGTTTCGGGGCTGCGTGCAGCGCGAGAACACATGTCGTTCGTAGAGGATGGTGGGGCGTCCCTGGCGGTCGAAGCCCGATCCGTGCGACTCGACCTCCGCCACCGCCCGCACCGCGGCCTCTTCGCAGCCCAGATCCTGCGCGGCGTCGGCGAAGGCCTGGTCGCTGATCGTCGCGTCGGTGTGGGCCGCAAAGAACTCGTCCGGCAGCCGTGGCGCCGGGGTCTCCACGGTGTCCGACATACCGCGGCTGATCGCGGCAGGCGAGGGCTCTTGGGAGAGCTTGTCGAGCTGAGAGCGCGGATCGTAGAACTGCCGCGTTGCCCAAGGAGCACGCGGCTTCCTGGCCGGTGTGCTCTTGGCGTGTTTTGCGGTCGCTATCTTCTTTGCCGGCGTAGCCACCGGAGTCGTGACCTTCGGACGTGCGCGCGCTGTCTTCTTGGTCGGCGCGCTCTTCGCACGCGGTGTGATGGACGCCTTCTTCGGTGCCCGTTTCTTCTCCGTCGCCGGCTTGGATGCGGGCTTGGGTGCCGTGCGCTTCTTGGTGGCTGACTTCTTGGCCGGGGTCTTCTTCGTCGGAGTTCTTTGCGCCGCCGTTTTCTTCTTTGCGGCCTTCTTCGCCGGCGCCTTCTTGGCCGATGCCCTTTTTGTCGCCGCACGCTTAAAGCCTGCCTTCGTCGCAGTTGCCATCGATTGCTCCCTTTGCCGCGTTTCAGCGGCTGATTGACGCGCTGGTGAGAGTTTGCGACTCCGTTGCTCGACGCGCGATTTCCAAGGTGACGCCGGTCGTGCCGGCGACAGGCTCCTTCGCGCTGCTGCCCCACGCTTGCAACGAGGTGGCAGCCCAGCGGGCGGAATGTTCGTTCGCGTAGTTGAACCAGATCGTTTGCGGCGTACCGCCGTGCAGCACGGTGCGGGCGATCGCCTCGTCGTCGGGATGGCCGAAGATGGCGCCGTTGGTGCTGACGACGTAGTGTTGGGCCTGCACGGTACTGAGCAGGTCCAGCGTGACATTGGCGCGGCTGCCGTGGTGGCTGAGCTTGAACACATCCACCTTCCAGGGCAAGGCCGTGCCGCGGTGGGTGGCGAGCGCACGCAGCGCCGGGACGAGCACCGTCGCGTGCGCGTCAGCGGTCAGCAGCACCGAGACGCCCTCATGTTCGAGCAGCAAGGCGATGCTCGAGCCGTTGGCAGGCGCGCGATCGAGCGGCGTCTTTTTGGCCGCAAGGGCTTGCAGATCGAGCAGTCCGCGCGACACGGCTGGCGCAGCACGCCGCTTCGCCGGCTTGGCCAGGGCACGCAGCTCCTTGTCCCAGACCTTGAACAAGGCATCGAGCTTGGTCGCGCTCGGCGACAGCAGCGTCAGGCGCGGCTGCCCTGCGGAGCTCGGCAATTCGACGAACAGGCGATCGGCCAGCGTGACGGCAGGCGCGCCCGCCCAAGCGCGGTTCCAGGGCAAGGCAGCAGGCTGCGCGCCGAGCAGCTCCGCCAAGGTCTGCCCCTCGGCCACACCGCGCGTGGCCAGTCGGGGCGGCGCGTTGAACCAAATGTCGCCGAAACTCAGGCCCAGCGTGCGATCGTCGAACAAAGCTTTGGCGGCGCCGATATGGTCGTGGTCGATGTGGCTGATCACCACCAGGTCGATGTGACGGCGCCCCTTCGCATCCGCGGGCAGGCGTTCGAGGCGCGCTTTCAGCGTCGGCCAGCACTCGTCTGGGCCGGTATCCACGAGCAGGAGCCACGTACCGCGGCCATGTGCGCAGCTGACCAGCAGCGTATCGCCATAGCCGGCACCCAAGGCTTCAAACGTAAGGCCTGAACCGGTCATCGACTCGTCTCCGGATTAGCAGAAAATCGGCTGGAGCCGGACGGCGCGTTCGAGCAGTGCGAACGGCTGCGCCAAATGCGCGATCTTCTACCCCCGCAAGGCGTCTGGCAAGAGATAGGCGGGTGCTCAGACTCGTTCCTCCCCACGTTACCGGACAGGCTCGAACGGTTCGATTCAAGCTACCAGGCCACGCTCATCAACGTCCGCTGCCCGTCCTGCGAAAGAAAGTAGTTCAGGTGGTGACACGCCACTGAATGTGTATCAGGATCGCTCTCGCGCGCGCCGCCGACGCGGCTGATGCTGTCGACGCACACCGCAATGTCATTCGGTTTCATACCGAACAAGGCCTCGAACACAACGCTTTGGCCCGTCTTGGTCAGCAGCTTGGCGAAGAACGCATCGGTGGGCTCCTGGTAGGCATTCACGTCGCCGGCGAGGACGGTGTAGCGCACGCCGGGGTCGAGGCTCGCGTTCAGATCGCGGATGAAGTCGGAGCCGGCGTCCATTTGCATCAGCGTGGGCGTCACCTTCTTCGATCGATTGAGCAGGAAGAGGATGGGCGCGCTGAACGGGATCAGAGCGGGCACGTAGTTGGCCGCCAGGCCCACCAGCACGTCGAGGATCTTGCGCACATCGTCGACCTTGCCGAATGGCGAGCCGTTGTTCGGCGTGCCGCACATGACAAGATGGTCGACCACCTCCCGACCGCCTTGGCGCTCGATGAACCAGCGCGAGACCAGGCCGCCCATCGAATGCACAAGCAGCGTCAGGTGTTTGTCGTCCGCTGCCTGCAGCCCAGCCTCGGCTAGCTGTGCCTTAAGGGCCTGAGCGGTTTCGGTGATTGGCGTGCTGAGGTTCTCGTAGTCGTAGGTGAGCACGAGATCGAACTTCTGATCGAGACCGCACGCACGCACGCCGTTGGCCATGCCCTCGGTGTCACCGATGATGCCGTGCACCAGCAGCAGCACGCGCCGGGCGGCTCCGACCTTGGCGGCCACCCCGTCGTCGCGGTATGCCCAGCTGCCATCGGGCTTGAATTCAATCCAGCGCAGCTTGTTGAGGCTCGTCTGCTTGAGATAGGTCTTGAAGAAATACAGTTTCAAGGAGCCGCCCAGGCTGCGCCGATCCGACGGCGCCTCGTGCAGGTGATCGATGCTGATGTGCGTGCGGCCTTGCTCGTCTCGGCTGACATCGCCGCCCAGCAACACATGCTGGCCGTCAAAGACGAACGGCAGGATGCCTTCGTTCGGCTCGAGCGCCAGGTTGAGCTCGATCTGCAGCGGCTCGGTGGCGAGCGCTTCGGGGTTCGCGATGCCACTCAGCTCCAGCACGCTGTGCCCCGCGCCGCGCGTGCCGCTGAGGTTGGGTAGCGTCAGGCCCGCGCGCTCGAATGCTTCAAGGAAGGCGGGACCTTCGCCCAAGGCGCGCGTGCCCGGCTTGGCCGTACCCAGGCTCACGTTGGCCTTGATCCTGGAGTGTCCCTTGACGACGATCGCGCCGTTATCGGAGGTCCAGGGCTGCGGTCCGATCTCGTCGAGCCGCGGCACGACGCGGATACGCAGGCTCTTGGTCATCCAGTCGTCGCTGCGCGCTTTCTTTTTGGCGCCACCCAAGCCGCCGATGGCGCGCGTGACCCGCACGGTCGCCCCGAGCTCGAGCTCTTCCTGTTCGAGCAGGAAACCGTCGACGGGCTTGGTGCTGACGATGAGCTTGAAGCGGTCGATCGTTTCTTCGCTCTCCCGGCCTTCGATCAGCGTGAAGACATGCTCGGGCGCATCGCCATACAGCGTGACCCAGGCCTCGCCCGACTCGATGGGGTCGTTGCTCATCACCGTCACGCCAAAAGCGGGCGAGAAGTAGGCCAGCAGCATGTTCAGCGTGCGGCCACTGCGATTGCGCACCCGCACCTTGGCTTTGATGCGGCCCCACTTGCCGCCCGACTGCACCGATTCGAGCGTGATGTCCTCGCCTCCGTGAACGAAGTCGTCCGCACCGGGCACTGCCTCGCTGCAGACGAAATCGATCGTTGTCGCATCGAGGTCGCTCGCACGGTTGTGCAGGGCGAGCAGGCGCTCCCACTGAGCCACCTTGCGCAGCGCGTCGCGCAGGGCCCGGCCGGCTACCTGGGGTTGTTGGGGATCGAATCGGGCCGCCTGGATCAAGACCTCCGACTCGCGTTGCAGCAGGGCGAGCTGACCGTCCTTGACCGCGATGGCGTAGTGCGCGCCGTCGGCGGCCTCGGTCAAGGCCGTACCGATCGAGCCGTCTTCTTCGAGTGCCTTGCCAAGACCCGCAAAGAGCGCCGCTTCGCCGGCGCAGTGCACCAACAGCGGTGCCGTAGGCAGGCTAGTGATGGCGGCCCGGTAGGTGGCGCCTTCGTCGCCCGGAAAGTCCAGAGCAAGTGTCGATTGCTGCGCGTTCACCTCGACGGTCATGGCGGAACCGACCGCGCGGTTCGGGTCCTTGTCGTTGTAGAGCACGACGCCGACGCTCTTGTCGCTCTCGGTAGGCATGCCATGGATCGCGCCGAAATCGATGGTCCAGTCGCCCTTGTCGAAGGTCACGCTGTGGCGGCTCGAGTGCCCGCTGCCGGCACCGCCGAGAAAACCGCTCCAGGCGTCGAACTGCCCCACCGGCTCGAACTGCGGGTCTTGATCGACTGCGCGTTTGCGCACCGCAGCGCGGCTGCGCCTGAAGAGGTCGGCATACGACAATGGGCCGTGTTGTTCCAGCACCTCCAGCAAAGTCGCGGAGAACACGCCGCGGCGCTCGAGCGGCGATTCCTTCGCCTCCTGGGTGCGGTCGCAGGCCGCGAGCAGGATGTGGCGCGCGGCCGGAATGCTGAGACTCTCCCCCTTTTTCAGTAACTGGGCGTAGTGGCCGTCGAGATAGCTGTCGAGAGCGCGCTCCTCGCGTACGCCGCCGGTGCGCCGCGAGACCAGACCACTGAAGGCGTCGGCGCCGCGGGTCGCCGAACCGGTGTGGCAGGCATCGAGGATGAAGGCCACGTGCGCCTCGGTACGTGCCAGCTCGGAAATGAGCACAGCCAGTTCCTTGTCGGCCAGGTCGTGCCCAGCGGGCAGCCGGCTGTCGACGCAGACGAGGCCTTCGTCGAGCCCCCCAGGGTAGAACTCGGCGAACTGGGCCGCCGATGCCGACCTTGCGCCGTGGCCGCAGTAGAAGAATACCGCCACATCGCCCGCACGGGCGCGCCCCAGGTGCGTCCGAAAACCGCGAATGAGATTCGCGCGCGTCGCCTCGCCGTCCCTCAGCGCTTCGACAGCCAGCGCCTCCTTCGCGACGCTGTACTTCAAGTAGTCGTGGAAGTGCTCGACATCGTTGACGCAGCCAGACAGGGAAGGCACGCCGGCCGGGTACTCGTTGATGCCCACCAGCAAGGCATAGGTAACATTTGGCATGAGCGGCCTCCCCTTAGTACGGCGCTCGTGTGAGGCCGCGGTTGGATCGACATCCAGTATATGGGGACCGGTAGAGGTCAACAGAAAACGTTGGCGTGGTGCATCCGAAGTTCGTCGACGTGTCCGCTGCGGCAGAGCCGTCCAGGCAGAAGCTGGAAGGTCGGTACCCAGTCCGCTCTCCTTAGCGTGGCAGACGATACCGTTTGCGGCGCGCTGACTTCAAACCGGGCGAGCCGGCAATAGGATTCGCCCTCTCATGTGGGTGACATGCGTCATGTATGCCGCGTCAGTTAAACCAAGCAAGATCGCCCGGCTTCTGGGCCTGCGCCGCTGGGGTCACATCGCGCACCCTGCTCGTCCAACTTGCGCCAGAACGCACCCAGTTCCTTCTCACTCAGGTGCCGGTGGCGCTGGACCGGGG
>JBDSYU010000166.1:0-9928 GCA_039925525.1 Variovorax sp.
CGCTTCGGTGATTTTTATGCCAGGCGATTGATCGAATACCTGGGCCTCGCCGCACAGGGCGGTGTGGTGCGGGTCTCGATCGCGCACTACAACACCATGGACGAGATCGATCGCCTCATCGGCCATCTCGACGAGGTGATTGCATGAGCCACGGCAACCCGGTGCTGATCCGAGGCGGCCGCGTCATCACGGCCAGCGACGACTATGTGGCCGATGTGCTGATGCGCTGCGGCGTGATCGACACCATCGGGCGCGATATCCAGGTCGGCGATGACATCGCGGTGGTCGATGCCGCCGGCCTATATGTGCTGCCCGGCGGCGTCGACACGCACGTGCACCTCGAAAACGTGATCGGCACCACCATCACCTGCGACACCTTCGCCAGCGGCACCAAGGCCGCCGCCTTCGGTGGCACGACCACCATCGTCGACTTCGCGCTCCAGACCGAGGTCGATTCGCCACTCGGCGCGATCGAGCGCGCCCAGCGCAGCGCCGACGCGCAGGTCGCGATCGACTACAGCCTGCATGTGATCGTGACGCGGGTCGACGATCAGGTGCTGACCGATGTGCGACATGCGATGCGACACGAAGGCGTGACCAGTTTCAAGATGTTCATGGCGTATCCCGGCGTCATGATGGCCGACGACGCGGCGATTTTCCGGATGCTGCGTCAGGTCGGTGCCGACGGCGGCATGGTCGCCTTGCATGCCGAAAACGGCACCGTGATCGATCTGCTGATCAAGGAGGCGCTGGCGGCTGGCCATACCTCACCGCGCTACCACGCGACCACACGCCCGGCATTGCTGGAGGGCGAGGCCACGCACCGAGGCATTCGGCTGGCCGAGCTGGCGAACGCGCCCATCTACTTCGTTCATGTGTCCAGCAACGAAGCGCTCAAACATGTGGTCGCGGCGCGCGCTGAAGGCATTCCGGTGTTCGCAGAAACCTGCCCGCACTACCTGCTGTTCGACGATTCGGTGTACGACAGCGACGATTTCGAGATCGCCAAATATGTGATGACACCGCCGCTGCGCACCCCGCAGGATCAGAAGCATCTATGGCGCGCCTTGCGCTACGACGACCTGCAGGTGATCGCGACCGACCATTGCCCGTTCTGCATGAAGGAAGGGCACCTCGGTTATCTCGCGCAGAAGATGCGCGGCAAGGATGATTTTTCGCTGATCCCGAACGGCGCGCCCGGCATCGAAACCCGGCTGGTCAGCCTGTTCGACATCGGCGTGATGCAGGGCCAGCTTTCGCTCAATCGTTTCGTTGAACTCACCGCGACGACGCCGGCGAAGCTCTTTGGCCTTTTCCCGCGGAAGGGCACGATCGCAGTCGGCAGCGATGCCGATGTCGTGCTGTTCAATCCGGCGGTTCGCCAGACGGTGCGCGCCAAGCACCTGCACGGGAACTGCGACTACACGCTGCTTGAAGGACGGGAGTTGCAGGGACGCGTCGAAAAGGTGTTCCTGCGTGGCAAGCTGATCGTCGATGGGGCCGATTGGCACGGCCGCGAAGGCATGGGCCGTTTCGTTCCGCGCGGCGAAGTCCGGGCTTTTTGAGCCCCTGTTTGCGCGCCGTGCCACAATTTGCGCCCTCCGACAGCGACGTCTGAACATGAGCATCAAGAGCGATAAATGGATTCGGCGGATGGCCGAGGAGACCGGCATGATCGAGCCGTTCGAACCGGCGCAAGTGCGCTTGCGCGAGGGGCACAAGATCATCAGCTACGGCACCTCGAGCTATGGCTACGACATTCGCTGTGCGCCGGAATTCAAGGTCTTCACCAACATCCACAGCACTGTCGTCGACCCGAAGAACTTCGACGAGAAGAGCTTTGTCGATTTCACCGGCGAGAGCTGCATCATCCCGCCCAACAGTTTCGCTCTGGCGCGCACGGTCGAGTACTTTCGCATCCCGCGCAACGTGCTGACCATCTGTCTGGGCAAAAGCACCTACGCGCGCTGCGGCATCATTGTCAACGTGACGCCGCTCGAGCCCGAATGGGAGGGCTTCGTCACGCTCGAGTTCAGCAACACCACGCCGCTGCCGGCCAAGATCTACGCCTGGGAGGGCTGTGCCCAGGTGCTGTTTTTCGAGAGCGACGAGGTCTGCGAGACAAGCTACAAGGATCGCGGCGGCAAATACCAAGGGCAGCGCGGCGTCACGCTGCCTAAAGCCTGACAGACAGGGTCGCAGCGCCACCGTTAATATCGCCTTTGCCGCTTGTCGGCGGTCAAGGAGAAGCGTCATGCGTTGGGATGGCAATCGGGAGTCGGACAACGTCGAAGATCGTCGGGGTAGCGGCGGCGGTGGTGGCGGCAACTTTATTTTCGGCGGACGTGGCATCGGCATCGGCACCATCGTCATTGCCTTGATCGGCGGCTGGATTTTCGGCATCAACCCGCTCACGTTGTTGGGCATGCTTTCCGGGGGCGACCAGCCAGCGCCCTACGTCCAGCAGCAGGGCCAGCCGCCGCCGGCCAACGACGAGGCGGCGCGCTTCGTCTCGACCGTCCTGGCCGACACCGAGGACGTGTGGACCAACCTCTTCAAGCAAAGCGGCAGCACGTATCGCGACCCCAAGCTGGTGCTGTTTCGCGGTGCCACGCCAACGGCCTGCGGCACCGGCCAATCTGCCATGGGCCCGTTCTATTGCCCCGGCGACCAGAAGGTCTACATCGACCTGGGATTCTTCGATACCCTGAAACGCCAGCTCGGTGCGCCAGGCGAGTTCGCCCAGGCTTACGTGGTAGCACACGAGGTCGGCCACCATGTGCAGAACCTGCTGGGCATCAGCGCCAAGGTCGATGCGGCGCGAGGGCGCTTGAGCGAGCGTGAGAGCAATGCGCTGAGCGTGCGCGTCGAGTTGCAGGCCGATTGCTTTGCCGGTGTCTGGGCCAACCACGCGCAGGCCTCACGGCAGATCCTCGAAAAAGGCGACATCGAATCGGCGATGAACGCGGCGCAAAAGATCGGCGACGACGCCTTGCAGCGCTCCGCTGGCCGCGCGGTGGTGCCCGACAGCTTCACCCACGGCACCAGTGCTCAGCGGCAGCGCTGGTTTACGACCGGTATCCAGAGCGGCTCGATGCGCTCCTGTGACACCTTCACGGCCGGCAACCTGTAAGCGGCGCGCCGGTCCTTCCTGCAAGCGCAGCGTCGGGCCTTCCGGTGGCGAGCCCGATCGCGGCTGAAAGGCGGTGCGACAATAGAGGGCTTGATGACAAGTTCCTTTTCCAATCTTTCCCTCGCGCCACCACTGGCGCGCGCCGTGGCCGAAATGGGCTACGAAACCATGACCCCGATCCAGGAGCAGGCCATTCCGGTCGTGCTTACGGGCAAAGACGTGATGGGTGCGGCCCAGACCGGCACCGGCAAGACGGCGGCGTTTTCCCTGCCCTTGCTGCAGCGCCTGCTCAAGCACGAGAACGGCTCGGCCTCACCGGCGCGTCACGCGGTGCGCGCACTGGTGCTGCTGCCGACGCGCGAACTGGCCGATCAGGTGGCCCAGCAGATCGCGCTCTACGCCAAGTACACGCAGTTGCGCAGCACCGTGGTCTTCGGTGGCATCGACATGAAGCCGCAGACGGCGGAATTGAAGAAGGGTGTCGAGGTGTTGGTAGCGACGCCGGGCCGCCTGCTCGATCACATCGAAGCGAAGAACGCGGTGCTCAACAAGGTCGAATATGTGGTGCTCGACGAGGCCGATCGCATGCTCGACATCGGTTTCCTGCCGGACCTGCAGCGCATCCTGGCCTTCCTGCCGAAGGAGCGCACGACGCTACTGTTCTCTGCCACCTTCTCGCCGGAAATCCGCCGGCTCGCAGCCACCTATCTGCAGGACCCGGTGACCATCGAGGTGGCGCGGCCGAACGAGGCGGCCTCGACCGTCGAGCAGCACTTCTACAGCGTCTCCGATGACGACAAGCGCCGCGCGCTGAAGCAGATCGTGCGCCAGCGCGGTCTGTCGCAGGCATTTGTTTTCGTCAACAGCAAGCTCGGCTGTGCCCGCTTGGCCCGCTCGCTCGAACGCGAGGGTATGCGCACGACGGCGCTGCATGGTGACAAGAGCCAGGACGAGCGGCTCAAGGCCCTGGCCTCTTTCAAGGCCGGCGAGGTCGACCTGCTGGTCGCCACCGACGTGGCCGCGCGTGGACTGGATATCAAGGACGTGCCGGCGGTGTTCAACTTCGACGTGCCGTTCAACGCCGAGGACTATATCCACCGTATCGGCCGCACCGGCCGCGCCGGCGCCTCCGGCCTGGCCGTGAGTTTCGTCGGTGGCGGCAACGATGCGCGCCTGGTGGCGGACATCGAGAAATTGCTGAAGACCAAGATCGAACTCGAACCCATCGAGTACGACGAGGACCGGCCGCGCGGCCGCATCAACGATGGCCGCCGCCATTGGCGCGAGGAGGGCGAGGCCGGCGATGCGCGTGACTTGCTCGACGCACCGCAGCCGGTTCAAGGCCGTGAGCGGGATCGTGATCATGACCGTGACCGTGACCGTGAACGCGATCGCTTCGAGCCGCGCAGCAATCGCTTTGCAGCACGGCCGCATCGCGCTCCTGCGGCGCCGCGCGATCCCTTTTTCGACAAGCCCTACGAGGCGCCGGCGGCTGCGACGGATGCCGCACCGTCGTGGGAAAAAAGCCGCGCCACGCCTGCTTCCCGTGGCTCGGCCAATATCAAGAGCAAGCGCAAGGTCGCGGCGCTGTTCAAGTCGACGGCACCTGGCTGAATGTATGGTTCAGGCTAGCGCTTGTTCGAGCGGATGAACTGCCGGATTCAGGTTCAGTAGATCTTCAGTTCGCGCAGGAACGGGGCAACAAGATCAGGTGCGACGGCCTGCAAGGTTTCCACAGCATGTTCGTCATACCGACCGGCAACGTCGAGCACATTGATCGTGCCCAGCATCCGACCGAGCGAAACGACAAGCCGAAGCCCAGCGGCTCGGCCAGCATCTGCTCTACCGCGCGGTACACCTCGACCGGTTCGATCGCGGCCGCAACGCTGGCTGCGAGCGTCGAAAAATCCTGTGGGGTGAGTCGGATCACGATCTGGGCCTTTCGCTTGATGCTTCGCGCTTTGGAGGGTAGGGCGCAAGCCAGCTGCCACTGAGGCCTTTGCCTCGTTCAGGCGTGCCCGGCGATCGGGCGCGGCACATACGGTGCTTGCATGCTTGCGACATCGTCGGGATCAAGCCGCAACGTCAGCGAAGCGACGGCGTCGTCAAATTGCGCCAATTTGGAAATTCCGAAAATTGGCGTCGTCACGCCGGGCCGCGTGGCTGCCCAGGCGTAGGCGACCTGGGCCATGGAGCGCCCCAGCTTGCGGGCGACGGCGTCCACCGCCGCGATGATCGCCCGGTCCGGTTGGTTGTTGAAGAGCGAAGCGCCGAGCTTGTCCGTGCCCGCACGGTTCGTCGCCGGTGTCGCGGCCCCACGATTGCCGGCGAGATAGCCGCGCGCCAGAGGGCTCCAGGGAATGACGCCGATGCCCTCCTCTCGGCACAGCGGCAGCATCTCCCGTTCCTCTTCGCGGTACAGCAGGCTGTATTGATTCTGCATCGAGATGAAGGGCGCCCAGCCGTGCGCGCGCTGCAAGCCCAGTGCCTTCATGAACTGCCAGGCAAACATCGAGGACGCTCCGAGATAGCGCACCCGCCCGGAGCGCACGACATCATTGAGCGCATCCAATGTCTCTTCGAGCGGCGTGTCATTGTCGAAGCGATGGATCTGGTAGAGGTCGATGTAGTCGGTCTGAAGCCGACGCAAGCTCGCGTCAACGGCTTCGAAGATGTGTTTGCGCGACAGGCCGCGATTGTTCGGCTCCGGCCCCATCGGGTTGTACAGCTTGGTGGCGATCACCATGTGCTGGCGCGTCGTCCACTCCTTGAGCGCGCGGCCGAGAATCGCCTCGCTGGTGCCGGTCGAATACATGTCGGCCGTATCGAAAGTGTTCACTCCGAGGTCGAGCGCGCGCCGGATGAACGGCCGGCTGGCAGCCTCGTCCAGCACCCACGGGCTCCAATTTGGATCTCCGTAGGTCATGCAGCCCAGGATGAGGCGGGAGACTTTCAGGCCGCTGCGGCCCAATCGGACATGTTCCATGGCTTGCTTTTTAGAGAAAGTGGCACGCGACCGCATGGCCGACGTCGCGCGATGTGAGTGCCGGGTCATTGTGCAGGCACACGTCCATCACATGCGGACAACGCGCGCTGAAGCGGCAGCCGCCAGTCGGCTGCGCTGGCGCGGCTGGGGCATGCGCATCTTCGCCAAGATGCTGGCGCCGCCGTTCCCGCGGATGGCGGGGCGGCAACGAGTTCAACAACAGCCTCGTATAGGGATGCCGGGGGGCGGCAAACAGCGTCGCTCGCGGCGCGATCTCGACGATCCTGCCGAGGTACATCACGGCCACCCGGTCGCTCAAGTGTTTCACGATGGAAAGATCGTGCGAGATGAAAAGCAATGACAGCCCGAACTCCTGTTGCAACTCCACCAGAAGATTCAGGATTTGCGCCTGCACGGACACATCCAGCGCGGAGACAGGCTCATCACAAACCACCAGTTCCGGCTGTGTCGCCAGCGCCCGTGCGATGCCGATGCGCTGGCGTTGGCCGCCGGAAAACTGGTGCGGGTAGTTGTCGGCCTGGTCTGGCCGCAGCCCGACACGAGCCATGAGAAGCTTCACCCGGTCGCGCCGTTCGGCAGGCGTTCCAAGTCTGTGGATATCCAGCGGCGCTCGGATGATGTCCGCCACGCGCTGGCGCGGATTGAGCGTCGAGTATGGGTCCTGAAAAACGATCTGCAGGCGTTGGCGCATGACGCGCCGCTCGGCGCCTGAAAGCGAGGCCATGGTTTTTCCAAGAACGCTGATATTGCCCGACGTGGGCTTGATCAGGTTCAGGATGGTCAGCCCCGTCGTGGACTTCCCACAGCCCGATTCGCCGACCAGTCCCAGGGTCTCGCGCCGCTGCACCGTGAAACTGATGTTGTCGACCGCGGTGACCGGATCGGACTTGAAGCCTGCCGACCGACGCGGGCCCGGGAAGCGCACCGTCAGGTTCTGCACCTCGATCACGGGTGCTTCAATCATGCGTGGCCTCCACAGCCCAACAAGCGACGCGATGGCCACTCTCTGCCGCGGTCAACACCGGCACTTCTTCACGGCAGCGGGCGAAGGCCAGCGCGCAACGCGGCGCAAAGGCACAACCCGTGGGCAGCGCCCAAGGCGGCGGCACCATGCCCTCGATTTCCTGCAGCCGTGCCTTGGCGGCGATGTCCGTCGCCTGCAGCCCCGGCGCGGCGTGCATCAGGGCGATCGTGTAGGGATGCAGCGGCCGGTCGAACAGGGTTTCCACGTCGGCGCATTCGACTCGCCTGCCCGCGTACATCACGATGACCTGGTCGGCCATTTCCGCGACGACACCGAAGTCGTGTGTGATCAACACCACAGCGGTGCCCAGACTGTGCTGCAGGCGCCCGATCAAGGCCAGGATCTCTGCCTGGATGGTGACATCGAGCGCCGTGGTCGGTTCGTCGGCGACGAGTACCCTGGGATCGCAGGCCAGAGCCAGCGCGATCATGGCGCGCTGGCGCATGCCGCCCGACAGCTGATGGGCGAATTGGCGCGCGCGCTGCGCCGGTGCCGGCATCCTGACCCGCGCCAGCATGTCGATGGCACGCTGCTGCGCGTCGCGCGCGCGCAGTGACTCATGCCGCTGCAGGACTTCGGCGATCTGGTCGCCGATCGTCATGACCGGATTGAGTGAGGACAGCGGTTCCTGGAAGATCATCGCGATCTTCTTGCCGCGCGCATCTTCGAGTGTGCGCTGGTCGGCAGTGCATAGATCGACGTCGCCCAGCTGGATCGAGCCCGAATCGGTATTTACTTCCGCCGGCAGCAGCTGCAGCAAGGCCAGCGCCGTCAGCGACTTGCCGCAACCCGACTCGCCCACGATGCACAGCGTCTCGCCGGGGGCCAGTTCGAACGCCATGTCGCGCACGACCGGATAACGTTGTGCGCCGTTCGCCACGGAGATGTTAAGGCCGTGCACGGCTAGCGCTGCCGACTGCGCACCCGCAGGTGTGGAACTGTGCGCCTGGGCCGCCTGCATCGTCATGTTGGTCAGGCCTCGGCACCGTCCATGTCGCCCACCATGTAGCCAAAGTCCCCGGACTCCACCAGATTCCGACTCAGATGTGACAGGATCATCACGCCTTCGTCGAAGGGTGCCGGGATTTCTTCCAGCAGCTCGAAGGTGTAGGGGCTGACCACACGGCCGAGCAACTGCCCCTTCTTGATCACCTCGCCCAGCGCGGGGGCGAGCGTCTCCAGCAGGCCCGCACGCGTGGGCCGGATGGTCTTGATGGCGCCCACGACGATCTGCTTGGGCGGCGGCGTCGCGGCACCCTCGATGATCTGGAGATGGCGAAGCATGTTGAGCAAGCCCTTCAGTCCGCGCGCTACATAAGGACGCTGATCGATAATGCCGCCACCCAGTTCGACCACAACGGAGGGAATGTTGCGACGGTTGATGGTCACGGTGGTCGTGGTGCCACTGAATGTCGTTCCCTCCTTGGTCGCCTGCGGGCGGTACAGCACACGAGAGCCAAAGCTGCGCGACAAGGCTTCGTCGTTCCGGACGTAGACGTAGTCGACGGTCGGCCGGTCGGTACCGGAATGCATGTCGATATGGACGTCGATCTTCTCCAGAAACTCTCGCGTGATCGCGGCGGCAAGCTGCTGCGTGTAGCTGCCATTGGGGTCACCCGGAAACTCGCGGTTGAGATTGAGCTCATCAATGGTCGTGAAGCGCCGGTTCTGCGCGTAGGCGCGAGGATTGGCCACCGGCAGCAACACGATGCGCCCGCGGATCGGCACCGACTGCAGCGCGCGGTAGAGGTCGACGATGATCTCGGTGCCGGTGGGCTCGTTGCCGTGAATGGCGCCGCTGATGCCGATGGTCGGGCCGGGGGCCTGACCCACGATGTCGTGAATGGTCAGGGCGGCGTCGCTGCCGTCGGCGTGGTTGCTGAACGTTGCGCGGCGCATGGTGAACGTGTTCATTGGGGGTGTCCTTCTGACGGTTGACTTTTGACAAGCGTGCGATTACCCGGCCCGCGCGGCCCGCGTGAAAGGCCCTTCGGATCAAGCAGGTCGCGCAAGCCGTCGCCGAGCAGGTTGAAGCCGAGAACGGTCACCATGATGGCGAGGCCGGAGATGATCGCCAGCCAGGGCTCGCTGCGCATGAAGCGCGTGCCGTAGGCTAAAGTCCAGCCCCAGGTGGGCTGCGGCGGCGGCACACCGAAGCCGAGAAAGCTCAGCGCCGACTCGGTCAGGATTGCATTGCCAAGACCCAGGGTGGCCAGGACCAGTACCGGCCCCCAGGCGTTCGGCAAGATCTCCTTGAACAGGATGCGCATGTGCGACGCACCGACGGCCCGGGCGGCAAGCACATAGGCCTGTTCGCGCAAGGCCAGCGTGGATGAGCGCACGACGCGGGCGTAGTCGGTCCAGAAGACGACAAACAACGCCAATGAAACGTTCAGAATGCCGGGCCCCAGCACGGCGACTATGGCGAGTACCAAAATGAGCGCAGGGAAGCCGAGAAACACATCGGCCACACGCATGAGAAGAAGGTCGACCCAGCCACCAAAATAGCCCGCAACAATCCCGACCACCGTGCCGAACGTGGCGGCCAGAAGAACCGGGATCAGCGCAATCGTCAGCGACACCCGTGCGCCGAAGATCAGGCGCGTCCACAGGTCGCGGCCGAAGTTGTCGGTACCCAGCCAGTGCGCCAGCGAAGGGCTGGCAAAGCGGTTGCGCATGTCCATCTGTTCGACACCATGCGTAGCGATCAGAGGCGCAGCAATCGCAGCGAACAGGATGGCCAGCGAAATCACCAGCCCGGTCG
>JBDSYU010000167.1:0-9164 GCA_039925525.1 Variovorax sp.
TCGGCGTAGTAGGTAATCTCGTCCTTGAAGGCATCGGTGCTGCTGATGTCCACCGGTGGCAGGCCCTTTCCCTCCGGATAACCCGCATCGGCCATCAGCTTCTTGGCGCGCGCCGGATCGTATTTGAGCTCCGGCAGGTTCGGATCGAACCCAGGCACTCCCGGCGTCACCACGCCATTGAGCGGGAAGGCCGCGCCACCGTACAGGCCCTTGATCATGGCGTTGCGATCGATCGCCAGCGACACCGCTTCGCGCACGCGGATGTCCTTGAAAGGCGCATAGAGATTCTGATTCATTCCCAGATACGTCGATTGCGCGCGATTGACCCGGATCAACTCCTTGGCATAGCGGTTGTCGCGCAGCACCCGGCGCACCGCGGCGGCATAGACGTCGACGAAGTCGAGCTCGCCGGCGTCGTATTGCGACAGCACAGTGTCGGCGTTCGGCACGATCATGAAACTCACGCCATCGATCTTCGGCGCACCGCGCCAGTACTGCTTGTTCGGCACCAGATCGACCGCCACGCCGCGGCGCCATGCCTTGAACTGATAGGGGCCGGTACCGGCGGAAACCTTGGTCATCCAATCGGCCCCTTGCTCGGCCACGATGCCGCTGTCCATGAAATAGAAAGGATAGATCGGGAACAGCACATCGGGCTTGGTGAAAGCGACGTCGACGGTGTGGTCGTCGACGATCGTCACGCCCGACAAGCTGGTCGCCTTGCCGTCTTTCATATCCTTGGCACCGACCACCACATTGAGGTAGGTCGAATTGAGCCCACCCTTGGCGCCTGGACGAATCAGCTCCTCGAAGGTGTACTTGACATCCTTGGCGGTGAACGGCCTTCCGCTATGAAACACCACGCCCTTGCGCAAATGGAAACGAAAGCCCGGGCCATCTTTAAGCGGCTCCCAAGTCTCGGCCAGCGCCGGGATGTTCTTGCCTTCGTCCGAGGTCCAGGTGAAGCCCTCGTACATGTTGCGAATGATTCGGCCCGAGACGATCTCCGAGTAGGTGATCGGATCCATTTGAGCCGGGTCGGCAACGACGTTCACCCTGAACGTTTTGGCTTGCGCCGGCAGCGAAAGCACCGCTGCCATACCGAACAGAAGTGCCAATCCACACAATCGGCGCCACATCGGCGCTGTGAATCGCCACTGCAAGCTTAGCCGCCACGCAGTAGCCACGTTCAATGCCACCGACCTGCTGTTGTGCATCGCAGTCTCCTGTTTTTTGTTTGGTTTGAAAACACGTCGCACGCACCGACTCGATCAATCGATACGCGGAATCCGCCACGGGACGCCCCTGGCGGGAAGGCATTATGTGTGCCCGACAGCGGCCGCGTCAAACCATCTGCGCTTCCGAGCGAATTCACGGCGACACCCTTCTGCGCCGGCGCCGGCACGCCGGCTCTCGAAGGCGTGAAGAAATCGTAGCGAGCGGGCCGAGGTTGCACCCCGGACCGCAGCCGTACAGACGTCCGGCGAGGACCGCAGATGCAAGATCGGTTCGCACAGTAGATTTACTCGCGCCTTCGTCAGTGATGCAGGTCCCGCTCTTCCGGCTCGTCGGTCGACACACTGATCACGCTGGTGTGCTGGCCCTTCGACTTGCGCCAGCCATACACCACGTAGCCGCTCAAGCCATAGGCAACGAACAAGGCAAAAAGGACGATCGGCGGATCGATGTTGATGACGGCGATGCCGAGCGCGATGGCGACGATGACCACGAACGGCACGCTGCGCTTCATCTGCACGTCCTTGAAGCTGTAGAAGGGCACATTGGTCACCATCGTCAGGCCGGCGTACAGGGTGAAACCGAAGGTCACCCAGGTGACCTGCTTCCAGTTCAAAAACCCCATGTCGGTGCCACGCGGCGCACCGGATTCGCTCATCAGCCAGATCAGCCCAGCCACCAGCGCCGCCGCGGCTGGAGACGGCAGGCCCTGGAACCAACGCTTGTCAACGACGCTGGTGTTGACATTGAACCGCGCCAGGCGCAGCGCCGCGCAGGCGCAGTAGACGAAGGCCGCGATCCAGCCCCAGCGGCCGAGTCCGCGCAGCGACCATTCGTAGGCAATGAGTGCAGGCGCCGCGCCGAACGACACCATGTCCGAGAGCGAATCCATCTGCTCGCCGAAGGCGCTCTGGGTGTGCGTCATACGTGCCACCCGCCCGTCGAGGCTGTCCAGGATCATCGCCGCGAAGACCCCGAGCGCCGCCTGGTCGAACTTCTGATCCATCGCCATGACGATGGCGTAGAAGCCGCCGAACAACGCTGCCAGCGTAAACAGGTTGGGCAGGATGTAGATGCCCTTGCGCCGCTTGCGCGGCGGCAGTTCGTCAAACGCGGTGTCGTCGTCCATGAGCGGCGTGATGCAAAGGTGGGGCTGGCACAGGGCCTTCAGTTGCGCGTTTGGTCGACCAACTTATTCTTCTTGATCCACGGCATCATGGCCCGCAGCTTTTCACCGACCACCTCGATCTGGTGCTCGCTGTTCAGGCGCCGCCGCGACAGCAAGGTCGGTGCGCCGGCGATGTTCTCGGAGACGAAGCTCTTGGCATATTCGCCGCTCTGGATGTCCTTGAGCACCTGCTTCATGACCTTCCTGGTCTCGTCGTTGATGATGCGCGGACCGGTCAGGTACTCGCCATATTCGGCGTTGTTGCTGATCGAGTAGTTCATGTTGGCGATGCCGCCCTCGTAGATCAGGTCGACGATCAGCTTGAGCTCGTGCAAGCATTCGAAGTACGCCATCTCGGGCGCGTAGCCGGCCTCGACCAGCGTCTCGAAGCCGGCTTTGATGAGCTCCACCGTACCGCCGCACAGCACCGCCTGCTCGCCGAACAGATCGGTTTCCGTCTCTTCGCGAAAATTGGTCTCGATGATGCCGGCCTTGCCGCCGCCATTGGCCGTGGCATAGGACAACGACAAGTCACGCGCCTTGCCCGACTTGTCCTGGTGCACGGCGATCAGGTGCGGCACGCCACCTCCCTGCGTGTAGGTGCTGCGCACCGTGTGGCCCGGCGCCTTGGGCGCAACCATCCACACATCGAGATCCGCCCGCGGCTGTACGAATCCATAGTGGATATTGAAGCCATGGGCGAACACCAACGAGGCGCCTTCCTTGATGTTCGGCGCCACGTCGTTTTTGTAGACCGCGGCGATCTGCTCGTCGGGCAGAAGGATCATTACGATATCGGCGGCCTTCACCGCGTCCGCCACCTCTGCCACCTTGAGCCCCGCCTTCTCGACCTTTGGCCAGGAAGCGCCGTCCTTGCGCAAGCCGACCACCACCTTGACGCCGCTGTCGTTCAGGTTCTGCGCATGCGCATGCCCCTGAGAGCCATAGCCGATGATCGCCACCGTCTTGCCCTTGATCAGGCTCAGATCGGCGTCCTTGTCGTAATAAACCTTCATGTCATCGCTCCTTCGTTGATTGGCATCGTTGAATTAATAAAAATAAAGTCGGGCCCGCTTCATTCCAGAAACACCGCGGAACGGGCTTTGCCCGGCCGCTGGTGTTGCCCCCTGGCAAGGGGGTTGGCGGAGGCGACACGAAGTGCGCCGCAGACTGGGGGTCGAGCGACATAACACCGCGGAACGGGCTTTGCCCGGCCGCTGGTGTTGCCCCCTGGTAAGGGGGTTGGCGAAGGCGACACGCAGTGCGCCGCAGACGGGGGGCGAGCAACATTGCTACACCCGCAAGACGCGTTCGCCGCGGCCGATTCCGCTGGCACCCGTACGCACCGTTTCCAATATGGCGCCGCGTTCGATGGCGTCGAGAAAAGCATCGTTCTTGCTGTGGTCACCTGTGAGTTCGATGGTGTAGCTCTTGTCAGTCACATCGATGATGCGGCCGCGAAAAATGTCGGCCATGCGCATCATCTCTTCGCGTTCCTTGCCGACGGCGCGCACCTTGACCATCATCAACTCGCGCTCGGTATAAGCGCCCTCGGTCAAGTCAACCACCTTGACCACTTCGATCAGGCGGTTCAGGTGCTTGGTGATCTGTTCGATCACATCGTCGGATCCGGTGGTGACCACCGTCATGCGCGACAGGCTGGCATCCTCAGTGGGTGCAACGGTGAGCGATTCGATGTTGTATCCCCGGGCCGAAAAAAGCCCGACCACGCGCGACAGAGCCCCGGGTTCGTTTTCGAGCAGGACAGCAATGATGTGTTTCATAAAAGTGCGACGCCTCTTTTCGCCGCCCTCCCCCGCACACGGTAATGCGCGGACTTGGCGGGCAATGGATTTGTCTTGAAATAAAAAAAACGCGATCGGAACCGGATGACCGAACGCATACCCGCTGCGTTCGGCATCGGAACTCAGAGGTCTTCGCTACCGAGCAGCATCTCCGTGATACCCATTCCGGCCTTGACCATCGGGAACACGTTCTCGGTCGGATCGGTGCGGAAGTCCATGAACACGGTCCGGTCCTTCTGCTTGCGCGCCTCGCGCAAGGCCGGCTCGACATCCTGCGGTCGCTCGATCAGCATGCCCACATGGCCGTAGGCTTCGGCCAGCTTGACGAAGTTGGGCAGCGCGTCCATGTAGCTATGGCTGTAGCGACCCGAATACTCGATCTCCTGCCACTGGCGCACCATGCCGAGATAGCGGTTGTTGAGCGAAACGATCTTGATCGGTGTGTTGTATTGCAGACAGGTCGACAGCTCCTGGATGCACATCTGCACCGAGCCTTCTCCGGTGATGCAGTACACCTCACTCTCCGGCTTGGCCAGCTTGATGCCCATGGCGTAGGGAATACCAACGCCCATCGTGCCCAAGCCACCCGAATTGATCCAGCGGCGCGGCTCCTCGAAGCGGTAGTACTGCGCAGCCCACATCTGGTGCTGACCGACGTCGGAAGTGATGTAGGTGTCTGCATCCTTGGTCATGTTCCACAGCGTCTCGACCACCATCTGCGGCTTGATCACATCCTTGTTGCCGCGGTCGTACTTGAGGCAATCGCGGCTGCGCCAGGCTTCGATGGTTTCCCACCAATCGGCCAATGCGCCGGCATCAGGCCGGATCGTGGCTTCCTTGACCATCGTGATCAGCTCGGTAAGCACGTCTTTCACATCGCCAACGATCGGCACATCCACTTTCACGCGCTTGGAAATGCTCGACGGGTCGATGTCGATATGGATGATCTTGCGTTCGTTCTGGGCGAAGTGTTTCGGGTTGCCGATCACGCGGTCGTCGAAGCGCGCACCGACGGCCAGCAGCACGTCGCAGTTCTGCATTGTGTTGTTGGCCTCGATGGTGCCGTGCATGCCCAGCATCCCGAGGAAATTGCGCTGGCTTGCCGGATAGGCACCCAACCCCATCAAAGTGCTGGTGACCGGATAGCCGAGCAGGTCGACCAGCGTGCGCAACTCATTGCTGGCGTTGCTCAGCAGCACGCCGCCACCGGTATAGATATAAGGCCGCTTGGCATTGAGCAACAACTGCAGCGCCTTGCGAATCTGCCCGCCGTGGCCGCGCTTGACCGGGTTGTACGAGCGCATCTCCACCTTGTCAGGGTAGCCGGCGTAGCTCGTCTTCTTGAACGACACGTCTTTGGGCACATCGACCACCACCGGGCCCGGGCGGCCGCTGCGCGCGATGTGGAAGGCCTTCTTCATCGTCAAGGCCATGTCCTTCGGGTCCTTGATGAGAAAGTTGTGCTTGACGATCGGCCGGGTGATGCCAACGGTGTCGCATTCTTGAAAGGCGTCGAGGCCGATCGCTGCCGTGGGCACCTGACCGGAGATGATCACCATGGGAATCGAATCCATGTACGCCGTGGCGATGCCCGTGACCGCATTGGTCAGGCCCGGACCGGAAGTGACCAGCGCCACCCCCACTTCGCCGGTGGCGCGCGCATAGCCGTCGGCCGCATGCACTGCCGCCTGCTCGTGGCGCACCAGCACATGCTGCATGGTGTCCTGCTTGTACAAGGCGTCGTAGATGTACAGAACGGCGCCGCCGGGATAGCCCCAGATGTAGCGTACGCCTTCAGCCTGGAGCGCTCTGACGAGCACCTCGGCGCCCATCAAGTCCTCAGGCTCGCCGTTGGCTGTGCCAGCATTTGAAGATGCAGCTGCGGCGGCAGAAGCAAGTTCGGCCTTGGAAATTTCCATGATGATCAACCTTCGCGTTTTCGAAGAACGAAAAACCTCGGGTGCCCCTTGCCAGCTCTTGTGGAACCGCGTCGGGACTTGAGGCCGCGGCCATGAACGGACACCAATTGTTCCGCCGGACCGCGACCCGTTTACCTGTGGATCGGGATGGGCATTATGGCACTGCGCAACGCGTGTGATCTGCAGCCAAGAGCGATCGACCGGCAAGGACCGCGCCATGGCAATGCCATAATTTCCACCATATTCCGTTGTGCGCGCTGACGTTGGCGAAGCGTCTTGGCTACCGAACTCGAACTGTCAGATTTCCTCAAGGGCGTGGAGAAGCGCGCTTTCAAGCGTTCGATCTATCACGTGCGTGACGAGGAGGCCGCGCTGGATATCGTCCAGGACAGCATGATGAAGCTGGCCGAGCACTATGGCGACAAGCCGCCCGGCGAGTTGCCCATGCTGTTCCAGCGCATACTGTCCAATTGCACGCTGGACTGGTTCCGGCGTCAAAAGACGCGTCGCGCCCTGTTCTCCAATCTGAGCGATTTCGAGTCGCCTGATGAGGACGGTGATTTCGACATCCTCGAACACTTCGCCGCGCCGACCGATTTGCGGGAAACTGAAAGCGCCGAGGACAACATTCGCCGCAAGCAGGTGTTTCATGAAATCGAAGCGCAAATCACCGCCCTGCCGGCGCGTCAACGTGAGGCCTTCCTGATGCGTTACTGGGAGGAAATGGACGTTGCGGAAACCGCCGCGGCGATGGGCTGTACCGAAGGCAGCGTCAAGACGCACTGTTTTCGGGCTGTGCAAGCGCTGGGCAAAGCCCTGCGTGCCAAGGGAATCGAGCCATGAACGTATCGACATCATTTTCTGCAGACCCCGAACGTCAAGGCGCCGAAGAAGCCTTCGCCGGGCGCATCGCCCGGCGTCTCGGCCAGGGTGCCACCGAGTTGCCCCACGATCTGAGCGAGCGCCTGCGCGCTGCGCGCCACCAGGCGTTGACGCGGCGCAAGCTGCCGGCGCTGGCACCGGCCGCCGGTGTCTGGCCGACCGGTGGCGCCGCCATCATGGGCCGCGGCTGGTGGTTTCGCCTCGGCGCCGTGCTACCGCTGGTGGCTTTGGTGGTCGGGTTGCTTGTCATCCACAACGTGCAGGACGATCAACGACTGCGCGACGTCGCTGAAATCGATGTGGCACTGCTCACAGATGATTTGCCGCCGGCCGCCTACACCGACCCCGGCTTTGCGCAGTTCCTCAGAACACGCGCCGCTGGCAACTAAGCGACGTCGACATCGATCCATGTCGCGTCTTTCGCTTGATAGATCGGTGCGTCTGGCATCTCTGGCGCAACGGGCGCCCGGTCCTTGTGTTGGCAGCCATTTCCTGGCCATCGTGCTGATATGTGCGCTGAGCGGCGGCATCGCCTCATTCGCACAACCGGCCAGGGCCGCCGCCGAGGCGCCGGCGAAAGCCGGCGCGGTCGCCAAGTCCAAGCCAGCCTGGGCCGAACTCAATACCGGTCAGCACGCTGCATTGTTGCCGCTGGAAGCCAGCTGGAACGGCTTGAGCAAGCCGCAAAAGACACAATGGTTGGCGCTGTCGCGCAACTTCTCGCGCTTGCCGCCGGCCGAGCAGCAGACGCTGCACGCGCGCATGAAGGACTGGGCCGCGCTCAGCGCGCGCCAGCGCTCTCAGGCGCGGCTCAATTTCTCCGAAATCAAGCGCCTGTCGCCCCAAGACCAGCAGACGCAGTGGCAGGCCTATCAGGCCTTGAGCGATGAGCAAAAGCGCGCCCTGGCCGAAAAAGCGACGGCGCAGCCGCGCGGCGCCGCGTTGCCGGCGCCGCCTAGCGCCAAGCGGCCAGCCGTGCAGTTGCCGACGGCGCGCAGCAGATCCGGCCATGGTGCGCGCATTCAGGTGGCGCCAGCAAACACGCCGTCGCGCGGCCGCGACCCCCGCATCAGTGCGCCTGGCGCCTCATCGGCGCCGACTGCAGCAACGCCGGCCAAGGTGCCTTCGGCGCCGTGACGACGACGCCAGGCACCACGAGAGCACCGAAGACGCTCATTGCCCCGCCGCTCGTTCGCCGCTTGGGCTGCTGGGTCTACGAAGGGTTGCTGCTGTTCGCGGTGGTGTTTGTCGCCGGCTGGCTCTTCAGCACCCTCGGCCAGATGCGCGACGCCATGGACGAGCGCAGACACCTGCTTCAGGCTTTCCTGTTCGTGGTGTTCGGCATCTACTTCGTCTGGTTCTGGACGCATGGCCAGACACTGGCCATGAAGACCTGGGGCTTGCGTTTGGTCGACGCCGTCGGGCGCCCGCTCGGGCAGGGCCGCGCACTGCTGCGCTATTTGCTTTGCTGGGTCTGGTTTCTGCCGCCGCTGGCACTGCTGGCGCCGTTCAAGTTGTCAGGGGGCGAAGTAATACTGCTGCTGATCGGCTGGGTCGCGGTCTGGGCCTTGCTGTCGCGCTTCCAGCGACAACGCCAGTTCTGGCACGATATCTGGGCTGGCACACGCATCGTTGCTGCAATGCCGGCCTGACAGGCTGGTTAAATGCTCCTCGTCAGCCCACGCGGAATATTTGAACAGCCTGCCAATCATGAAACCAGACACGCCGGGTTTGGCCGCGCCTGAGACCCCCGCGTCGGCCAATTCGCAACGCGATCGCGCCGGCATCGACCGCTTGTGGCGCGCCACGTTGATCTCCCTGCACGGCTTCCGAGCCGCCTGGGCCGAGGCGTCGTTTCGTCAGGAAGTACTGGCCGCTGCCTTGATGTTGCCGGCGTCACTGTGGCTCGGCAACACCTGGGTCGAGGTGGCGATCCTGACAGCCAGCGTGCTACTGGTACTGATCGTGGAGCTGCTCAACACGGCGATCGAAGCGGTCGTCGATCGCGTCGGGCCCGAATGGCACCTGCTATCGAAGAGTGCGAAGGATGTCGGCAGCGCGGCGGTTCTGCTGTCCCTGCTCCTGTGCGCGGGCATCTGGGCGACGGCGTCGTGGCAGAAATTCGTCGCGTGAGCGGGGCGTTCTCGGTTTGCG
>JBDSYU010000168.1:0-7559 GCA_039925525.1 Variovorax sp.
GGGCGGCGACCGTGCCATGGTGCCAGTGCTGGCGCGCGCGGCGGTGGCGGTCGGTATTGCCGGTGTGTTCATGGAAACCCATCCCGATCCAGCGCAAGCCAAGAGCGACGGCCCGAATGCCGTGCCGCTCAAGCATATGAAGGCCTTGCTCGAAACGCTTCTCGAGCTGGATCGAATCGCCAAGCGAAGCCCTTTTCTGGAACAGCACTTCGGAACTTGAAGACCATGCCCTCTGCCTACATCATCGCCCAGGTCGACGTCACCGACCCCGCTCAGTATGAGGAATACAAAAAGCTCTCCAGCGCAGCGTTCGAGGCGCATCACGTGGACGTGCTGGCGCGCGGCGGCCGGAGCGAAACACTGGAGGGCAACCCCGGCGGAAGGCGGATGGTCGTCCTCAAGTTCGAAAACTACGACAAAGCCAAGGCTTACTACGATTCGCCCGAGTACTTGAAAGCACGGAATGCCCGCAAAGGGGCGGCTGTGATGAATATGGTTTTGGTCGAGGGTGTTTAGACATCCAGACACGGCTACCGTCGCGAAGGGCGCGAAGGTTCCTTATTTTTCGCGACTTTCGCGAAGCCTTCGCGCCTTCGCGTCCGGCTGTCCGCCTTTTTTTGAAGCAACAAACTCATGAGCGCAATCGTTGACATCGTCGGCCGAGAAATCCTCGACAGCCGCGGCAATCCCACCGTCGAGTGCGACGTGCTGCTGGAAAGCGGGACCATGGGCCGCGCGGCAGTGCCTTCGGGCGCATCCACGGGTTCGCGCGAAGCCATTGAGCTGCGCGATGGTGACAAGAGCCGTTATCTGGGCAAGGGCGTGTTGAAGGCGATCGAACACGTCAACACCGAAATTTCCGAGGCAGTGCTGGGTCTCGATGCAAGCGAGCAGGCCTTTCTCGATCGAACGCTGCTCGACCTGGACGGCACCGAGAACAAGGCCCGCCTCGGCGCCAACGCGATGCTTGCCGTTTCGATGGCAGTGGCGCGCGCGGCAGCCGAGGAATCGGGTCTGCCGCTATACCGCTACTTCGGCGGCATGGGAGCGACGCAATTGCCGGTGCCCATGATGAACGTGATCAACGGAGGCGCCCACGCCAACAACACGCTCGATCTGCAGGAGTTCATGATCATCCCGATTGGCGCGCCGAGCTTTCGTGAAGCGCTGCGCTATGGCGCCGAAACTTTCCATGCGCTGAAGAAAATCATCGACGCTCGGGGCATGCCGACCGCGGTTGGCGACGAGGGCGGCTTCGCGCCGAATGTCGAGAACCACGAGGCCGCGATTGAGTTGATCCTCGAAGCCATCGAAGCCGCCGGCTACACCGCGGGCGAACAGATTGCGCTCGGCCTGGACTGCGCCGCCAGCGAGTTTTTCAAGGACGGAAAGTACGAGCTTTCTGGCGAGAAACTGTCGCTGTCCGCCGAAAGCTGGACCGACATGCTCGAGACCTGGGTCGACAAATATCCAATCATCAGCATCGAAGACGGCATGCATGAGAGCGACTGGGACGGCTGGCAGGTTCTGACCGAGCGTCTGGGCAAAAAGGTGCAACTGGTCGGTGACGATCTGTTCGTCACCAACACCAAGATCCTGCAGCAGGGCATCGACCGGCGCATCGCCAATTCAATCCTCATCAAGATCAATCAGATCGGCACATTGAGCGAAACCTTTGCGGCCATTGAAATGGCCAAGCGAGCCGGCTACACGGCGGTGATTTCGCACCGCTCCGGCGAGACCGAAGATTCGACCATTGCCGACATTGCCGTCGGTACCAACGCCGGGCAAATCAAGACCGGCTCGTTGTCGCGTTCGGACCGCATGGCCAAATACAACCAGTTGCTGCGTATCGAGGAAGACCTGGGCGACGTGGCAACGTACCCGGGGCGCTCGGCGTTCTACAACCTGCGCAGCAAGCTCTGAGTACAGCAGCCGACACGATCATGCGAATGCGCGCCGTTCCGATCATCTTGCTCGCGTTGCTGGCAATCCTGCAGTATCAACTCTGGTTCGGTCGCGGCAGCGTTCCGGAAGTGACGCGCCTGAAGGACAACATCGAGGTGCAGACCACCGCCAACCTGCGTGCGAGCCAGACCAACGAGCGCCTGGCCAGCGAGGTGAACGATCTGCAGGACGGCACCGAGATGGTTGAGGAGCGCGCCCGCCTGGAGCTGGGCATGGTCAAGCCCAACGAAGTGTTGGTACAGGTCGGCAAGTAGTCTTTGCGGCCGCGTCGCCGGCGACGTCGGGCGACGCGGCACCCCCCTTGCAGGATCTGGCGATACCCCAGCTATTGCACCGCGTCGGTGCCCGGCGCCTGGTAGCCGGGTGGCGTGAACAGGCTTGCCGCGTCCACAGCGTCGAAGACATACTGCTTGCCGCAGAAATCGCAGGCCACCTCGATGTCGCCCCGCTCGGCCACGATGCTGTCGGCCTCCTCGCGCCCCAGGCTTTGGATCATGGTGGCCACCCGCTCGCGACTGCAGGTGCAGGCAAAGTGTGGACCGCCGGTGCCGGCCTGCGGCTCGAAGCGCAGCAACTTCTCCTGCCAGAACAGTCGCCTGAGAATGGTGTCGGCATCGAGCGTCAGCAACTCGCCGCGCGTCAGGCTGGACGCGAGGATGGCGATGCGGTTGTAGTCTTCGTTGCGGCCAATTTCGTCTTCGTCGGCGACGCCCTGCGCCCGGCGTTCGCCCTCGATGTTTCGCAAGCCACCGACCGGCATGCGCTGGATCAGCAGGCCGGCGGCGACCTCCTCGTTGGCCGCCAACACCAGAGTCGTATCGAGCTGTTCGCTTTGCAGCATGTAGTGCTGCAATACATCGCTCAGCTTGTCGAGCTTGTCGTGGCGGTCGTCATGGAGCGGCACCACCCCCTGATACGGTTGCTGACCGGCGCTACGCTCCAAAGGTTGCAAGGTGATGGCGCAGCGCCCCTTGTTGCCGACGTTGACCAGCGCCGCCAGACGCGCGTCGGACTCCACATCGCCGTTGATCGTCGCCGTGGCGCGCAAGCCAAGCTCGGCATTGGCTTCCGCCACCGCCACCTTCACCGGCCCGTCACCAAAGATCTGCAGGGTCAGCGAGCCCTTGAACTTGATGTTCGACTGCATCAACGCCGCGGCCGCGGTCATTTCGCCGAGTAACTCGGTGACGGGCGGCGGATAGGCACCAGTCAACTCGCTGGCGGCGCGTCGACTGAGAATTTCGGCCCACGCACCATCCAGGCGAACCAGCATGCCCCGCACGGGCACGCCATCGAACAGAAACTTGTGCAACTCGCTCAAAGAGAAATTCCTTTTGACTCGAACCCCATGCGCATCAGGGTTTGAATTGCATCACGGGCTCATCGCAAGCGTTTAAGACCCTTGGCATAGCGCTGCGCATTCACTACATAGTGCTCGGCGCTCTCGCGCAGGCGTGCCGCACTCTCTGCGTCGAGCGTTCGAACGACGCGTGCCGGCGCGCCGATGATCAGGGAGCCGTCGGGAAATTCCTTGCCCTCGGTCACGACCGCGCCGGCGCCGACGATGCAGTTGCGGCCGATTCTCGCGTTGTTCAATATCTCTGCCTGGATACCGACCAAGCTGTTGTCACCGATGGTGCAACCGTGCAGCATCACCTGGTGGCCGATCGTCACGCCTTCGCCGACGGTCAGAGGGCAACCCACATCGGCATGCAACACCGATAGATCCTGCACGTTGCTGCGCCGTCCGATGGTGAGCCGTTCGGTGTCGCCTCGCAACACAGCGCCGAACCAGACGCTGGCGCTATCCCCCAGGGTCACGTCGCCAATCACCTGCGCGCTGTCAGCCACCCAGGCGCCAGCAGCCAAATGCGGCGCCCGCCCATCCAATTCGTAAAGTGCCATCCCGCGTCCCTCGATCAGAAAATTCGCGTAGGGTCGAGGCAACGCACACCACGCACGACGATCAACTTTGTCCTCTCACGTTTGTGTGATGGGCGCGATGCCCATGACATTCTAGGGAGCATCAAACCCGCCGCGCCCGGGCGTGGGCGCCGACAATCAGATGGCCACGCAAGCACGTAACCACATGACCACGTGAGCGGGCGCCGCCGCAGGCGCAGGCGCAGGCGAACCGGCGTGCAGGCGCCTGGCCCAGACAAAAGCCGGTGCTGGTTCGCCCTTTGTCAAGCGCTTTGCTCCAATCTTCGTCGACCATCTGTCGACAAATCGATACACCGGAAAACTGTTCGGGCAGCGCATCCTCGTTGAGCGTTCGCGGCGACGACAATTACCGCATTACGAAACTCACATGTAGGGTTACACCTTGTATCGTCAGTTTGCGTTGGTTTCGCGTCAGCGCATGGTCAGAGTGCCCATCGAGACTCGCGCCCGGCTCTAACGCCACCGCGTCGCATCGCAAATTCGAGCCTTTTCTAGAGAGGAACACTTATGACTCATGACGTTCACGGCTACTGGAAGGCCACCCTCCGACTGCTGACCGGAATCCTCGTGGTCTGGTTCCTGGTGTCGTTCGGTGCCGGCATTCTCTTTGCGCCATTCCTGAACCAATTCCATTTGGGCGGTTACCCGCTTGGCTTCTGGTTCGCGCAGCAAGGTTCGATCTACATCTTCATTGCGTTGATCTTTTTTTACGCGGCACGGATGGGCGCCATCGATCGCGAATTCGACGTCGAAGAAGAGTGAGGAGCTGAATCATGAGTTTGCAAACAACCATCTACCTGTTCGTCGGCCTGAGCTTTGCGCTCTATATCGGCATCGCCTTCTGGGCCCGCGCCGGGACCACCAGTGAGTTCTATGCCGCTGGCGGCAACGTCAACCCGGTGGTGAACGGCATGGCGACGGCGGCCGACTGGATGTCAGCGGCCTCGTTCATTTCCATGGCCGGTCTGATCTCCAACATGGGTTACGGCGGCGCCTTGTTCCTGATGGGCTGGACGGGAGGCTACGTGCTGCTGGCGATGCTGCTGGCGCCCTACTTGCGCAAGTTCGGCAAGTTCACCGTACCGCAGTTCATCGGCGATCGCTTCTATTCGAAGAGCGCCAGCACCGTGGCCGTGGTGTGCCTGCTGATCGCTTCGCTCACCTACATCATCGGCCAGATGACCGGCGTGGGCATTGCCTTCTCGCGCTTCCTCGGCGTCTCCAGCGAAACCGGCATCTATGTCGGCATGGCCATTGTCTTCGCCTACGCCGTGTTCGGCGGCATGAAGGGCATCACCTATACCCAGGTGGCGCAGTACATCGTGCTGATCATTGCTTACACAGTGCCGGCGGTCTTCATTTCGTTGCAACTCACCGGCAACCCGATTCCGCAACTCGGTCTGGGCTCGAACCTCGAAGGGCATACGGAGTCGCTGCTGTCCAAGCTCGATGACGTGGTAACGCAACTGGGCTTCGGGCGCTACACCACCGATCTGCCGGGCAGCACGCTGAACATGTTCATGTACACGCTGTCGCTGATGATCGGTACGGCTGGTCTGCCGCACGTGATCATGCGGTTCTTCACCGTGCGCCGTGTGCGCGACGCTCGCTCCTCCGCCGGCTGGGCATTGATCTTCATTGCCATCCTCTACACCACCGCGCCAGCGGTGGCGGCAATGGCCAAGATGAACCTGCTACGCACGCTAACGCCGGGCGTGGTGATGCAGAACACCGACGTCTTTGCCCCGAACGTGGCTCTCGAATACGCGAAGCGCCCGGACTGGATGAAGCGCTGGGAAGTGACAGGTCTGCTCAAGTTCACCGACAAGAACGGTGACGGGCGGATTCAGTACTACAACGACAAGTCCAAGGATGCGGCCCTGGTCAGCAAGGCCACCGCGGCTGGCTGGAAGGGCAACGAACTGGACGTGAACGCCGACATCATTGTTCTGGCCAATCCGGAAATTGCCCTGTTGCCCAACTGGGTGATCGCGCTGGTCGCGGCGGGTGGCTTGGCCGCGGCGCTCTCCACCGCAGCCGGATTGCTCATGGCCATCTCGGCAGCGGTTTCCCACGATCTGGTGAAGAACATCTTTGTTCCGGACATCAGTGAAAAGAACGAACTGCTCGCCGGCAAGGTCTCCATGGGCGTGGCGATCATCGTCGCCGGCTACCTCGGGTTGAATCCACCAGGATTTGCCGCGGGAACCGTGGCGCTCGCCTTCGGCGTGGCCGCATGCTCGCTGTTCCCGGCGATCATGATGGGCATCTTCAGCAAGAAGATGAACCGGGAAGGCGCCATCTGCGGCATGCTGGCCGGCCTGTTCGTGACCCTCTTCTACGTGTTCGCGCACAAGGGCATCTTCTTCATCAAGGGGACGGAATACCTGAACCTGATCGGTGGGCCCAACAGCTTCTTCGGCATCACGCCCGAAGCCTTTGGTGCGGTCGGGGCTATCGTCAACTTTGCCGTGGCCTTCGCCGTCGATGCCGTGACCAAGGAACCGCCCGCCTACATCCAGCAAATGGTCGAGGCGGTGCGTATCCCGCGCGGCGCTCGTGCTACCGACGGCACGCACAAAGTGCCCAACGCGCCGCTGGCGTGACGTAGCACAGCGTGCAATCGCGCTGAACCGCGTTCTTGCGAGCGCTGGTTTCAGATCGGACTCGAGGCCCCGCCGGTTGCGCCGGCGGGGCTTTTTCTTTGGAGTTGCCCATGGAAATGAGCATCAGCCTAGCGCTGACGTGGATTCTCTTCCTGGCCCTCTTCCCGATGGCCTTCTTCTGGCTTCGCCGCACGTGGCGCATCCTCGTCAGACGCGACTATGCGGAGGTGGCGCTAAAGCGCGGTGAGCCGCCCGCCGATCCGGCCCGCTGGGCGCCCTACGAAATGGCCATCAATGGCACCGCTGGCATCGCCATCGTCTACACCATTGTCGGCGTCCTGGTGTGGGGCATGCCCTACGGCACCTGGACGGCCATTGCCGGCACGACCATCTGGTGCAAGCTGTTTGCCAGCTTCGCCCTCAGCCGGCACGCGCATGTGGCGCAGACGCGGAAGTAGGCGCTGCAAAGGCGCGCGCGGCGGTCAGAAGGCTTGAAGAAGCCGCAGCAGATTGATTGCGGCCTGCTTTAGCGGGAAGGCTTGTAAGCGCGGCGCGGGGCGCCGTCGCCCCAACCGGGCTTGCGCCCAAAGGCCGGCGCCGGCTCGCGCGCGCCGAACGCGGCGTTGCCGCGAGGCGCATGCGCGCCGTTGCCGGCACGCGGTGTGCCGCGGCCAAATCGATCATCGAAGCTGGCGCTCTCGCCACGCCGGGCGAAACCACCGGCATCGCCGCGTCCGCCGCCGCCAAACTTACGGTCGCGCGATGGCGTCTCGCGCGAGCCGCGACCGCGACCGGCGAAGTCGGCTCGGGGACGCGTTGGCTGAAAGCGCTGCTGCGGCTCGAGCCCGGCGATGACCTCGGGCTTGAAGTTCTGCCCGCTGTAAGCCTCGATGTCGCCGATCTTGCGGCGATCGCGGAACTCGGCAAAGGTGACCGCCAGGCCATCACGCCCGGCGCGGCCAGTGCGACCGATGCGGTGCGTGTAATCCTCGGCCTTCATCGGCAGCCCGAAGTTGAAGACATGCGTCACTGTCGGCACAT
>JBDSYU010000169.1:0-11569 GCA_039925525.1 Variovorax sp.
GATGGCCCAGATCACATACGCCGCCAGCAGCAACCAGAACACCATGCGCCGGCCGGGGCTGCCGAAGAGGCTGGGCGCGCGCCATTGATCGCCATGGCGGCTCGCGCCCAAAGCGGCGACGTGCTCGCTCATGGCTGCGCGGCTGAAGAAAGGCCCGGCTTGCCCGGATCTCTTGCCATCGCGTGGACCTTTCCATGGACGGTCTCGTGCTTCAAGACGCCAGACTGCGCCCTCGCATCGTCGGCGGTGTCGACGCCATCGTCGTTCGATGCGGGCGGGTTCCAGTCCTCGGCGCCGTAAATGCGCGTGAGCGCTTCTTCGCTCAGTTCATCGGGCGGGCCGTCGAAAATCACCACACCGTCCTTGAGCCCAACGATGCGATCGGAAAACGACTTCGCCAGCGCCACGTCGTGGATGTTGACCAGCGCTGGCGTGTCACGCTCGCGCGCCAGTTCTCGAATCAGCCGCATGATCTGGCGCGACGTCTTCGGGTCCAGGCTGGCAGTGGGTTCGTCGACCAGTAACAACTCCGGGCGTTGCATCAATGCGCGGGCAATCCCCACACGCTGGCGCTGTCCGCCAGACAACGCATCGGCACGCTGGTTGTGGTAGCCGTCGAGGCCGACGCGGTCGAGCAACTCGAAGGCGGCGCGGATGTCTTCCGGCGCAAATCTGTAGCGCAACGAGGCCAAGAGACCCACATAGCCGAGGCGGCCAGCCAGCACGTTCTGCATCACCGTCAGGCGCTCGACCAGGTTGAACTCCTGGAAGATCATGCCGATGCGACGGCGAGCTGCGCGCAGGCCGGCCCGGTCGAGCTTGACCATGTCCTGGCCGCGCAACAGGATGCGCCCCGCCGTCGGCTCGACCAGACGGTTGATGCAGCGAATCAAGGTGCTTTTACCGGCGCCCGACGAGCCGATAATCGCCACCACCTGCGGCCGGTCGATGAGCAACTCGACGCCGGCCAGGGCGCGCTTGCCGGTCGGATAGACCTTGGTCAGTCCCTCGATGCGCAGCAGCGGCGCGGCCGTTGCCGTTTCGAAACCCGCCACCGGATCGGACGTGCCGACTAAGGCCGCGGACCGGGCCACAGCCATCGTCTCCGGTGCCATGGCCGCCCTATTCTTTCTTCAGCTTGCCCATGCCTTCGGCGGTGTAGGTGGCGCCCGTCGCTTTCTGGATGTCGCGAATGTCCTTCCAGTCCTTGGCGTAATCGATGGCAACGAAGGCCCGCGAATCCTTGAATTCCTTGGCCAGCTTGGACGACTTGAAGTCAAAGCTGATAAAGGCCTGCCTGATCTTGTCCTGCAGCTCCTGCGGCAGGTCGTGGGCCACGCCGAAGGCGGTGCGCGGGAACGGGCGCGACTCGTAAACCACGCGCAGATCGTCTTTCTTGAACATGCCTCTTTCGCGCATGCGGTCGACCACGTTGTTGGCGACCGGCGCTGCGTCGTAGTCCCTATTGACGACGCCCATGATCGAGTTGTCGTGCTTGCCCGAGTAGACGATTTCATAGTCGACGCCGGGCTTGATGCCCATGGTCGAGAAAAGCACTCGCGGGGCGGTGTCGCCGGAGTTGGATGACGGCGACACGTGAGCGACGCGTTTGCCCTTCAAATCGGCAACGCTCTTGATCGAGCTATCGCGCTGGGTAATGAGCTGCAGCGTGTAGCCGGTGGTCCCGTCGTCTTTTTCCATCGCCATCAAAGGAACGAAGCCACCCAGGTTGACCGCATAAGGCGTCGCGCCACTGCCCACGCCCGTGACATGGAGCCGCCCTGAGCGCAGCGCTTCGACCTGCGCTGCGTACGACTCGGCCGGGAACCAGCGGATCTTTTTGCCGGTCGCTTTCGAAATGTGTGCCATCAGTTCGGCGAACGCATTCTCGTAAACCGCGGGGTCTTCGACCGGGGTGTAGGAGAACACCAGGGTGTCTGGGTCCTTGATCTTGCTTTTGTCGGTCGGCGTGTCAGCCAACAGGTCGCCGTTGGCATCGCAATAGCGCGGGTCCAGGTCACCGCGGTTGCTGCAGCTCTGCGCGTGGGCGAAAGACAGCGGCAGCAGCAGCCCGAACAGTAGCCCCACCACGGCTGTCACGAAGCGAAGTGTCCTCGATGGCATGAGCGTGTCTCCTGGTTGTGTGTGCGAGGTCGGCGTGAACGTCGGCATTGTATGTATCGCATTCATCCGGGTACGTTCTTGGTTCGCCGACGTGGCCAAGGGCAAAATTCCGCACCCTTGAGGCACCCGGCTGGCGGGACATTCGCTGCAGTTGGTTGATCAATCAGTGAAAACCCTTATATTGGACAGATGCCGAACCCGACGCCTGCCGAGATGCGAACTGTGCCGACCGCCGCGGTGGCGTCCTCCGTGGCCAAAATGGCGCGTGGCGCATCTGCATCCGCACCCTCACGCGTTCTGGTGCCGATTCGCTCGATCGGCCCGGCCGAGCTCCCGCGCGTGCTGCGCCACCTGCTGGCATTGAGCGCCGACGATCGCTATCTGCGATTTGGTTATGTGGCCTCGGACGATCAGATTGCTCGCTATGCACAATCGCTCGATTTCGCGCGCGATGAGATTTTCGGTATTTACAACCGCGGGTTGCACCTGATTGCGCTGGCGCATCTGGCGTTTGCCGCGGAAGACGAATTCGGGGCGTTTGCCGAGTTCGGCGTCTCCGTCGCCGAACACGCGCGCGCGCGTGGCTACGGTTCGCGCCTCTTCGAGCGGGCGGTGCTAAGTGCCCGCAACAAAGGCGTGCACATGATCTTCATCCACGCCTTGAGCGAAAACGTGGCGATGCTGAAGATCGCTCGCAGCGCCGGAGCGAGCGTGGTGCGATCGGGCGGCGAGTCAGAAGCCCATCTGGAATTGCCGCCGGCCAGCTTCGACAGCCGCTTTAGCGTCATCAAAGGCGATGGATATGCCAATTTCGACTATCAACTGAAGCAAAGCGCCAAGCGGTTCTGGTCGCTGCTGGCGGCGTTGATGGCCCGGCGCCGCTCTGTCAAGCCACTACACTAGCAGCGTTTCAACTCCCGCCTCGCCGCAGTGGCAGACCCCCATCCTGAACGCATCCCGCTCGAGCGGGAAGACAAACGCGGCTTTCTGCAGAAGATTGCTGAATTCATTCACCGGGGTCCGGAGTCGCGCGAGGCGCTCATCGAAACCTTCGCCGACGCGGAGAACAACGACGTCATCGGCGCGGAATCGCGCATCATGCTGGAAGGCGTGGTGCGGCTGGCCGACATGACGGCCGGTGATGTCATGGTGGCGGCGCCACGCATGGATTGTGTGGACATTGCTGCGACTTACGAGGCGCTCTTGTATCAGGTGATCGAGACCGCGCACTCGCGCTTTCCGGTGTTCGACGGCGAGCGCGACAACATCATCGGCATCCTTCTGGCCAAGGATCTGCTCAAGCTGCAGCGGGCGCCGGAGTTGAACATCCGTGCGTTGCTGCGGCCGGCCACGTTCGTTCCGGAGAGCAAGGGCCTGAACGATCTGCTGCGCGACTTTCGCGGCAACCGCAATCACCTGGCGATGGTGGTCGACGAATTCGGCCGTGTTGCCGGTCTGATCACCATCGAGGATGTGCTCGAGCAGATCGTCGGCGAGATCGAGGACGAGTTCGACGAGGCCGACGACGCCGGCGACATCTTCGCGCTGGCCGACCGCACCTATCGCGTCTCCGGCGACACGGCCCTCGAGCGCGTGGCGGAAGCTTTCGAGCTGACGCTGGACGTTGAGACCGAGGCCGAGGAGTTCGACACCATCGGCGGTTTGGTGGCGCACGAGATGGGCCATGTGCCCAAGCGCGGCGAACGACATGTCATCGGTGGCTACGAATTCGTCGTCATGCACACCAAGGGCGGGGCGGTGCGCTGGTTCAAGGTGGCGCCGCTGCCGACCGAAGACATCAGCGGTTGAGTCGCGTGCACATGCGGCAGTCCCGGCGCTGCATGGCGGCGGCGCTGGCCGGGCTGGCGCAGGGCTGGTCCATCGCCTGGCCGTGGGGCGGCGCGCCACTGTGGTGGTTGCAAGGGATCTCCCTGGCGGCGCTGGTCTGGCTGCTGGGCAGCGTGCGCGGCGGGGGCGAGTCGAGGCCGACGCTCCAGGGCTTCTGGATCGGCTGGGCTTTTGCCATGGCCTGGCTCGCTGCCACGTGGTGGTGGCTTTACATCTCGCTGCACACCTACGGCGGCCTGGCGGCCCCGCTCACGGTCATTGCCATACTGTTGTTGGCCGCAGGGCTCGGTCTGTATTACGCGGTCGCGGCGGCCGCCTTCGTGGCGCTGCCGCCCAGTGGTTGGGCCTGGCGCGCGCTGTTGTTCGCCGCAGTCTGGACGCTGGCCGAGTTGGCCCGCAATAGCTGGTTCACCGGCTTTCCCTGGGGCGCCGGCGGTTACGCACACGTCGACGGCCCGCTGGCCATGTTCGCCGAAAGTGTGGGCGTGTACGGCATTGGCGCCATCGCCGCCGTTGCTGCCGTTGCCGCTGCGCAATGCACGCGGCTGCGCTATCGCCGGCGCGGCACCTGGTTGGCACCGCTGGGGTTGGCGCTGTGCCTGGGCGCGGCGGCAGGCGGAACCTACTGCACGGTGCACGGCTGCGATTTCCAAGATACCCGCGGTACCCGCGATACCCGCGATACCCAGGCTATCGAAGGCAATCAGGGCATGCGCGGCGCTCAAGGCACGCAGGCGACCACCCAATCGGTCAGCGCCGGGCGCCTGCGGGTGGCACTGCTTCAAGGCAACATCCCGCAAAACGAAAAGTTCGTGCCGGGTGGCGGCGTGGCCACGGCCCTTGACTGGTACAGCCGGCAGTTGCTGACGTCGACCGCGGCGTTGGTGGTGACACCCGAGACCGCATTGCCCTTGCTGCCACAGAATCTGCCGCCGGGCCTGCTCGACACCATTGCTGCTCGCTACAGCAGCGATTCGCAGGCAGCCATCGTCGGCCTGCCGCTCGGCGGTGGTGCGGCGCGCGACTACAGCAATTCGGTACTCGGCTTTCGTCCGGGGCTGGCGGCGCCGTATCGATACGACAAGCACCACCTGGTGCCGTTCGGCGAGTTCGTGCCGGGCATGTTCCGCTGGTTCACCGACCTCATGCATATTCCCCTCGGTGACTTTCGCCGCGGCGGTCTGGCGCAGCCGAGCTTTGAATGGCGAGGCCAGCGCATCGCGCCGAACATCTGCTACGAGGATTTGTTCGGCGAAGAGATCGGCGCCAATTTTCGCGATGCCGCCACCGCGCCGACGATCCTCCTCAACGTGAGCAACATCGCCTGGTTCGGCGACAGCGTGGCGATCGACCAGCACCTGGCCATCTCACGCATGCGGGCGCTGGAATTCAAGCGGCCGATGGCCCGCGCCACCAACACCGGCGAAACGGTCGTTATCGATCACCATGGCCGCGTTACTGCGGCTTTGCCGCGGCTCGAGCGCGGCGTGTTGGTGGCGGATGTCGAAGGTCGCAACGGCATCACCCTCTACGCCTGGTGGGTGTCGCGCTTCGGGCTCTGGCCTTTGTGGATTGTCGCCATCGGCACCGTCGTGGCGGCCTTTATTGCCAACTATCGGCGTTCGGCAGTGGCGCGCTGACGCCATTCGAAGACGCCGATGCACAGCGCCGTCCAGGCGCTGCCCGACAAGAGGCCGGCCCAGACGTCGCTGGCAAAATGCACACTTAGAAAAACACGGCTTCCGGCTACGGCGACGATCAGCGCCGGCAGCACGAACGAGGCCACGAGACGCCTGCGCCGCCCCAGCGTGCACAGCGCGATGTACCACAGCATGCCGTAGCACACAGCAGCGCCCGAGCTGTGGCCGCTGGGAAAGCTGAAGCCGCTGGCCTGGGTCAGCAGCGGATCGAAGATCGGCCGCGCACGTGCGAACAGACCCTTGAGCAGCGGATTCAGGATCGCGTTGCCGCCGGTGGCGACGAGCCAGACCAGCAGCAAGTCGCGCCGTTGACGTTGCCACAACCAGGCGGCGATGCCCGCTGTGAGTAGAACCAGCCAGGCCGGATCGGCCAGATGCGTCAAGCGCGCAAACCACGGCAACGCTGCCGCCGGCGTGTGGGCGTGGATGGCGTCTGTCAGCGCCTGATCGGCCACCGACAGTCCGGCGTGCGGTCCGAGCTGCAGCGCAATTAGCGCGAACAGGCTGGCAGCCAGCAGCGCTGCGGTGAAGGCCAGCAGGGCGCCCCAGGGCCGAACCGTCGGCTGCGCCGCCGCGGCGGCGGCGGGCGCCCGACCCCAGTTCAGACAGTTGAGCCAGCCAAGCCAGCCGCCGACCAAGCTGGCCGCCAGGACCAGCAACAGATAACCCGGCAGCGGGTGCAGGCCCCATAGTTCGCCGACCGTTTGCATCAGGCACCGTGTCCGGCTTGTGGCGAGCGCGCCGGCAGGGCGACATGCTGACGCAGCGGCAGGTCGCGTATGTCGATCGCTTCGAAGCGGGTGTTTGCCAAGACGAAGTCCCAGCGCTCCAGCTTGCAGGTGCGACGACCTGGCTGCGCGGCGTCGTAGCGCAGCAGGTTGACCGAATTGGGTGCGCCGGCACGCACGCGCGCCGACACGGCGGTGCCGGCCTGCACCACCCACAAGTCAGGAGCCGGCGTGGGCATGGATGCGGGCACGGGGACCGACGCGCTTGCGATCGTCGGCGAAGGCGTCGCTTCGGACGCACCGCCGACGGGCAGTGCATACGGCAGGTGAATATGGCCGCCCAGGATCAGGTCGGCGCCGCTGTCTGACCAGCGCGCCAGCGCGGCGTCGGCGCCGCCCAGGCGATTGGTCAGGTCTTCCGCGCGCGAGACGCAGACCGGCTGGTGCACGACGACGACGCGCAGTTGGCGCGGCGTCGCCTTGGCCAGACCCTGGGCGACCCGCTCGATCTGGCGCGGCGAAACTTCGCCGTTTTTTTGGCGATACCAGCGCGTTGTGTTGACACATTGCACCAGCCAATCGTCGGATTCGAAGACCGGCTCCAGGTTGGGGCCGAACGCATCGCTGTAGCGGCTATAGGGGCGCGTGAGGCGCTCGGCCAAGTCGAACAGCGGAATGTCGTGGTTGCCGGGGATCGAGAGCCAGACCGGCGTCGCCAGGCGGTCGGCAAAGGCGCGTGCCGCCCGAAATTGCGCCACGGTGGCGCGTTGTGTGATATCGCCCGAAAGCACCACCAGCGCCGGCACCTCGGCCTGAACCAGCCGTTCCAGGGCCGCCAGCACCTGCGGCATCTCGGTTCCGAAATGGGTGTCGGAGATATGCAGCAGCGTGGTCACGAATGGCTGACCGCTTCTGTTGCTCGATGCGCCTTAGCTGCTTCGACTTCGGGCGCGTGCTCGGGCCGGATCAGCCACAGCGGCTGCGGCGCTACCCGGATCTCCAGCGGCAGGGCGGCCCAATCGATTTCGCCATCGGTCGCCACCTTGATGCGACCGGCTCTTTTGGAATCAGGGGCGCGCAGCCTGATCGATTCGAAGGTGAACGTGGAGAGCGCATCGCTCTCACCCAGGTCATGCCGCGCGGCCGCGAGGCCCAGGGCGATCAGGCTGAGCGCGCCGGCCGGTTTGAGCACCACGGCAGCCAGTTGACCCTGTTCGATGGCGCCGGCTACGGGCAACCCGACCTGCAGCATTTGCAGCGTGTTGTTGCCGACGAACAGCGTTGGCGTCCGGAATTCGCGCTCCTGCCCGCGCCAGGTGATGCGCAGGTGCCAGAGACTGACGCCGCGCAGCAAGGTCACGATGCCGGCAGTGATCGCGGTCCACCGATGACGCCCGAGAACTTGCTTGAAGTCTTCGCGTTGTTCCAGCAGGCGCGCGTACATCCCCAGGCTGGCATTGACGAGGAACACGCGGTCGTTCACCAGCCCGACATTCACGGCGCGCGGCTGCCCTGTCAGCAGCAACTTCAACGCGTCGTCGATGTCGGCCGGGACGCCATGCTCGCGGCTGAAGTAGTTGAACGTGCCTTGTGGCAGCACACCAAAGGCACAGCCGGCCCTCCAAGCTGCTTGTGCCACCCCATTGATCGTGCCGTCGCCCCCCGCCGCCACGACGATGCCGCCTTCGACGCGCGCCTGCTCCACCGCTCGCCGCACCGACTCCTTGAGCAATGCCGGCTGGTCCACCTGGAAAATCGTCTGCGGGCGCCCGGCTGCCGCACAGGCGGCATCGATGGCTTGCCGCGCTTCGCGGACACGGCGTCCGCCTGAGCCGGCGTTCAGGACGATGTACAGCGGCGGGGTCGGAGTCAATGAGGGTGCTTGCACGGCCTAGGCGCGATGGTCGGCGCTTCGCGCCTTGGGATTGGTGTCGCGCCGGAGATTTAACGTCACGCCGCCAATTCCGCGCGTCAGCGACGGCCGCTAAGATCAGCGTCTGCTGGCCTATTGTCGACGCTCCATCGGCGTCATTCGCTTGGCGTTGCGCCTCTGTCGCCTGGCCAGTCCGACAACACAATTGTTTTACAGAGGCGACTGCATCGCTTTGTCGCCACGCCTTCCATGCTGACTTTTCAACAGATCATCCTCGCGCTGCAGACCTATTGGGCGCAGCAAGGCTGCGCCTTGCTGCAGCCTTACGACATGGAGGTCGGCGCCGGCACCAGCCACACCGCCACGTTCCTGCGCGCGCTTGGGCCGGAGCCGTGGCGGGCGGCATACGTACAGCCGAGTCGCCGGCCCAAGGATGGACGCTATGGCGACAATCCAAATCGGTTGCAGCACTACTACCAATATCAGGTGGTGATGAAACCGGCGCCGGCCAACATCCTCGATCTCTATCTCGAATCGTTGCGCGCGCTCGGCTTTGATCTGAAAACCAACGACGTGCGTTTCGTCGAAGACGACTGGGAGAACCCCACGCTCGGCGCCTGGGGGCTCGGCTGGGAGGTGTGGCTCAATGGCATGGAAGTGACGCAGTTCACCTACTTCCAGCAGGTCGGCGGCATCGATTGCCGGCCGATTACCGGCGAGATCACCTACGGGCTGGAGCGGCTCGCCATGTACCTGCAGGGGGTCGACAACGTGTACGACCTGGTGTGGACCGAAGGACCGGACGGCACCCGCCTTTCCTATGGCGACGTCTTCAAGCAAAACGAGATCGAGCAATCGCGCTACAACTTCGAGGAAAGCGACACGGACTTTTTGTTCAGCGCCTTCGCCGCGCACGAGAAGCAGGCGCAACATCTGGTGGACGTGCAGTTGGCCCTACCGGCGTACGAGCAAACGCTCAAGGCCGCACACAGCTTCAACCTGCTGGACGCGCGCGGCGCCATCAGCGTGACAGAACGAGCGGCTTACATCGGGCGCATTCGCAATCTGGCGAGAAGCGTGGCGAAAAGTTATTTCGAGAGTCGAGAGCGGTTGGGATTTCCGCTGGCGCCGCGCGAATGGGTGGCGCAGATGCAGAAGGCGGCGTAAACGAAGTCGGGCCAGTCGCGTTCTTGGACATTGGCCGATACAATGTAGATACCTGGATACACAACCGTGGCAATTCGCCCTTCTGGAAAGCACTTGACCACCATGGAACTTCACGTCGCGCGATGGGGCAACAGCCTTGCAATTCGTCTGCCAGCCCAGCTGGCACGCGAACTGTCCGTCGAGGCAGGATCGACGCTGCAGGCACAAGTGGTCGGCTCCGGGCAATTGAAGATTGCCGGCGCACCGCCCTTCGATCGAGTGGCCTATTTGAAGCGACTGCAGGCGCTGCATGCCGAAATGCCAATGACCCTGCCCGTCGTCGAACAGATGCGCCGCGACGCACGCTATTGAGCGCTTTCAAGAAATGAGTGTGTCAGTGCCTGTGTCAGCGATCGGACAAAATGGCAAAGCCTCATGTGGTCGACCTCTTTGAGCTTCGGGGCGGACCATGGTTTACGCCGACAGCAGTTGCCTGGTTGCAATGTTAGTGGTCGAGCCGCGCACCGACGCGGTGATCGAATGGCTGGCGCGTCACTCCAAGCAGCCGCTTTGCACTGCGGATTGGTGCGTGAGCGAGGTCGCGAGTGCCCTTGCGATCAAGGTGCGTACAAAACAACTGACGCAACCGCTTGCCGATGCCGCGTGGGAATCATTCGAAGCTGCCTGCGACGGACTGCTCCGCTTGGTGAATGTGGAAAGCAGTGATTTCATGCTTGCGGCCCGGCTTTGTCGCGTCGGTGAATCGGGCCTGCGCGCGGGTGACGCGCTGCATTTGGCCGTGGCATGCCGGATGAAGTGCCGGGCCATGTGGTCGCTGGATCAAAAGCTCAATCTGAATGCGCGGGCAAACGGACTGAAAGTCGCTTTGGCTTGAAGCCGTCCCCACAACTGGCGCTGTTGTTGATGTCGAAAAATTTGATCGTCGAGCTTCTGGTCGAAGAGCTGCCACCGAAGGCGCTCAAGCAGTTGGGCGAATCGTTTGCCACGAATCTCCTTCTGGGCTTGCGGCGCCGAAACCTTGCTGCGGCCGATTCGGTGGTGACCGGCTATGCCACGCCCCGCCGCCTGGCGGCACACATCACCGGCGTGCTGGCGAATGCACCAGACCAGGCGCTGGTGACCAAGTTGATGCCGACCGCCGTCGGGCTGGACGCAGGCAACAAGCCCACGCCGGCGTTGACAAAGAAGGCGGCCTCCAATCCGCGCTGTGCGCAGGCCGTTGCACGCTGGCCGGAGATGGGAGACGATGGCGGTCAGCTTTACGTCGAGAGTGATGGCAAGACCGATGTTCTGTTTTTTCGCGAGTTGGCGCCGGGCGCAGATATCCGCGCCGGCTTGCAGCGTGCGCTGGATGAGGCCATCAACGGCCTGCCCATCCCCAAAGTCATGAGTTACCAGCTCGAACAAGGCTGCGAGCTTCCCGGCTGGAGCAGCGTCAGCTTCATCCGGCCGGCGCATGGCCTTGTGGCGTTGCACGGCACTGCACTCGTGCCGGTGACCGCGCTTGGCCTCGCGGCCACAGGCAAGACGCGTGGACACCGCTTTGAAGCGAAGGTCGAAACGATCACTCTGCGCGATGCCGACAGTTATGCGCAGCAACTTCGTGATGAAGGTGCGGTGATTGCAAACTTCAATGAGCGCCGCAGTGAAATCGTGCGCCAGCTGGCCGATGCCGCGGCAGGATTGGCGACAGTCGACGCGCCGCGAGCGGACGGCGACCCCGATGTCAAGCCGCCTGCCGCGCTGCTTTCCGCCCCACGTCCAGCCCTGCGACCGATCGAAGACGCGGCCCTGCTCGATGAAGTGACGGCGCTGGTCGAGCGCCCGAACGTTTTGGTCTGCGCCTTCGAGCCCGAATACCTGGAAGTGCCGCAGGAGTGCCTCATCCTCACGATGAAGGCCAATCAGAAGTACTTCCCGCTTGTGGATGCCAACGGCAAGTTGACGCATCGCTTTCTGGTGGTCAGCAACATCACCGCGGACGACCCGAGCGCAGTGATCGCCGGCAACGAGCGCGTGGTGCGGCCGCGCCTGGCCGATGCCAAGTTCTTCTTCGACCAGGACCGAAAAAAGTCGCTGGCTTCGCGCGTCGATGCTCTGACCAAGGTGGTCTATCACAACAAACTTGG
>JBDSYU010000170.1:0-10598 GCA_039925525.1 Variovorax sp.
TGGACGATGAAGCGCCGGGCACATGAAACAGCATCGCTTCGGGTTTCCCGCTCGCTCTTCGGCCCGCTGGCGCCCTGAGCCCAGGAGCGGTGTCGCGAGCGCGCTCTAGCAGCACCAGAGAGTTGAGTATGGTTGCAAGCGGATTGCGCAGCGCGCCTCGCCATTGATCGCTCAGTGCGCCTGACAGGCCTGCTGGTACAACTCGCCGGCCCGGGCGGTTACCGGCCCCGGCTTGCCATCACCTATCGGCCGGCCGTCGATCTTCGTCACCGGCGTCACGCCGCCCAGTGTGCCGGAGACGAAGGCCTCTTTCGCCGAATAGACCTGGGCGAGCGTGAAATCGCATTCGCGCACCGTTTTGCCGGCTGCGCGCCAGGCGTCGATGACGTTGGCCTGGGTGATGCCCTTGAAGCTGTACAGGCCGGTCGAAGTCCAGAGTTCCTCGTCGCCGCGCACGATGAAGAAGTTGGTGCTGTTGCAGCTGGCGACAAAGCCGCGCGGGTCGAGCATCAGCGCTTCGTCGGCGCCAGCGTTGATCGCCTGGATCAGCGCCTGGATCAGGTTCAGCCGGCTGTGCGAATTGAGCCGCAGGTCGAACACGTCGGGCCCGCTGGTGCGGAATGTCGACGTCAAAAGCGACAGGCCCCTGGCGCGGGTTTCGGGTTTGGGCGTCTTGTATTCGGCGACGATGACGACCGTCGCACCACCGATGACGAAACGCGGATCCTGGTTTGGCGTTTTCTTGACGCCGCGCGTGACCATCAACCGCATGTGGGCGCCGTCGGTCATGCCGTTGCGCTCGAGCGTCAGCCACAAGGCACGTTCCATCGCCTGGCGGTCCATGCCGATGTCGATGGCGATCGACCGTGCGCCCTCGTACAGGCGGTCGAGGTGCGCCTGCAGGCTGATGATGCGGCCCTGGACGAGGCGCAGGCCTTCCCAGATACCGTCGCCCAGCGCAAAACCGCTGTCGAACACCGACACCCTGGCTTCGTTGCGCGGGAAAAATTCGCCATTCACGTACACCAGCACCGCGTCGTTGCGGGGGTCTGCCGCGTAGCCTTGGGCGCTTTCGGAGGATGTGTCGGTCATGATGATGCTGGCTCGCTAGAAATGAAATTCGTTGTGGCGTGCCAGGAACGTTCGCGTGCGTTCCTGGCGCGGCTGCTTGAGCACTTCGTCGGGTGTGCCTTGTTCGTGGATCAGGCCATCGGCAATGAACAGAACGCGGTTGGCAAAGTGGTAGGCGAAACCCACCTCGTGCGTGACCAGCAGCATGGTGCGGCCTTCCTGCACCAGCGCACGGATCGTGCGCAACACCTCACCGACCAGTTCGGGGTCCAGCGCCGATGTCGGTTCGTCGAACAGCAGAAGTTCAGGCTCCATCGCCAGCGCACGGGCGATCGCGACGCGCTGTTTCTGCCCGCCCGAGAGGCGCGCCGGATAGGTGTCGGCCTTGTCTTCGAGGCCGACGCGGGCCAATTGTTCGCGCGCCTTTGCCGTGGCGGCATCGCGCGCCATGCCCTTGACGGTGCGCAGCGCCTCCATGACGTTGCCCAGCGCGGTCATGTGCGGAAACAGGTTGAACTGCTGAAACACCATGCCCACGCGCTGGCGCACCCGCGTCAATTCCTTTTCGCTGTACACCATCTCGCTGCCGCCGCCATTGCGCGCGCGCTCGGTGCCAACCAGCGTGCCGCCGATTGCGACGCGGCCTGCCGTGGGTTTTTCCATGAAGTTCAGGCAACGCAGCAAGGTGCTCTTGCCCGAACCCGACGCGCCCAGGATGGCGATGCGGTCGCCCGGCGCCACGTCGAGGTCGATACCCTTGAGGATCTCGTCCTTGCCGAAATGCTTGTGCAGACCGGTCACGCGCAGCAGGGGAGGGATCGGCTCGGCGCTCATCGGCAAACAGCTCAGTCGCCCTGGCGCAACCTGCGCTCGAGCAGGTAGGTGGCCTGCACCAGCGGATACAGGAAGACGAAGAAGATCAGCGCGATCACGGTATAGGCCTCGATCGGGTTGTAGTTGATCGAGGCAATCAGTTTGCCCTGCTGCAGCAGTTCGACATATGCCACGGCCGATGCCAGCGTCGACATCTTGAAGATCTCGATGGCGCGGTTGGTCAACGCCGGCAACATGCGCTTGATCGCCTGCGGCAGGATGATGCGGCGCATCGCCTGTGCATGCGTCATGCCCAGCGCCTGCGCGCCTTCCCACTGGCTGCGTTCGAGCGACTGGATGCCGCCGCGGAAGATCTCGCCCGAGAACGCCGCCGAATTGAGCGATATGCCCAGCGCGGCGGCCGCGAGCGGGTTGATCTCGAACGGCACCAGCATCGGCAGCGCGAAATAGAACCACAGGATCTGCACCAGCACCGGCGTGTTGCGGAAGAATTCGACAAACACACTGGCCGGCAGGTAGATCCATTTGCGCCGTGCGTAACGCCCGAGCCCGACCAAGAGGCCAAGCGACAGGCCGAGCACCAGGCAGATGGCGAAGATTCGCAGCGTGCCGGCCGCGCCGGCCAGGAGGGCCTCCGGGTTGGCCCATACCGCTTCGAAGTTCCACTGGTAGTTCATCGAAGCGACCTGTGCGCTGTCAATGGACCGTGGTCTCGCCACTGACGGCCAGGCGCCGCTCGATGCGATGCACGACCAGGCTCGCGGCGTAGATCACAGTGAAATAGATCAGCGCGGTGACGGTGAACACCTCGAGCGGGCGGAAGGTCTTCTGCGCCAGTTCGTTGGCCTGGAACAAAAGGTCGGCGTACGACACGGTGGCCACCAGCGTCGTCGTCTTCATCAACTCGATCGAGCGTTCCATGAACGCCGGGATCATGCGTTTGACGGCCTGCGGCAGGATCACCCGGCGCATCGCCTGCGCGCTGGTCATACCCAGTGCGCGCGCCGCTTCGCTCTGGCCACTTTCGATCGACACGATACCGGCGCGGAACACTTCGGCGAAGAACGCCGCCGACTGAATCGAGAACGTGAGTGCTGCCGCGAAAAAGGGCGTCATCTCGACCCGGATCAGGATCGGCAATGCAAAGAAGAACCAGAAGAGTTGCACCAGCGGGGGCGTCGTGCGGAAGAATTCGACGATGAAGCCGGCCGGCAGCGACAAGGCGGGAAAGCGCGACAGGCGCAACAACGCCAGGCCCAGCCCGAGCGGAATGCCAAATGCCAGCGCGGTGCCGGTCAACTTCAGCGTGTTGACCAGGCCCGCCGCCAGCATCCCGGAGTTAGCCAGGACCGGCGTGAAATCCCACTGGTACATGCGCCGCGGCCCCGGGTCAGCCGGCGATCAGAGCATCTCCTTCATCACGGCCGGCGAGGCCTTCGGATCCAGGCCGAAGCCGACGAGGAACTCCTCGTACCACTTCTGCGTGTCGCCATTCTTGTAATGGGTGGCAAACTGGTTGTCGACGAAGTCGCGGAACGGCTTGTCGTCCTTGCGCAGCGCGGCGCTGGAGGCCTGGAACTTGGCCGGTTTGGGCACGACGATCTTGCCGGTGCCCAGCGCCTTGCGCGCCACCAGCAGCGGCGGGTGGAACAGGCACACGGCGTCGGCCCGGCCGGCCTGGAATGCGGCAATCGCTTCGGCGTTGCCCGGGAATCGCTGAATCGTTGCCTTCGGCGTGTTCTCGCTGACGAACTTGTCCATGCTGCTGGCCTGCGGCACGGCGATACGCACGCTCGGCTTGTCCAGGTCGCTCCAGTTGGTCGCCGGCAAGTCGTCGCGCGCCAGCACGGCCAGTGAGTAATACAGCAAAGGCGCCTCGGGAAAGTCGACCGCCTGCGCGCGTTCGGGCGTCGCGTCGAGCATGTATTGAATGTCGATCTTGTTGGCCTGCACTGCGGCGATCGCCGTGCCCCAGGTCACTTCGACCGTTTCGAGCTTCACGCCCAGGGCGGCGGCCATGGCCTTGCCCATCGAGATGCCAAATCCGGCATCCCATTCGCCGGTCTTGGGGTCCTTGCTGAACCAGGGTGGCGCCTGGGTCACGCCGATGCGCAGGCTGCCGCGCTGCTTGATCTGGTCCAGGGTGCCGCCCGACTGGGCGCGGGTGGTGGCGGGAAGTACCAGTGCCAGTGTGCTGGCGGCGATGCCGGTCAAGGCGGTCCTGCGGTCGAAGGTCATGTCAAGGCTCCTGTCGTGGGTGGTGATGAAAGGGGATCGGCGTACATGGCAGTCGATGAAGGATTTGTGAACAATGGTATACGCGCCAGGGCGAGAGCGGGCCAGCGTCCGTGCCGCAGTCCGGCGCAGGGATTCGGCGCGCGGTCGGTCTCAATTTGCGGCGGTGACTACACAGGCACCGGTGTCGGCGGCGTCGATGTGCAGTTCGACCGGAGCGGTACGGCAGCAGAGCTCTTCAAGTTCGCGCCAGTGGGCATCGGACACCACCACGACGGGTACATGCCGGCCATACAGTTCAGAGGCGACGATGCAGCCCAGGCCGACGATCAGGTCGCGTTCGCGCATGACGATGGCCGCCGGGCCGGTGCCGTTGCGGATCGCTTCGGCCAAGACGCTGCTGCTCGAACTCGAGCCCTTGGCGCGGGCCATGAGCATGACCCTCCCTGCCAGCCGTGCACCGTGTTGCGCGTGGCCGGCCTCGACAATGCAGCCGCGCGCGGCATCGTAGCCGCCCCAGAAACTGAGCGGTTCGGTCAGCAGCAGCGGCAGGCCTTGGCCGCGACCGGTAGCGATCGCCGTGCCAGGCCAGGCCATGGCGTGCGTGTCAGCGGTCACAGACCACCACCTGGGCACGAATCGCCGACAAAACGCATTCGCGCAGGCTGCCGAATGCGACCTCGACGCCGATGTTGGCCGGCGCGTAATGTGCCCATTTGCCCGAGTTGGTCATGACGAGGCCGCTGGTCTGCCGCATCACCGGCGTGATGTAGCTGCAGGTGTCGGTCACCACTGTGACTCCGTGGTCCGACAAGGCCTGCGACTTGCCGGACTGCTCGAGTTCCCACAAGATGTAGCGGCTGGTGTTGACGTAGAAATCGATGCGCGGCTTGGTGTCGTATTCGGCCAGCAGGCGAAGCAACTGGTCGAATTCCGCGAGCGAGAAATGCGGCGTGCCGACGGCGACCGCCACCAGCGGATCACCGGGCCTGGCGCCACTGAGTTCGGCGCGGGTGCGGTCCAGGTCGGCGCGCGACACGGTGACAATTTCAGGCGGCGCAGCACCAGCGAACGCAACCGCCAGGGTTGCTGCCTCGGGCGTGATGCCCACCGCGTGGAACAGTCCGACCGCGCCAGTCGAGGCGCACGCGGCGCCCAGTGCCTTGAGTTCGTCTTCGTTGGTGTCCAGCGGTAGGCCGGCGAACACCGGAATGCGCGCGCCGACATGTTGGCCGGCGAACAAGCCGAGCGCCGCGAAGAAGATGTCGCGTCCCGCCGGCTCGCTCGGGAAATCGTGCAGCGTGAACAATACCTGGCCGACGCGGTTCTCCGCCAGATGCAGGCCGCAACAGGGCGCGCGCCCGGTCAGAGCGGCGCACAGGTCGATGAAGTCGCCATACCGGTTGGTACGTGCGCCCAGCACCGAGTTGGCAAACACGATGGCGTTGGATTCGGCCCAGGCGATCTGTTGCCCGAACCGAGGCCGGCTGCGGCCCTGGTACGGTGCGCAGGTGAAGGTCGACTCGCAGCCGAGTTCGACATGCGCCTGCATCAGGCGATGGGCCTGCGACTGCACAGCGTCGCCGCCGCGGAACAACTCCGGGTGGATCAGATCCAGCGAGCCGACGTTGAGCGTCGTCGGCACCACCACCTTGCCACCACCTTCGATCAACCGTTCGACAAAGTCCAGCGACGCCTGGCCGTGGTACAGGCAACCATCGATATGCGCGCTCTCGATGTCCAGCAGGCGTTCGGCACCCATCAGTTCAGCTGAACGCACCAGCACACGCATCGCCAGCGCAGCCGCAGGGCCGTGCTGTCCGCCGAGCAGCGCGCGGTCGTGGTCGGTGAGGGCAATCATGCGGCCATGTTAATGAATCGTGCGCGCGTCGGCAGGGTCTGTCGCCATGGGAACGCGCAGGCCCTGCAAGCCACAGCAGCGGCTCTCGTGGCCGTCGACAAGGGCCTGCTGGCAATGCAGGAAAGCAACTTCGGGGTCTGAACGCCGATGCGTTGACGCGGATGCGTCGTCGACGCCGGTTGCCTATTGGCGGGTCATGTCGAATGCGACCTGCGCCCGCGCGGCGGCCGGCGCATACTCCGGCACCCCTGCACCATGCGTCGCCCGCTCCTGGTCCTGCTTCTGTCGTTGCTGTTGGCTCTGCGCAGCTTCGCGCAAGTGCCTCAGCTGCACGCCTTCGGCGCGGTGGGCGCGGCGCCGTCGCCGCCGTGGCGCGTCGTCGGCTTGCCGAAGCAGAGCAAGCCCTTCACCACCTTTTCGGTGGTCGAACTCGACGGCCGGCCGGCTCTCAGAATCGAGGCCGACAAGAGCTATGGCAACCTGGTGGAGCCGATGAATTGGCTTGCCGCGTCGGCGTATCTGGGGTGGCGTTGGCGCGTCGAGCAACTTCTGGAGGCTGGCGATCTGCGCAGCAAGGCGGGTGACGACACGGCCATCAAGGTCTGCGTACTGTTCGACCTGCCGCTCGACGCGCTGCCGGTCAGCGATCGCCTGGTATTGCGATACGCACGGTCGCAGACCAGCGATTTTTTGCCAGGCGCCACCGTCTGCTATGTCTGGGATGCACACCTGCCGGTCGGCACCACGCTGGACAGCCCATTCACGCGGCGTCTGCGCTACATGGTGTTGCAAAGCGGCAGTGCGAAGCTCGGGCAATTTGTCGCTCAGCGCCGTGACGTAGTGGCCGACTTTTTGCTGTTGTTTGGCGACGAGAGCAAAACCGTGCCTGCCATCGTCGGTATCGCCGTCGGCGCAGACGCCGACAACACGCAGGGGCACAGCGTGGCCTATGTGCGCGAGCTGAGCCTCGAACCGTAGCCGCCCCTCGTCAGTAAAATTCTCCGCGCACGGCAGGCGTCCCGGCTGCAGTGCCGCATCGCATCACCGGGGCCATGTCGAGGAACACCATGTATAAAAACCTCGCGGCCGCCATCGCGGCAGCTTGTCTTTGGGTTGCCGCATCAGCACAACCTGCGTCGGCCCCAGCGGGCAACACCGCAGCGCTCAAGGTCGCATTCGTCTATGTCACGCCGCGCACCGATGCCGGCTGGGTGCACCAGCACGAGGAAGGGCGGCTGGCGATGCAGAAGGCGCTTGGCGATCGGGCCGTCACCTCTTTCGTCGAGAACGTGCCCGAAGGGCCCGATGCCGAGCGCGTGATCCGTGATCTGGCTTTGAGTGGTCATGCTCTGATCTTCACGCCGAGCTTTGGCTATATGGAGCCGACACTGAAGGTCGCCAAAGAGTTTCCGCAGGTGAAGTTCGAATCCATCACCGGCTACAAGCGCGCGCCCAACGTCGCCACGGCCAATGCCCGCTACTACGAAGGGCGTTATCTGGCGGGCGTCGTCGCCGGACGGATGACGAAGACGAACATGGCCGGCTATGTCGCCGGCCTGCCGATCCCGGAGGTGCTGCAAGGCATCAATGCTTTCATGCTCGGAATGCGATCGGTCAATACGGATGCGCGAGTGCGGGTGGTATGGCTCGACACCTGGTTCGATCCTCCGAAGGAGCGCGACGCTGCCGTTGCGTTGATGAACGAAGGCGCCGATGTGCTGGCATTCCACACCGCGTCAACGGCGGTCATGGCGGCAGCCGAGGCGCGCGGCAAGATGGCTGTGGCCTACCACTCGGACATGCGCGGCGTCGCACCACAGGCGCAGATCGTCGCCGTCACGCACCATTGGGGCGACTACTACACGCGGCGCGCTCGTGCGGTGCTCGATGGCACGTGGAAATCCGAGGACTACTGGGGTGGCGTCGCCGATGGCATGGTGCGCATTGGTGACTTCGGTTCGAAGGTGCCCGCGGCTGTGCGCGACGAAGCGCTGGCGCGTGAAGCCGACATGGCGGCGGGTCGCCTTCTACCTTTTCGCGCGGGCGCGAACGCGGATGTGCGAGACAACACCGGCCGCGTCGTCATCGCCAGAGGCAGCGCCTTATCCGATGCCGAAATCCTGAACATGGATTGGCTGGTCGAGGGCGTGCAGGGGCAGCTGAAACGCTGACCCATTGCGCTGCGTCATCGCGAGTGCGCGCCGGCAAATTTGAAGCGGCATACTGCCGCGAATGACCAAACGAGCCTATCGCGCCGCCCTGTTGCGCTTTGCCGCTGCCGGCCAACCGTCGTACGAAAGCGATGGCCTGCTGGTCGTCGGTCCGGACGCAAAGGGTGTGCAGCGTGTGCTCGATGCCGGTGATCATGCCGTCGTTTCGCCGCGTCACCCCAACGTGCCGGTGACGCACTGGCCCCAGCGCATGCTGGCGCCGGGCTTCATCGACATGCACATCCACTTTCCGCAGACAGATGTCATCGGTTCGCCGGCGGATGGCTTGTTGCCCTGGCTGGAGAACTACACCTTTCCGGCCGAGTCAAGGTTTGAAGACGGGGAACACGCCGCGGGCGTGGCTGATTTCTTTTTCGACGAGCTCATGCGCAATGGCGTGACCAGCGCGCTGGTGTTCGCTACGTCGCATCCGAGCTCGGTCGATGCGTTCTTCCGGGCGGCGCAAAGCCGCGCTTTGCGCATGATCAGCGGCAAGGTCCTCCAGGATCGCCACTCGCCCGATGGCGTTCGTGACCAGACCGAGCAGAGCCTGGTCGACACCGAGGCGCTGATCCGGCGCTGGCACGATGTGGATCGCCTCGGCTATGCCATCACGCCGCGCTTCGCGCCGACCAGTACCGAGGCGCAGTTGCGAGGCGCGGGCGAACTGGCCGCGCGCTATCCCGATACCTGGATCCACTCGCATGTGGCCGAGAACAAAGACGAGGTGAAGTGGGCACGCGAACTGTTCCCTGAAGCGCGCTCGTACCTCGATATCTATCGACGCTTCGGCTTGATGCGCGAGCGCGCCGTCTACGCGCATTGCGTGCACTTCGATGACGACGATCGCCGAATGATGCGGGAGACGCAGGCTGCGACGGCGGTGAGCCCGACCAGCAACCTGTTCCTGGGCAGCGGCTCTTTCGACTTCGAAGCGGCCGACCGCATCGGCTATCACTACGGCTTGGCCAGCGACGTTGGTGGCGGCACCAGCTTCTCGCCGTTCCACACAATGATGGCCGCCTACTATGTCGGCCGCGAAGGCCAGACCAAGCCTGGCATCAGCATCCGCCCGTCGCAACTGTGGTGGCGCCACACCGGCGGTGCCGCACAGGCGCTGGGCCTCGCCGGCACCATCGGCAGCCTGCAACCGGGTTCCGAGGCCGACTTCATTGTGCTCAACCCGGCAGCCACGCCTTTGCTGGCGCGCAAGACGGCCTTGGCCGAGAACCTCGAAGAACTCCTGTTCTCGATGATCGTCCTGGGCGACGATCGGCTGATCGAGAAGACGGTGATTTCTCAGGCACTGTGAGGGCGCGGCCAAGCTAGCGCCGAAGAAAAACCCGGATTCGCAGACAGCGCATGGCGCGCGAGCGATGCGATGGCGCTGCCTCGGCCCGGTGCGTGGCAGGGTTTATGCTTGTTTATTCTGGTCGGCAGAGATATCTTTGCCGGCCCCTTCCTCCATCCTCATCCGACCGAGTCACCCATGACATTCAAGAAAATCACTGTCCGAGCTGTTCTTGCCGCTGGCCTGTTGGCCGCTGCCATCCCCTCGCTTGCCGCCGACTGGGTCGTCGGGGCGAACATCGGTAACGTGCCGTGGGAGTTTCAGGACAAAGACGGCAAATTTGTCGGCTTCGAAATCGATCTGGTGAACGAAGTTGCCAAGCGAGCTGGCAAGACGGTGGAGATCGAGAACATTCCGTTCAACGGGCTGTTCCCGGCTGTCCAATCGGGTCGCATCCAGATAGCCGTCTCCTCTATCACGATCACTGCGAAACGGCTCGAATCGCTTGCTTTCGCACAGCCCTATTACGACAGCGATCAATCGCTGTCGGTGCAAAAATCCGCCAAGATCGACAAGCTCGAAGACCTCGCCGGCAAGACGGTGGGCGTGGATACCGCATCGACCGGCGACATCTTCGCAACCAAGAACACCGACAAGTACAAGATCGCCGACATCAAGCGCTACGAGGGATTGGCACCTGCCATGCTCGACCTCGCCGCGGGACGAATCGAAGGCTACATCAGCGACATTCCGGCAGTGGAGTACTACATCAAGGACAAACCGCAGTACCGAGTCGCGGCGCGAATCCCGACGGGCGAGCGATATTCGTTCATGTTCGCAAAGAATTTTGCAGATGCCGGGAAGATCAACGAAATTCTGACCACGTTGAAAAAAGAGAAGGTCATTGCCGGTCTGCACAGCAAGTGGTTTGGCTCGATGCCACCCGACACTTCGTCCACGGTGCAGGTCATGGATGTGCCGAAGCCCTGAACGCCGTTGAGGTCAGCGCCGGTACCGGCGTCGGCATTGCTGCCCTGAGGTCGGCATGAGTCTGGTCGAAACCTTCTTCAACTGGGGCGTTTTTCGAAGCGCGCTG
>JBDSYU010000171.1:0-10719 GCA_039925525.1 Variovorax sp.
GGTGTGGTCGGTCAACGGACGCATGCGCTCGCCGCGGCCAGCGGCCAGGATCATGGCGCTGGCTTGGGTCATCCTGCCAATGCCAATGGCAAGCCCTGCGGCCGCCGTGTCATCGTCAGTCGACGCATTGCCCGAGCCATGGCTCTCGGTGCGTCAGGTGCTTACACGTCACGCCGCCTTGGCCATCGGCAGTGGCGCTGCGCCGCGCCGCAGCGCCTGCCGCTCGACATGCTCCGGCGCGAAGATGCCGATCAAGGCCCGCATCAGCGCGTGGGCCTTGGCGGAATGGTCGGCACCAAAATTACAGACATACACGTCGAGTGTGACGCCGCGTTGTTCGGGCCAGGTATGCAGGCACAGGTGCGATTCCGCCAAGAGCACGGTGGCGGTGACGCCGCCAGGGCCGGCCGTGGTGGCTGGAAACGAATGGGTGATCCGTGCGACGGCCTGCAAGCCGGCTGCTTCCACCGCGCGCACTGTGGCGCAAGAGAGCGCCTTCGCATCACACAGCCACAGTGCGTCGCAACGGCAATCGTGAAGATCGGCGACGAGGTGCAGGCCTTGCATGCGGTCGACTCTAGCAGGGGCTTCGGCACGCGGCGCTGTGGATCAACGCCGCTTTTTGCCCGCTTTTCACGCGATTGCCCAGGCGACGATATCGGCGCCGCCATCGCCGCCAGCCAAGCACGGACGCAGCCTGGTCCCACTGCCCAGCGCCGATGTGAAAGCCTTGGATCTGGCCTCTAGAATGGATTTCCACACACCGATCCGGTGTGCGTTTCCTCCAAAATTCTCTCGAAAGATCCCATGGCAGATTCCATTCTGATGGCCAACGCGATTCGCGCGCTGGCCATGGATGCCGTGCAGAAAGCCGATTCCGGCCACCCCGGCGCACCGATGGGCATGGCCGACATGGCGGTGGCTCTGTGGCGTGATCACCTGCGTCACAACCCGCTCGACCCGCACTGGATCGATCGCGATCGATTCGTCCTTTCGAACGGGCATGCGTCGATGATGCAATACGCGGTGCTGCATCTGACCGGCTACGACCTGCCGATGGACGAGCTCAAGCACTTTCGCCAACTGCACAGCAAGACACCGGGTCACCCGGAAGTCGACCTGACACCCGGCATCGAGAGCACCACCGGCCCGCTCGGCCAGGGCTTTGCCAATGCCGTCGGCTTTGCCTTGACCGAGAAGCTGCTGGCCAGTGAGTTCAATCGCCCGGGCCACGACATCGTCGACCATCACACCTACGTCTTCATGGGCGATGGCTGCATGATGGAAGGCATCAGCCACGAAGCCGCTGGTCTCGCCGGCGCCTGGAAACTGGGCAAGCTGATCGCGCTGTACGACGACAACGACATTTCAATCGACGGCCATGTCTCGCCGTGGTTCGTCGACGACACGGCAGAGCGATTTCGCGCGCATCGATGGCAGGCCATCGGGCCGATCGACGGCAACGATGCGAAGGCCGTGTCGCAGGCCATCGACCAGGCCAAACGCGAAACGGAGAAGCCGTCGCTGATCGTCTGCAAGACCATCATCGGCAAGGGCAGCCCGCACCGCGCCGACACCGCCAAGGCACATGGCGAAGCGCTCGGCGTCGACGAAGTGGCCGCCACGCGCAAAGCCATCGGCTGGCGCTGGCCGGCCTTCGAGATCCCTGTGGACGTCTACGAAGCATGGGATGCCAGGGCTAGCGGCGCCAAGGAGCAGGCCGACTGGAACGACCGCTTCGACGCCTATGCACTCGAGCATCCACGGCTGGCGAGCGAACTCAAGCGCCGCATGGCCGGAGCGCTGCCGAACAACTTTCATCAGATCGCCCTGGACACGGTCGTCGCGGCGCACACCAAGGCCGAGAACCTGGCCAGCCGCAAGGCCAGCCAGCAGGCGCTGGAGGCCTTCACGGCGGCATTGCCCGAGATGCTCGGCGGCAGCGCCGACCTGACGGGCTCGAACTTCACCAACACCACGAGCACGCCGGCCCTGCGTTTCGACGCGCATGGCGATGTCGTGCAGACGACGCCGGAGCAGCCGGGGGCCGAGGACGAGAAGCCTGGCGCCAGCGCGGGCGGGGCGCCGCGCCGCCTCGCCGACGCCGACGCACCGGCCAGCATCGGCGGTCGCCACATCAACTACGGGGTGCGCGAGTTCGGCATGGCCGCCGTGATGAACGGCATCGCCTCGCATGGCGGTTTCATCCCCTACGGCGGCACCTTCCTGACCTTCAGCGACTACAGCCGCAACGCCATCCGCATGGCCGCGCTGATGAAGCGACGGGTCATCCACGTGCTCACGCACGATTCGATCGGTCTGGGTGAAGACGGGCCGACGCACCAGTCGATCGAACACGCCGCGTCGCTGCGGCTCATTCCCAATCTCGACGTCTGGCGACCCGGCGACACGGCCGAAACGGCGGTGGCCTGGGCGGTGGCACTGCAGACCGCCGATCGCCCGAGCGCTTTGTTGCTGTCGCGCCAAAGCATCAGCTATGCGCCGAAGCGCGATCTCGCCGATATCAGCAAGGGCGCCTATGTGCTGGCCGAACCAGGCGATGCCGGGTTCGCGCGAAAGAAGGCGCAGGCGGTGCTGATCGCCACCGGCTCCGAGGTGCCGCTGGCGATGAAGGCGCGCGATCTGCTGGCGCAGAGCAACATCGCTGTGCGCGTCGTGTCCATGCCTTCGACCTCGGTCTTCGATCGGCAAAGTGTGGCTTACAAGCGCAGCGTGCTGCCCGATGGTGTGCCGCGCATCGCCATCGAGATGGGCGTGACCGACTATTGGTGGAAGTACGGCTGCGCGGCGGTGGTCGGTATCGACACCTTCGGCGAGTCGGCGCCCGGCAGTGTGGTCATCAAGTACTTCGGCTTCACTCCCGAAAACGTCGTGGCGGTGGTCGAGCGCGTGCTCGAGCGCTAAGAAGCCATGAACACATCTGCCGCGCTACGATTTTTTCACGCCTGCTGAAAGCATTTTTCGGTGGGCCGTCCCCGGCGGCATGTGCTGACGATTCAAGGCGCGGGTAGGCGCTGCGCAATCCGGATGCGTGTGTTGGGCACTGCGGTCACGCGGTAGCGCCCGCGCTTGAGCAGCGCGTCGATTTCCATCTGATTGCGGTCGCCCTGGAACCACAACAATGTCTGCACACCGGGCAGCTGCTCGGGTTTGAGGTTCTCGATGTCGGACAGATACCACGGCGCGAAGTCGTAAGGGTACAAGGCCCGCACCCCATGGCTGGCGCGCACGCTCCCTTGGCGCTGCAGGGCCTTGAGCTGCGGTAAAAAAGCCCGGTAGACGTCGGCGTTTCGCGATAAAGGGCGTGGGACCCAGCGTTCGTTGGCTACGCGCACGGTTCCGGGCTCAATGAAAAAGATCAGGCTGGCGCCCATGGCCAGGGCCTGCAGCAGGAGGTAGCGGAATCGATCCGGCCCGGCCCTGGGCGCCATCAGCGCCGGCCAGAGCAGCGCCAGCCCCAGCGGAAAGGCCTTGTAGCTGGTCAGCGATCCAGACGTCCCTTCCTTCGAAATGAAGCCGATGGCCAGGAAGGGGATGAAGCACAAGGCACCGGCCAGGAGCCGCAGGTCACGCAACCACAGCGTGCCAGCGACGAGCAGCGCCAGCGGCAACCACATGCCGATGCGATGCTGGGCGATCTCCGTCGCTCGCTCCTGCAGCAGCGCAGCGCTCAGGTGGCCGAAGGGCGCATCGGCGCTGAAGTAGACGTTGTCTAACACCGAAACGCCTGGATAGAAGATTTTCTGCAACAGGATCGCCAGGCCTGTGTACGCCAGTGACAGGCCGAGGAACTTCGCCGCCCACAGCAGTCGCTCGCGCGCCAGATCTGGCGCAGGAACGCGCTCGCGCAGATACTGGGCGCCGGCCAGCAAGACGATGGGCGCGCAAAACAGCAGCGCGAAGTCTTCGCGCAGCATCGACACCGTTACATGCCAGCTCAGTGCGACGCCGTAGCTTCGTTGCTGCCAAGCACGGATGCTGAGCATGGCAAACGCCGGCGCCACCACCTCCATGTGCGGTTCCCAGGCGCCCATGAATACGCTTTGGCTGCAAAAAAAAGCCAGACCGCCCAGGGCGGCCAGGATGGCGGACGCAAAGCCGCGACCGCCTTTCGCGAGCAGCCAGAAGACGACCAGCGACATCAGGCCGTAGCCGGCGCCATAGACCAGCGCATAGAAGGACAGGCGATCCCCGGGGTAGAGATAGCTGAGCGCATTGGGCACCAGCATCAGCGGCGAGACATGGGTCTGGAAATACGAGCCGCCGCCCATCACCTGCGGCAGCCGCAGCGCCCACCCGGCGTGCCATATCATCCCTTCGAAGAACGTCGAATCGTGGACGGTGGCGCCATAGGCGTAGGCGTTGTTGTAGATGGTGTTGCGCTCGAGCAGAGCGATCAGCAACGCGACGGCGAGCGCCAGCGCCCACCGGGTCGGTGTCAGCGTCTCGCGGTGCAACGCATCGCCCTGCCGGTCGCTCGCGGGGCCACGACGCGGCGCGTCGCGCAGGGCGGAGGAAGAAGTCATTTGCCGTGTCGTGAGCCGTTGTCGAGCGAAGTCCGCGTTCGGTCGAGCCGAAGCCGAGAAAGCGTCGCGCCGGCGCAGTATGCCTTTGCCCCGTGCTTGTCCCGCAACGATTGGAGCGGGCCGAGCTTCGCCTAAATACAATCATCGACTTCTCAGCAGCGCAAGGAAAGAGCCACCATGGCAATCAAGATCGGCATCAATGGTTTCGGACGCATCGGACGCATGGTGTTTCGCGCGGCCATCCAGAACTTTCGGGATATCGAGGTCGTCGCCATCAACGACCTGCTCGAGCCCGACTATCTCGCCTACATGCTCCAGTACGACTCGGTGCACGGCCGCTTCAAGGGCGAGGTGGCGGTCGAGGGGGACATGCTGGTTGTCAACGGCAAGAAGATTCGCCTCTCGCAGGAGCGCGATCCGGCCAATCTCAAGTGGGGCGAGGTCGGAGCCGAGGTGGTGGTCGAATCGACCGGGCTGTTCCTCACCAAGGAAACCGGGCAGAAGCATATCGATGCCGGCGCCAAAAAGGTCGTGATGTCGGCGCCAAGCAAGGACGACACGCCGATGTTCGTTTTTGGCGTCAATGACAAGAGCTACAAGGGCGAGGCGATCATCAGCAATGCCAGCTGCACCACCAACTGCCTGGCACCCGTGGCGAAGGTGCTGCACGACAAGTGGGGCATCAAACGCGGGCTCATGACCACGGTGCACGCCACCACCGCCACGCAAAAAACCGTCGACGGGCCGAGCAACAAGGATTGGCGGGGCGGCCGTGGCATCCTGGAGAACATCATCCCGTCTTCGACCGGCGCCGCCAAGGCTGTCGGCGTGGTGATTCCCGAATTGAACAAGAAGCTTACCGGCATGAGCTTTCGCGTGCCGACCTCCGATGTGTCGGTGGTCGACCTGGTGGTCGAGCTCGAGCGCGAAGCAAGCTACAAGGAAATCTGCGCCGAGATGAAGGCCCAGTCCGAAGGCGCGCTCAAGGGCGTGCTCGGCTACACCGAAGACAAGGTAGTGTCATCCGACTTTCGCGGTGAGCCGCGCACGTCGGTGTTCGACGCCGAAGCCGGCATCGCCCTCGACAGCACCTTCATCAAGGTCGTGAGCTGGTACGACAACGAGTGGGGATACTCGAATAAAGTGCTGGAGATGGTTCGCGTCGTCGGGAAATAAAGCTCGACCCCCAGTCTGCGGCGCACTGCGTGTCGCCTCCGCCAACCCCCTTACCAGGGGGCAACACCAGCAGTCCGGCGAAGCCGGCCCTGCGGTGTTTCACTAACGGGCATCGCTGCGCTTGACGGGATGGCAAGCCCATGCCGACAGCGACCGAGGAAGCCAGTTAGGTGCAATGGACGCAGAGATTTTTCTTGCGCCTTCTGGAAAACCTCTGCGACTTCTGCGTCCGGTGGTCCGTACTACGGTCGTGGCCGTTGCTATCGCCGTCGCGTATGCTTCTGCGCCACGAGGAGCGTCTCTCATGCCCGAAAAGAAGAGCGAGGAAAGCGGGTCGACACTCAAGTGGGTGATCGGCGCTGCCGTGCTGGTGGCGCTGGTGTTGGCCTATGTGCTGCTGCCGATCAAGGAGTGGGTCGAGGCGTTCCAGGGCTGGATCGAGGGCCTCGGCGCGTGGGGCTACGTGATGTTCGCGCTGGTCTACGTCGTCGGGACCGTGTTGCTGGTCCCGGTCTCCGTTCTGACGGTGGTTGCCGGCCTGGCATTCGGGCTGGCGATCGGCTTTCCACTGGTGGTCGTGTCGGCCACCATCGGCGCGACGTTGGCGTTTCTGGTGGCCCGTTATCTGGTGCACGGGTGGGTCGACAAGGCCGTGGCCAAACGTCCCAAGTTCAAGGCGGTGAACGCGGCCGTGAGCGAAGGCGGCTGGAAGATCGTCGCGCTGCTGCGACTGAGCCCGGTGCTGCCGTTCAACCTGCAGAACTATTTTTACGGCATCACCGACCTGACGTTGGCGCACTACGTACCGGCGACCTTTTTCGGGATCATGCCCGGCACCTTGCTCTATGTGTACCTCGGCGCGGCCGGCAAGGCGGCGGCAGGCGCGGGCGGCGGACCGCTGAAATGGACTTTCTTTGCGGTCGGCCTCATTGCCACCATCGTGGTGGCGGTGTTGGTGACGAAGAAGGCCAAGGAAAAACTCAAGGACAAGGGGGTCGGCGGCGACGGCGACGGCCAAGGTGGCGCTGACGGGAAGGGCGGTGATGGCGACAAGGGCGGCGCTGCAAATGATCGCGCGAATCAAATGGCCGATACCGCCCATGGCAAAGAAGGCGCCGCTGCAAGGCATGAAAGCGTTGAGAACGCCGACGAGACGCTGAAGGTCGATCTGTGCGTCATCGGCGCCGGCTCGGCGGGCCTGTCGGCCACTTCGATCGCCGCGCAACTCGGCGTCAAGGTGGTGCTCATCGAGCGCGCCGAAATGGGTGGCGAGTGCCTGAACATCGGTTGTGTGCCGTCCAAGGCTTTGCTCGCTGCGTCCAAGGCCGCCCATGCAATGCGCAGCATCGAGCGCTTTGGCATCGCGCCGTTGGCCGAGCCGCAGATCGACTTCGCCGCTGTGCAGCGCCATGTGCAAAGCGTGATCGCCGCCATCGCGCCGCACGATTCGGTCGAGCGCTTCGAAGGGCTGGGCGCGCAGGTGATTCGTGGCGAGGCGCGCTTCGTCGAGCCTCGCGTGCTGATGGTGGGAAACCAGCGCATCGAGGCGCGGCGCATCATCATCGCCACCGGCTCGGCGCCGGCCACGCCGCCCATCGACGGCTTGGCGCAGGTTGACCATTTCACCAACGAGAACATCTTCGACAACCGCACACTGCCCGAGCACTTGCTCATCATCGGCGGCGGCGCGATCGGCATGGAGATGGCCCAGGCGCATCGCCGGCTCGGCTCGCGCGTCACGGTGGTGGAGACGGCTGCGGTGATGGCGCACGACGAGCGCGAGCTGGTCGATGCGCTGCTCGAGCATTTCGCTGCCGAGGGCATCGAAGTGAGGCAGAAGGTCAAGGTCGACGCGGTGCGCAAGACGCAGGCGGGCATCGAACTGACGCTCGGCGCTGATGGCCAGAAATCGACGCTCGAAGGCACGCACCTGCTGGTCGCCGCCGGTCGCCGACCGCGCCTGGACGCGCTGGATCTGCAGCGTGCCGGCATCGAACATGACAAGGGCGGCATCGTTGTCGACGCGCACCTGCAAACCAATGTGCATGGCGTCTACGCGATCGGCGACGTGGTGTCGAAGGCGCCGCGCTTCACCCATGTGTCCGGCTACCACGCCGGCATCGCGGCGCAGAACGCGCTCACCATCAATTGGGCCAAGACCGACTATGCGGCGCTGCCATGGGTGACTTTTACCGACCCTGAACTGGCCCATGTCGGTGCCACGGAAGCCGAAGCACGCAAGAAGCATGGCGATGACGTGAAAGTCGTGCGATCGATGTTCTCGGCCAACGATCGTGCCCAGACCGAAGGCGAAACCCTGGGCCAGGTGAAGGTGGTGGCGCGCGGCAACGGCGAGGTGCTGGGTGTCTCGATCCTCGGCGCCCATGCCGGAGAACTGATCCATGTGTGGGTGCTGGCGATTCAGGCCGGACTGAAGCTCAAGCAGGTGGCTCGGCTGTTCGCACCCTACCCCACCTTGGGCGAGGCGAACAAGGGGGCGGCGGGCGAGTTCTACAAGCCCAGGCTGTTCGGCCCATGGCCCAAGCGCATCGTCGGGTGGATGTCGAAGCTGCCATGAGCGGGGCGCCGTAGATGAGGCAGCTCGTCAGCGTCGTCGTGCCGGCCTGCGACGAGGAAGGCGTCATCCGCGAGTTTCATGGTCGCCTGGCGCATGTGTTGTCGACGCTGGACCATTTCCGATGGGAAGTGTTGTTCGTCGATGACGGCAGTCGCGACAAGACCCATTCGTTGTTGCACGAGCTGCGCGAGTCTGATTCACGCGTCGGCATCGTCCAGCTCTCGCGCAATTTCGGCAAGGAGATTGCCATGACGGCCGGGCTCGATCATGCGCGCGGTGACGCCGTGGTGGTGATCGATGCGGATCTGCAGGATCCGCCGGAGTTGATCGCCGACTTTCTGCGCGAGTGGCAAAGCGGCTTTGATGTGGTCTACGCCAGGCGAACGCATCGCGACGGCGAGAGCTGGCTGAAGAAGCGCACCGCCGATTTTTTCTATCGCACCATCGGCCGCTTGTCGAAGGTGGAGGTTCCGGCCAACACCGGCGACTATCGACTGCTCAGTCGGCGCGCTGTCGATGCACTGCTGCAACTGCGAGAGCACCATCGGTTCATGAAGGGCCTCTTTGCCTGGGTGGGCTACCCGTCGAAGGCCGTTCCATACCGGCGCGAAAGGCGGGCCGCCGGAGCCAGCAAGTTCAGCTACTGGAAGCTGTGGAACTTTGCGCTGGAAGGCATCACCTCGTTCTCGATGCTGCCGTTGAAGCTCGCCACTTACTTGGGCATTTTCATCGCGTTCATGGCCTTCGTCTCCGGCGCCTGGATCATCGCCCGGACCTTGATCTGGAGCCACGACGTCGCTGGGTATCCATCGCTCATCGTCACCGTGCTGTTTCTTGGCGGCGTGCAGCTTTTTTTCATCGGCATCATCGGCGAGTACGTCGGGCGCATCTACAACGAGGTGAAGAAAAGACCGTTGTATGTCGTGCAATCTTTCAAACCCCCGGGCGACAACGCGGCGACGTGAAACCTGAAAGCCTGCCCAGTCGTTGCCGGCTCCGGGTTTCAGCAACCGATCAGCCGGCCGGTGCGGCCTCGCTCTGGCGCATTGGCGGCGCATCGGGCGCACCAGAGGCAATGTGCACGGTGCGCGTCGGGAATGCGAACTCCACGCCCATCGCCGACAGCTCGCGCATCAGCGCCAGGTTGAGCGCCTGCTGCCGGTCCATGTAGACGCCATAGCCGGGATCGAGCACGAAGTAGACCACCTCGAAGTCGAGCGAGCTGTCGCCGAAGCCCTTGAAGTGGGCGCGGTCGAAGCGCAGCTTGTCGTCGGCGGTGACCAGGCGCTTCAGGACGTTCGGGATTTCCTCCAGTTGGTCCGGGGTCGCGTCATAGGTCACGCCGAACTTGAAGACGATGCGCCGTTCAGCCAGCGTCCTGTAGTTGTTGATGGTCTGCTTGAGCAGTTCGGTGTTGCCCATCACCACCTGCTCGCCCTGCAGGCTGCGAATGCGTGTGCTCTTCAGGCCGATCAACTGCACCGTGCCTGTCACGCTGCCGACGGTGATGACATCGCCCACCTCGAACGGCTTGTCCACCGCAATCGACAGCGAGGCGAACAGATCGCCGAGGATGTTCTGCACCGCCAGAGCGATGGCGATGCCGCCCACGCCCAGGCTGGTGACGAAGGCGGTGATGTTCACGCCCATGTTCGACAGCATGGCCAGCAAAACCACCGTCCACAGCAGCGTGCGCAGGCCCCACGACATCAGCGTGGCCGACGCACTGACTTGCGTCATGGTGGCGGTCGAATGGCGACGGACATAACGCGCCACCGAAATGGCGATGGCGCGCGTGCCCCACATACCCACCTGCAGCACGATGACCACGAACCACAGCTGATTCACCCGCAGATGCCAGCGCTCGGGCAGGTCGAGCATGCCGATGCCGATCAACAGTGCCACCAACGCAATCAACACCTGGCTGGTGCCGTCCAGCACCTCGACGATCACGTCGCCGAAATGCGTCGCCGTGCGCGATGCCAGCAAGCGCATGCGCGACAGCACGAAGCGCAGCAGCAGCGTGATGACAAGATACGAAATCAGCAGCGCGGCCAGGGCCAGCGCGAGGTTCAGGATGGGCAGGCCGAACAGCGTTTCAGTACGGGTCCAGTTCAATGCGGAATCAAAGTTCATGCACTGAATTTTCGCAAATCGGCTGCGGCAAGACGCTCGCTCACGAAAGTTGGCGACGCACGCGGGATCAAACTACCGGACGCAGAAGGCGCGAAGGTTTGGCAGAAGATGCAAAAAAACTCAAAGAAATTTTGGTCTTGCTTCTACGCCCCTGCGAAACCTCTGCGACCTCTGCGAACGGTAGTCCGCATTGGCTCCATGTAGCACACGGCCACTACTTGTGTCCCTAGCAGCCAGGTCGCGCCGCCGGCACGCCCTCCTTCGGCAAAATCTCGCGAATCT
>JBDSYU010000172.1:0-21555 GCA_039925525.1 Variovorax sp.
ATGTCGTCGATGAGCCAGTCCAGCGCTTCCAGTCCGAGACCCGGGTTGAAGACCAGCCCGGCCTTGCAGCCCGCGCCCTTGATCGCCTGAATGCTGCGATGTGCATGCGGCGAGGCATCCGGGTGAAAGCTCAGGCGATCGGCGCCGGCCTCGGCAAAGGCGGCAGCCAGGGCATCGACTGGTTTCACCATCAGGTGCACATCGATCTCCACCGGCGTGCCGTCGGCCCGCTTCGCCAGGGGCTTCAATGCCTTGCAGATCATCGGACCGAAACTCAGGTTGGGCACGTAGTGATGGTCCATCACGTCGAAATGGATCCAGTCGGCGCCGGCGGCAATCACGGCTTCGACCTCGGCACCCAGGCGCGTGAAGTTGGCCGAGAGGATGGAAGGCGCGATACGGTAAACCGGGCGGTGGGTCGGCGGCGCGGAGGAACTCATGCGCACGATTGTCGCAAAGGCCTGCCGACCCCGTGCGCTCCGGTACCATCCGCCCATGGCCAAGCCCTCCATCAATGTCGATGTTGAAACGCGCTTTTTGCCCGAGCAGTCGAACGCCGGCGAGCACGTCTACACCTTCAGCTACACCATCACCATCAGCAACACCGGCGGCGTGCCGGCGCAACTGATCTCGCGCCATTGGCAAATCGCCGACGAGAGTGGCCGCAAGCAAGAGGTCAGGGGCCTCGGCGTGATCGGCCAGCAGCCGCTCCTCGCACCCGGCGAATCGTTTCGCTATACCAGCGGGTGCCGGCTGCAGGCACCGAGCGGCACCATGCGCGGGAGCTACTTTTTCGTGACTGATGCAGGCGATCGTTTCGACGTGCCGATCGCCATGTTCGCGCTCGAAGCGAGTGAGACGGCCCTGACGCCGCGCGTGCTGCATTGACCTTGCCGGCCACCGGCCGGTCGAACGCTGCGAAGACGCGGCAGGCAAGCCTCCGATGACGCATCTCAGTGAGTTCGCCCTGATCGAGCGCTATTTCACGCGTCGACCTGGACAGCCGACAAGCACCGGCGCGGATACAGGCTCGCAGACTGCGACGGCGCCCGGCATCGCAGTTGGCATTGGTGACGACTGCGCCCTGCTCGCGCCGGCGCCTGGCATGCAGTTGGCCGTCTCGACCGACATGCTTGTCGAGGGCCGGCATTTTCTGTCGACGGTGGCCCCGGCGCGGCTCGGTCACAAGGCGCTTGCCGTCAATCTGAGCGACTTGGCGGCCTGCGGCGCCAGGCCGCTGGCGTTCACCCTGTCGCTGTCATTGCCGAGCGTGGAAGAAAGTTGGCTGGGTGCATTCTCAAGCGGATTGTTCGCGTTGGCGGACGCACATCGATGCACGTTGGTCGGCGGCGATACGACGCGCGGGCCTTTGAACATCTCGATCACGGTGTTCGGCGAAGTGCCGGCCGGCGCGGCGCTGCTGCGCAGCACAGCCCGAGCCGGCGACGACATCTGGGTCAGCGGGAGTCTCGGCGATGCGCGACTCGCGCTCGAGGTGTTTCGCGGCACGCTCGCCCTCCCCTCTGCGCAGTTCGAGACCGCGCGGGCGCGCATGGAAACACCGACGCCGCGGATCGCGCTCGGCCAGGCCTTGCGCGGCATCGCGACGGCGGCGATCGATATCAGCGACGGCCTAGTCGGCGACCTCGGCCACATTCTCGAGGCCAGTGCGATGGGGGCGACACTCAACGTCGACGCGGTCTGCGCCTTGCTGGCCGCGGGCACCGACATTGACATCGAACTGCAACGCCGCTGTACGCTGGCCGGCGGCGACGACTACGAACTCTGCTTCACGGCAGACTCGAACGTACGCGATAGCGTCGAGCGTGCCGGCCGCGACACCGGCACTCGGGTTTCACGGATCGGCCGTGTCGACGTGGAGGATGGCATGCGCCTGCGTACGGCCGGCGGCGAGGCGCTTGTTGCGCGCTACGCATCATTCGATCACTTCGCGTCATGAGCGAGGCGAAATACGCATGACGACCGCGCACACCGATTCACTGGGATCGCGTCCATCGCTGCGCTTCATGTTCGCGCATCCGGCGCACTGGATCGCGTTGGGCTTCGGCTCCGGCCTGTCACCGATCGCGCCGGGCACCGCTGGCACGCTGTGGGCCTGGGCCGCGTTTCTCATGGCCGAGCGCCTGCTCTCCCCGCTGGCGCTGGGCCTTCTCATCGGTGTCTCGCTGCCGCTCGGCTGGTGGGCCTGCAGCGTGACGGCGCGTCATCTGCAGGTGGCCGACCCGGGCGCCATCGTCTGGGACGAAGTGGTCGGCTTCTGGCTGGTTTTATGGTTGCTCCTGCCAGCGGGCTTCTGGCTGCAGCTGCTGGCCTTTGTGCTGTTTCGTATTTTCGACGCGGCCAAACCGGGACCGATCGGCTGGGCCGATCGCGCTTTCAAGCCGCGTGAAGCGCAGGGGGACAATTCGCGCTGGTGGCGCGCCGGCTTCGGTATCCTGTTGGACGATCTGGTGGCGGCCTTTTGCACGTTGCTGTTACTTGCCGTCGGGAGGGCATGGTGAACAAATTTGAATCTACGCAGGCTGCACAAGTCGGCGCCGCACCGACAGCGCTGGCGATGTCGACGTCCGCGCCTGGTGCGGCCGGGGCGACCAATTTGGCCGTGGCCTTGGCCCAGGCCCAATCCGAGCAGACCACGGCAGCCGACGTGCCGGCGTTGTGCGCGCGCTTGGGTGAGCTGCTGGTCGAACGCTGCTGGGTGCTGGCAACCGCGGAGAGTTGCACGGGCGGCCTGATTGCCGCAGCTTGTACGGAGGCACCTGGCTCGAGCGAATGGTTCGACCGCGGCTTTGTCAGCTACTCCAGCGAGGCCAAGCGCACGCTACTCGGCGTCGATCCGCAACTGATCCAGGAGAACGGCTCCGTCAGTGAGGCCGTTGTGCAAGCGATGGTCGAAGGGGCAGTCGCGCAATCAGCGGCCCGCGTGGCGCTTGCCGTCACCGGCGTCGCCGGCCCGACCGGGGGCAGCGAGGAAAAACCGGTGGGCACCGTCTGGTTCGGCTGGTCCGTCAGTGGCAACACCCGGTGCGAAAGGCGCCTGTTTGAAGGGGATCGCCAAACTGTTCGCAGCGCTGCCGTTCATTACGCCTTGCAGGAAGCGGTGACCATGGTGCAGTCCAGTTAGACGTGATGCAGTTGGAAGATCCGCGCCAACGCTGACATCGCGCCACTGTTCGATGTTGGCGAGCCTACGCTGCAAACGGTTGCGCACTGCCTCGACGCCGATAGCGCCAAGCACCGGATGGCGCGGCGGCTGCTCAACTTGAGCCAGCTCCGCTTGGGCCAACTCGCGCCCCTATCCGGTCGAGCAGCCGGTGACGAAGGAGACGGGGCTCTCCTGCAGGGGAGCTCTCATCGATGTGCTTTCAGTCGGCGGGTCGCTCGTAGCCGGCACGCGGTACCAGGCTCGTCAGCATCTGCGTGAAGCCGCCGTCGACAGTGATGTCGTCGCCGGTGATGTAGGCGGCGCGTTCGCTGGCCAGGAACAACACGGCCTGCGCGATGTCGTCGGGTTGACCGACGCGGCCGAGCGGCACGGCCTGGCTGCGCCGCTCGGTCACGCCCGGCTGTTCGTAGATGGCCTGGACCATCGGCGTCAGGACCATGCCCGGATGGACCGCATTGCTGCGGATGCCATGCGGCCCCCACTCGACCGCCAATTGGTGCGAGAGCATGCGCACCCCGGCCTTGGCGACGCTGTAAGCGCCGGCGTAAGCGGTAGCCTCCAACGCGGCGATCGATGCCACATGCACCAGAGCGCCCCTCCCCTTCGCCCGCATCTGCGCGCCAAAAACTTGCGCGCAAAGGAAGTAACCGGTCAGATTGACCGCGAGCACCTGGTTCCACAGGTCAAGCGGCAACGTGTCGAGCGCGCCTGGCCGGATGACGCCGGCGTTGTTGACGAGCACATCGCAAGGCCCAAACTTGGCAGCGCATGCCTCGGCGGCAGCGGCGACGCCTTCCGCGTCCGACGTGTCGCAGGTGATGACGAGTGCGTCGGCGCCAAGGCGTGCAGCCTCTGCGCGCGTGCCCTCGGCGCCCTGCGCGTTCAGATCGAGGATGGCCACGCGTGCACCGGCGCGCGCAAAGGCCAGCGCGATGCCGCGGCCGATGCCACTGCCGGCGCCGGTGACGACGCAGACGCGTCCGCGCAGGCCCAGGAAGTCAGCGTCGTTATTCAACGCGGCCTGTGGTGTCGAACTCGGGCGATCAAGGCTTGGGCCCGTCATAGAACGCCGGCCATTTGTGCAGCACCACCGCACGCTCGCTGCCGTAGGCGTAGCAACTGTCGATCTTGTTCGGTCGACCGTCGTCATCGAGCGTGTCCGGCCGCGCCAGGCGCAATGCTGTCAAGGTCTGGAACGCCGTGGTCGCCAGCGGGCCGAGCAGCTCGGTCAGATGCGTGCAACCCTGCGAACCGGCGAAGCGCTCTTTGATGGCCCGCGTCCAGCCCGAGCCGATGCGCAGGCCCTTGATGCGCGCGAGCCCCGCGGTCGCCTCGGGGCAGATGCGATGCGGCGAGGCGTCGGTGACGGCGAGCGCGTCGTGCACCAGCAGGTCTTTGTCGACCACCAGCCGCAACCACATGTCGTGCAGCGCCTCGCCGGGCTCGACCATGCCCTCGTCGCGCGGCAGCGCATGCGTCTTGGTATCGGTGAGGCGGGCCTCGATGTCGTACAGGCCGTCAGTGCGGCGGTAGCCGCGCATCTCGATGCGGCGAAGATGCAGCTCTTCGCGGTCGACTGTAGGGGGCAAAGGCATTGCGGTTTGCCGAGGGTCAGTCGGCGGTAGTGGCGTTGTGCTTGGCATGCAGATTTTGCCGCTGCAATCGAAATTCATGACGGCGCCTCGTTTCCATCGTCGGCGTTCCCGGGCGAGCCATCACGCGGGCGCAGCATTGGCCAACGCGTGAGGCCTCAATATCCCGCCAACGCACCACCCGTCCGCCGTTGTGCCAGAAGCTGTCGTTGCCGCCGTAGACCACCAGCGGCTCGGGTGCCGTCTGTGCTGCCAAATAGCCCGCCGCTCGCCGCGCAGGCTGCGCCCATTCGGGCACAAAGGTGGCGCCGGACTTGAGCTCGACCCCCTGCAGCCGTCCCGCCTCGTTCTTGTAAAGCAGGCCAGCCTCGACGCCATCGTTGTCGCGAAAGAAATAGAGGTCGGCCGCGAGCAAATTCAAGTGATTCAAGAAGGATGTTTTTTTCACGATCACGCCAGCAGCTGTGGATAATCAGCACCGAATCAAGGATCAGCCATGACGAAAAGGCGCACAGCGAAAAAACCTGTAGAAAAGTCTGGCAAAGGGCCGAGGAGTGAAAATGTCTACACCCTCGAACAGGCGCTGGCGTTGGCCATTGATCTGCACCAAAAAGAGCACCTTCAAGATGCTGCAATTATTTATCAAAAAATACTGAGCTACCAGCCGCAGCATGCTGATGCACTGAATTTCTACGGCGTTCTCTGCCATCAACAAGGCCATAGCGAAGCGGCGATTGACTCGATCAAACAGGCGATTGCCCTTCAACCTGGTCATGCGCCGATGTATAACAATCTGGGTAATGTTCTGCAACAAGTGGGCCGCCTCGACGAAGCATCGAGCGCCTACCATGAAGGCCTGGAATCAGATCCCGACAACCCGGATATTTGTAACAATCTTGGCCAGATATACAAACGTCAAGAGCGATTTGACGAAGCCTTGAAGTACAGCCTCAAGGCCATCGAGCTGAATGCCAATCGTGCCGAATTTTATTTGAATCTCGGGCATATACAACGACGTCGAAAATCCTATCAGGATGCACGCAATAGTCTGCAAAAAGCCATTGACTGCAAGGCAGCTTACGGCGAAGCTTTTGCCGAGTTAGGTCATGTATTCGCATCGCTTGGCCTGCGCGAGGCCGCCGACGAAGCTTACCAAAAGGCTCTGGCCCATAACTCAGACAAGGCCGCTTCCTATTATGCGATCGCTCAAAACTTCCGCGAAATGAGGCGGTTTGAAGACGCGATCGCCGCCTATGAAAAGGCGCTAGCGCTGAGGCGCGTCTTCGACAATGCTTACTTTGGCCTGGGAACCGCGCACTATAGTCTGGGTAATAACGACCGCGCCACTGACGTCTGGCGTCGTTGGCTGGATGTCAATCCCTCCAACTCGTGGTGCCGACACATGCTGGCCGCAGGATCGGGAGAAAATGTGCCGGACCGCGCCGGGGATGAATATGTACGCAACTTGTTTGACAGCTTTGCCGATCACTTCGATGAAAATCTGGAGAATTTGAAATATCAAGTCCCGCAGCTCTTGGCCGATGAGTTGGCATTGCTCTCATCCGCGCCGAATCGGCAATTCGATATCCTCGACGCAGGCTGCGGCACGGGGCTTTGCGGGCCCTTGCTGAAGCCTTTCGCCAAGCGCCTTATCGGTGTCGATCTGTCGCCGTCCATGTTGGAAAAAGCTAAACTTCGCGGCGGCTACGACGAACTCATCGAGGCCGAACTGGGCGCGTTTCTCGCATCAAGGGAGGCCGAATACGATGTGATCGTCTCAGCGGATACTCTGGAATATTTTGGCGACCTGCGCGCGGTCTTGGACGGCGCGGCGCAGGCCCTGCTTGCAGGCGGCTGGCTGTTGTTCAGCGTCGAGAAGGCCGCATCTGATATCCCCGATGGCTACCGGATCAACCCGCACGGCCGCTACAGCCACAGCGAGGTCTATTTGCGGCAAATGCTGGCGACTCGCTTTGCGTCGATGAAGATTGTCACCGCCGTACTTCGCCTTGAAAAAGGACAACCGGTCGAGGGCTACCTGGTTATCGCACAACGCTGACGAGCCGCGGTCCGGCCGACATCACCATATCCGATTCGACGACGGCATTCAGTTGACACATCGGGCCTTGCCGTCGAGCCTACCACGCTCTGCCGGAAGCCTCGGGCGTGATGTCGAGAATCGCGCCACCCAGTTCCTTCTTGAACTGGGCGGGCTATTCAATGAGCCGCGAATGACCCTGCCCGGTTACGCCTTGTCAGCGGCGCGCGCCGCATTGCGCAGGTCGCGAACCTTGTCATGGTTGCGCTGCGCGCCTTCGGCTTGCTTGGCCACCATGCTGCGCACCTCGGGTGGCAGGTTCTGTTTGAGCGCCTTGCGATAGCGGGCAATCGCCGAGTCTTCGCCGCGCTCGCAGGCTTCCAAAATCGACAGTTCGCTGTCGGCGCCGACTCCCCCCTTGACTTTCAACCAGCCGCGATGCATGGCGCCCGATGCCGTGCCGCCATCGGCCGGCTCGCCGCCGTACTTGCGCACCCAGGTGGTCAGTTCCGCGCCGGCTTCTCGGCACTCCTCGGAGCGGTCCAGAAACAGCGGCTTGAGCCGTGCCGACGCGACCTCTTCGGCGCAGGCGCGAAAGCCATATTCGCCATCGCGGGCATTTTCCAGAAGATCGTTGAGAACGTCGACTGTCTCTTCCTTATCGAGCATCTCGCTGCTGTCGTTGACTTCGTTCATGTAGTAGGTGCGGTCGGCGCGCTCCCACGCCGCGCGCGTGGCCGGCCGTGCGTCGGGCCAAGCGAGGGTCGATGCACCGCGTTCGCTGGCCCAGGTCCGCTCCAGATCGGGCTCGACGGTGTCGAAATCGCTGGCACCTGCTGCGCGGCGGGTCCAACCCATTTCGTAGGCTGAATGGTAGTCGTCGTAGCTGCGCCCTTCGGCGTAGTAAGGCTCGGCATCGTAGTTGTCGCGCCAGTAGGCTTCCTCGGCGGTCGGATTGACGCCTTCGGCCGCCGCCTTGCCGCCCAGCCCGCCGACCACGGCGCCAGCCACTAACCCGATCGCAGCGCCGATGGGTCCGGCGATCGCCCCGATGGCCGCGCCGGCCATGCCGCCGCCGGTGGCGCCCAAGCCGGTCCCAACCGGATGTGAGCCAGGTGCGCCGGTAAGGGGATCGGCGTTGTCGTCCGCAACTTTCGTGTCTCTGTCGTTCATGATTTGCAACTCCGCTGTTGGTGGGGACTAGAGCATCGTCGCCCTGCGCCCCCCATCGCGTCGGCTGCGCGCATCGACGGCCGTAGGATGGGGCCTGCATGGCGGCAGCGTCAGCGGCAGCACACACGCCGTGGCTTGCTCAACCACCGTGGCAGCGCTTGTATTTCTTGCCACTGCCGCAGGGACATGGATCGTTGCGCCCGGGTTGCGCAGCTTTGCGCAGAGGCGCAGTGCGCGGGCCGAAGGTCTTCCAGAGACGGCGAAGATCCCAGGCGGCCCACATCGCAGCGGCGAATTCGTCGATGCGCCGATGGCTGGTGCTGACAATGCTATCGGCCTCGTACGGTGAGGTTTCCGGCAAGCCACGGTCGGCTTCGCTGAGACGCGCAATCGCATCGAGCGCTTCGGACAGCATGAACGCCGCCTCCGCATCGCGCGGCCCTGTCCACTCGGCGGACCAGTTTTCAATCGCCGACAAAAAACCGAAGGCCCAGTTCTGACCGAACGATGGCAATAGCGCGAGCTGCACGGCATCGACCGCCTCGCCTTTCTCCCTCGCCAGCGCTAACAGGATGCCGCGCGCATCAAGCGCCTCGGCCCAATATTCGAGCTCATCGTCGGCATGATTCATCGGCGTGTCGAGTGCGCGCTCGATGTTGCGCCAACGTTGTTTCCACAGCCAGACGAACTGCATGTGCTGCGCCGGTACGAAATCGCCGAACAGCACCGGCCAGTATTCATCGGGCGCGATCGGCCGGCGCGTGCAGATCAGCGCCACCATGAAGCCTTCGCAAAACTCCCAGTCAGCGACCGCTGGATTGCGCTCACGCAGCAGGTCGAGCGTGTGATCCAACCAGTCGAGTTGGTCTGGCGTGAGCGGCTTCGCAAGCTCGGCACTGCTGGCGGCACCGGCATCGGCATTGCTCGCGGCACCGGCATCGGCAGACAGATCAGGGTCGGGTTGAGCGGTCATGAAAGCGAAAGACGTGGTTATCCAGCGCGATTGCCCTTGAACGAACAGCATTGGGTTCTCTATGATGTGCTCGAACGGCGGATAACAACACAAAAGCGAGGATGTCCCAGATCATGAAGTTGAAGAAATCCTTTCTGCGACCGCCGGCCAATTACAGCGCCTTTGCGCTGTGCATCGTCGGCCTGGTGGGGGCGCTGATCGCTCTGGCCCTCCACCCGGCGCATTGGCTGGCCTGGCTGTTCTTGTTGGTGTTCGTGGTTCTCTGCGCGACCGGCCTGCACGATGTCCTGCAGACGCGGCACGCAATTCTGCGCAACTACCCGGTGATCGGCCACCTGCGCTTCCTGCTCGAGTACATCCGCCCGGAGATGCGGCAATACTTTATCGAGGGCGACAACGAAGCCGCGCCGTTCTCGCGCCAGCAGCGCTCGCTGGTTTATCAGCGCAGCAAGGGCGAGCAGGACACTCGGCCCTTCGGCACGCAACTGGACGTGTCGCAGACCGGCTACGAATGGGTCAACCATTCAATGAAGCCGACCGTGCTCGAAGGGCACGACTTTCGCATCATGATCGGCGCCGCGCCGGAGGGGGCCAAGCCCGGCCCGGGCGAGTGCACGCAGCCCTTTTGCGCCAGCGTCTTCAACATTTCGGCCATGAGCTTCGGTTCGCTCTCGGCCAACGCCATCCTGGCGCTGAACCAGGGCGCCAAGCTCGGCGGCTTCACACACGACACCGGCGAAGGTTCGATTTCGCAGTATCACCGCGTGCATGGCGGCGACCTGACGTGGGAGATCGGTTCGGGCTACTTTGGCTGCCGCAACGACGACGGCACCTTCAATGAAGAGCGCTTCGTCGCCAACGCCACCGAGCCGCAGGTCAAGATGATCGAGATCAAGCTGAGCCAGGGCGCCAAGCCCGGGCACGGCGGCATGCTGCCCGGCGCCAAGGTGACGCCGGAGATCGCCGCGGCGCGTGGTGTGCCTGTCGGCATCGATTGCATCTCGCCCTCGTCGCACAGCGCCTTCTCGACGCCGGTGGAGATGATGCAGTTCATCGTGCGGCTGCGTACCTTGTCGGGCGGCAAGCCCGTCGGTTTCAAGTTCTGCCTCGGCCATCCTTGGGAGTGGTTCGGCATCGTCAAGGCCATGCAGCACACCGGCATCACGCCAGACTTCATCGTCGTCGACGGCGCCGAGGGCGGCACCGGCGCCGCGCCGGTCGAGTTCATCGACCACGTCGGCGCACCGTTGCAGGAAGGCCTGACCTTGGTGCACAACACGCTCGTCGGCGTCGGCTTGCGCAAGCGCATCAAGATCGGCTGTGCCGGCAAGGTCATCACCGCCTTCGATCTGGCGCGCATGATGGCGCTGGGCGCCGACTGGTGCAATGCCGGCCGCGGCTTCATGATGGCGCTGGGCTGCATTCAGGCGCAGACCTGCCACACCGGCATGTGCCCGACGGGAGTCACCACCCAAGACGCGCTGCGCCAAAAAGCGCTGGTGGTGCCGACCAAGGCCGAGCGCGTACGCGCCTTCCACGAAAGTACGCTGCATGCGCTCAAGGAACTGGTGCAGGCGGCGGGCGTCTCGCATCCGCAGGAGATCACGGCCCACCACATCGTCAGGCGAATATCCGATACCGAGGTCAAGTTGCTCGCCAACCTGATCATGAAGGTCGAGCCCGATGCATTGCTCGGCCCGCTCGATGCGCAGCACAAGGTGTTTCAGACTTACTGGCCGATGGCCAGCGCGCACGGCTTCAACGCGGTGGTGGCCTAGCGTTGATGTCGGGCGAGGCGAGCGGCACTGGAGCGCGCACCACGGGCGCGCAATATGAAGCGTTCCTGCGCCATCGCGCGGCCTCGCAGACGGTCCCGGTCGCCAGCCATTTCTTGCAAGGCGAACGCGTCTGGCTGAAGAAGGCCGGACGCAGCCACGCCCGACTGCGGTTTCAAGCGCAAGCCGCGTTGGCGCGCCTGGTCGGCCTTGACCTGATGCGGCCGGTCGCGAGCCCCGGCGGTGAAGCCGCCATCCAGATCGAGGCCCGGCGTCTCGGGCAATTGGCGTGCGCTGGTCTGCGCGTGCCCATGGTGCTGGCGCAGACGGATACGGCGTTGCTGCTGTCCGACCTATCGTCGTGCACGACGACGCGGGCTGACGATCAGGCGTCTGACTCGCCGTCATGCCCGGATGTAGACGGGATCGACCCGGCAGCCGGTCTGACCCTGGAACGTGCGCTCGACGAAGCCCGCGGGAAGGACCTGCAATCGCTGCTCCCGCTGTGGCAGCGCGGGCTCACGGCCATTACCGACTTGCATGCGCGCGGCCAGTTCTTGAGCCAGGCCTTCGCCCGCAACATGGTCTGTTGCCCCGACGGCGTCATCGGCTTTCTGGATTTCGAAGACGACCCCGCCGAGAGCCTGCCGTTCGCCCACTGCCAGGCGCGCGACTGGCTCAGCTATGCGCATTCAACGGCGGCGCGGATCGAGTCGGTCTCGCCCGACGCTGCCATCGCCGCGTGGCGCGCCGCGCTCGACCAAGGGCAGGAGGCGGTGCGCAGCAGCCTGCGCCAAGCGGCGCAGCGCATGGGTTGGCTTGCCCACCTGCCGGCCGGCCGGCGCTGGGGCCGCGATACGCAACAGGTGCGCGCTGCGGCACGGCTGCTGGTGCAATGGCGTCGAGACAGGGAATGAGCGCCTTCAGAACCCGGGCCTGCGAGCGCCTGCTCAGGTCCAGGCCTGTGCGACGGCCACGCCGACCAGACCAAGCTTCTTCTGCAAGGCCAGCACGGCGCGATCCCGGCTCAGCAGCCGCGCCCGATACGCTACCGCGAGGTCGATGAAACACTGATCGTCCGCGTCGCGACAGCGCGCCTCTGCTGGCGCCGCCGCCGCCACGAGACATGTCCCTTGGTCGAACCTGTCCAGCACCTCGTGCGCGTGCAAAGTGCGCCTGTGCAAGACCTGTTGCATCGACGCGTAGCCGAGCACGCGCGCCAACTCGCTGCGCATGTCGGATGTGGCCAGCCAGCGCGCCATGCCCGCATCCAGGGCGAGGCGCAAAGCCCACGTCGACGCATCGGCGAACAGCAACAGGTCGAGCACGATCTGGGTATCGATGACGACATCGGTGCGTTGCGCTTTGTTGATGGCGATTTCGCTCATTGGCTCCACGCTACTCGCACAGACCGCTGGCATGCCGCGAGCATCCGGATCCACACAGATTCCGGGCGACGGGCGTTGCCACAGTTGGCGTGCAAAATGACGCGCTCTTTTTTTGCACCGTCATGAAACCGCCTTTCGAACTCTTCGTCACCGCAGTCCTCATGCTGCCCGCGCTGGCCTGGGTGGGCCATGGTGCGATCAAACGCCGCGCGGCGGGGCGTTTCGTCGTCATCACCGTTGTGTTCTGGCTGCTGTCGGTGGCGGCAGCGTTTGCGGTGTCGGCCCTGGTGCGTGGCGCGCCGCCCGATCCGCGGGTGGTGTCGCCGATCGATATCCAACCGCGCCTCCTCCTCGAACTGCTCGCTTGGTTGCACGCGCTGCTGTTCGTCGTCGTGGCGCTGCTGCTGTACGCGTTGGGCCGCAACCTCTCACGACCGGTCGGGGTGCTTTGGGCTTTGGTGGTCGGCGTCGCCGTCGCGGCGGGGGCGCCATTCCTGATGGTCGGGACCGGGGGATAGTTGGGGTGATGGCCGTCGTCAGCCCGTGCTTGCTTTGCTTTGTTCGCCGTTTGATGCCAATCTCGAAATGGCCGCGTCCGTGCTGTTGGCAGCAAGTACGTAAATTCCGGCCGTTTCGTCTCCTACGCGTAGCCAGCGCTCGTGAAGCAGCCCGCGAAGAGTTCCGTGGCAAACACGACTCTATCAACCCGCGCCGCGAAGCGGCGTCGGCTTGGATCAATTGCCGGGCCCGACCTATGTGCGTGCCGTAGATGGATCAATGACCGCGCTGACCGGAGTGATCTTGTTTGCGGGAAAGCCGGATTTTTCCGCATGGGAGCGAATAAGGTCCTCACTGGAAGCGTTGTAAACACAGTAAATCTTGTCGCCGGCGACATAGCTCTGCACCCACTCAATTTCGGGACCTAATTCAGCAACCACGTCATTGGAATGCTTGGACGCATCCCTAAGCTGATCGCCAGACATCTTGCCCGCGCCAGCGATTTCACGTTCTATTAGATACTGTGGCATGTTATTTCTCCTTGGATGAACCACTGCCGCGGTGTTGCGGCCTAACGCTCAAATCGACCGGCGAAGCTGTCGTCAATCGTTCCGTCCGGAGACGAACCCAAGATGACTCGACCAACCAGGCAAGCACTCTTGCCAGACACCGGGTTCGCATGCGGTCTGGCCCCGCCGGAGTAGAGCAAAGACTCGACTCTTCGGAATGCCGGCATCGGCATACGCTCGAAAGTCGGTCGAAGAGTCCCCGTAGCCGCCAACGAGGCTCCATCCACGTGCCGAATACTCCCTCATGATTCTTAATTTGAAGGCGGTCGGATCCTTGTGGTCCGCATCAGTCTCTGCAACATGGACGCTACTTGCCGGGAACCCGTTGTTCTTCAACCATGTCGGAATTCCAGCCTGAAGGAAGCTGACGCGCGTGCTCAGGTATATGACCCTGTACCCTCTCTCAAAGTAGATCCGTACCGCGGCGGCGGCATCTGCGCGGACTTCCGCGACGGCGTTGACGTCGGGGGTCAACGTTCCATCAATGTCGAACACCACGGCCCGCGCCCCCGAAGTTGGCGAAGATGGCACTTCAACAGGGGTCAGGTTGCCGCAGCTGATCAGCAATGCAACGGCAGACAGCATGAGTATGCGTTTCACAAAATCACCGCTCTTTCGGTTTCCAGGCGTATATTGCTGTCGCGCGAAAGCGCGACATTTCCAATAACCAAAGGACCACAACCATGGCAACGAAGATTGACATTGCAAAGCTGGACAAGAAAATCAGTGCTCTGAGTGATGCGCTGGCGAAGCTGGGCAAAGGTACTGACCTCAAGGACTTGATTCGCATCATTCGCAACCCCGGCTGGACAACTCCCGCCGAACTCGGCTTCACCGTCGCGATTCTTGACTCGATGCAAGGGCAGGCTGCTCAACTCTCAAAGCTCTCCGGCGCACTTGCAAAGGCAGCCAAGAGGGTGAGTACAAAGCGTTGAGTTGAGCGTTGGCGCGGGAGCGCGGCGTCGGGCACCGCGATACGCGGCCCCAACCATGCGCTCTTGCAAGAGTCACGCCGCGGCTCAGGCGTCCACCACCGGCTCCTCCAGACAGAACCCAACGCTCCATGCGGCGGTCCAGCCCTGGCCTTGGCTGGCGACGATCGTACGATCGCGCGCGACGATCTCAGCGACATAGCCGCAACCGCGCATGCCGGTGGTGTCCAGCGACCAGGGGTCGCCGGCGATCGCTGTATTGGTGGTGCCCGCGCTCGGCGTGGTGATGCCCTCTCCGGGATCGTTGATGCCCGGCGGCTTGATGCCGATGCTCCACTCCAGCAGGTGCAGGTCCCGTGCGACGAAGGTGCCGGTGATCGTCGCGCCGCTCGGGAACTTGCCGCAGTTGCCGGTGCCCGAGGTGATGTCGATGTCCACCGTCGGTGCGGTGTTGTCGAGCTGTATCAGCTGGCTGTCCTCGCTGATTACGGTGCCACCTGGGTCGTAGGCCGACAGCGTGACGATCCAGCGCACGTCGCCGCTCGAATCCCAATGCGCGAGCAGGTTGTTGACATTGTCGGCGAAGCCGACGTAGGCGAATCGTTGCGTCACCGGGTTGGCGTTGTGCTTGTAGGTCGTGCCGTCGGAGCGGGTCAGCGTCAGTTCGGTCAGCACCGGCGCCGGCACGCCGCCGAGTTCGGGCCGCACCTCGACCTTGTAGGTATATCCGGCCGGCAGCGGCGTGCCCTGCACGGTGACCGCGGCGCCGAACGGGCAGTCGCCGCCGACGGCCGCGTTGTTCAACGCGAACACCGCGTCGGGCGTGGTCATGCCGGTGACATCGCTGATCATGCTGACCGGGATGCCTCCGAGGATCGCAATCTTGCCGGCCGGACCATGCACGACGCCGGTGGGCGTGACGTGGACCAGCGTCTCTTCGCGATTGCCCCAGGTCGGCACTGTATTGGGCGCATTGCCGGGCACCGGCACCGCCCAGGACAGAATGGCGCGAATCGGCAGCACCACCGGGCCCTCGCGGCAAGGCTTGCGCAGTTTCGACAGGTCCACCGGCAGCCGCACCGCGAAGTGCACGCCGTCGGCCGGGATGCCGGCTATGTCGTAGACCTGCACGCTCGAGGTGCCGAGGAAGGTTTCGAACGAACCGTTGGCATCGGTGTCGGCCCACCACGAGACGAACTCGCCGCTGCCGGCGGTGCAGGGGCCGCCGCTGTAGCCCGAAGAGTTCTTGACCTTGACGACACCGACCAGCGTGTCGGGCGCATTCGGGTCCAGGCCGATGCAGGTCAGTTCCTCGTAGCTGATGTCGCCATCGGTCTTCGGGAACAGCAGCTCGACCAGCTTGGCGTCGAACTTCAGCCCGGGCAGGGTCTTAGCGACCTGGTCGAGCGAGAAGCCCGCCGGGCCCATCGCGATGGCATGGATCTGCGGGTAGGCATAGCGGTGCACCGGCACGGTGTCCTTGTACATCGCGGCCAGCGCGGTCGGCGCCAGCACTGCTTGTTTCAGGGGCAGCGGCTGCTCGAAATCAATGATCTGCTCGAGTTGCGCCGGCACCTTGATTTTCAGCGCGTCGAAGAGTTCTGCAAAGTGCACGAGGCGACGCGGCTCGACCTGGATCGTCGCGTCGCGCCGATTGCCCCAGGGCGGATTCCAGTTCGGTTGGTTCGGCGGCGGCGGCGCGTTCCACGACAGGATGGCCCGCATGAGGATCAGCTTGGGCCCCACCACGCACAGCTGCCGCGACGGATTCGCCGGCATCTGCGCGGCGAATTCCAGTCGCTTGGCGCCCGCCGTGCCCTGCGGCACATCCCAGACCTGGAAGCTCGTCAGCCCCTGGTCCTGCCATGTCGCGCCATGGTCGAAGGAAAGATAGAAGCGCACGTACTCGGTGCTGCCCGCCCCGCACAGGCCGCCACCATAGCCGTTCGGTTGGTTGACATAGACCACCGCCTCAAGGCGCTGCTGCTGCGGGTGGTAGCCGACGCAGCCGATCTCCTCGTAGTAGGTGTTGCCGGACATCGCGAGCACTGGCGCGAATGGGCTCGCCTCCAGGGTGCCGAAGTAGTTCGGATTGCCCAGGAGCAGCGTCTTGTAGAACGTGCGCTCGCGGACAAATGCTTGCGATTTCGTGGCCTTCTTGACGTCGCGTGACATGTTTTTGCCTCCTTCAGTCAAAGAGAGATGGCGCGACCGGTGTCGCGACCGGCTCGAAGATTGGCTCTTCGGCAGCGGTCCGTATTCCGGCATGGCAGCATCTTCTTCAAGCCTCGGTCAACGGCCCGTCGCGGTGCCAGTCTCGCATGCTGCGCACGCGTAGACATTAGCCAGACGGCATACTGCAAAGGCCCGACGTGGCACGCCCCGCTAAAGTACCGCGGGCATCACTTGCTTCTTCGTCGCCGAGTCCGGACGCGGCCGGTTGGATCGCAACGTTTGACTTATCGGCGGCCCGAAGGCACGCCGCTTGAAGGCATGGTCAGGCGTCGCTTTTGCCAACCTCTTGGGCCTCGATAAACGCTTTGCGGAAGGTCATTGGCGCGGAGACGCCAGTGATTGGCGCGTGCGACGTGCCAGTGCCAGAGATGATGAGCGTACCGAAATCGAAGAGCCGACCGAGGACGCCCTGGTCGACTTGAATGCTTTCGACCTTGCTCATGTTGATCTCGACAGTCTGGCGGCGAACGAATCCATGCTTGACGATCACTCGCTTCGTCGTCACCGCCAACTCGGTGGACTTGAAGCGCACGTAGGCCATGATCAGGAAAATCAAGCCCAGGCCAAACACAGGCAGGAGAACGATTCCCAACGCGATCAGGTACCACATGGACCACAGGCTGATGTGGCCTCTGTGGACAATTCGCTCGTCCTTGACCAACGCACCTTCCACGTAGCTAGACATAAGACTCCCAGGGGCGCAAAGAAGCCGAGTGTACGGGGGCAGTTGAGTGCGATGCCAAGGCGTTTGACATGCGCTGCGTTCAATGCCTGTCGCGCAGACTCCCGGGGCGAATGCTCGGACTATCGCGGGAAGCGAGAGATTGCAAGGCTGCTCCGAAATTGGCTCGCGATGCGTAGCTCGTTGGTTGAGCACATTGTTACTTCCAAAGCAATCGGCCGCCAAGTTTGATTAAGAGATCGCCCTTGCCGACCCAGCCACCATGTCGAAGCGAAACAGCCGGCATTCGATCGGGCCGTTCCACATCGGCACGCGGCGCGACTCCTTCAGGCGCATGCGCTGGGGCAGCTTGAGATCGGGGGTGAGCACCCAGGCCGTCCAGCCAGCGTAGTGCTTTTTCCAATGCGTGGCGAGCTGGCTGAAGAAAGCGCCGTCACTTGTGTCACAGCTCTGCAGTTGCGCGCTTTCACGGCGTCCGGAACGAGCACCGGCATTGGTCCCCGATAGCCCACCGACCTCGATGCGCTCGCCGTAAGGCGGATTGAGGACGATGATTCCCCGCTCAGTCGGCGGCATGCGTTGCAAGGCATCGCCGCCGCGAAACTCGATCGATGCGGCGACGCCGGCGCGCTCGGCGTTGCGTTCGGCAAAGTCGACCATGCGGTGCGACACGTCGGAGCCGAAGATCGGCACGGCATCGCCCGCACGCGCAGCGGCATGTGCTTCGGCTTCGCTTTGCATCGTCGACCAGGCCCTCGAATCAAACGTCGCCAGCTTTTCGAAGCCAAAGTGACGCCGGCCGCCGGCGGGCATGCCGCGCGCGATCTGCGCGGCTTCGATAGCGATGGTGCCGCTGCCACAACAGGGGTCGTAGAGCGGCAGTGCCGGTCGCTCGGATGGCTTTTCGGGCTGCCACCAGCCGCTTGCGGCAAGCAGCGCGGCCGCGAGTGTTTCCTTCAGCGGTGCGTCGCCGGTGTCCTGGCGCCAACCGCGCTTGAACAGGGGCTCGCCGCTGGTATCGATGTACAACGTCAGCCGGTCGGTGGTCAGGTGCGCGAACACGCGCACGTCGGGATGGGCGGTCTCGACGCTGGGCCGCACACCGCCGGCACGCGCACGAAAGCGATCGGCAATCGCATCCTTGATGCGCAGCAGCGCGAAGTTCAGGCTGTTCAGCGGACTGTGCTGCGCCGTGATCTCGACCTTGAAACTCTGCTGCGCCGAGAACCAGTCCTCCCACGCAATGGCACTGGCGGCCTGATAGAGGTCGCCTTCGTTGCGATACTCGGTGTTGGAGAGCTCGACCAGCACGCGTTGCGCCAACCGACAATGCAGATTGAGGCGCATCGCCGCGGCCCAACCGCCCCGCACGAAAACGCCGCCGCGCGCGCTTTGCAGATCGTCACCGCCAAGTCCCGTGAGGCCATGCACCTCGTGCGCCAGATAGTCTTCGACGCCGGCGGCGCACGGCAGGAACAGCGAAAGAGACGGCATCGAACGGAAGCGCTTTATGGGCGCTGCAAGCGCAACAGGGCAGTATCCCATGCAGCCGTCGGGCGCCTGAGCATCGGCAGGCTTCGTCCTAAACGCTGAACTCGCGCATGAAGCGCCGGTCGATCCAGTCTTTCCAGTCCCACACCCAGTCGTCGGCGATCGAGACAAGCGTTTGGAGTATTAACGCGAGCAACGAGCGCGGGCTGCTCGACACATCGAATAGATCAACGTTGCGCGCTGAACGACAAATCGCCAAAACGCGTCTCCACCGATTCGCCGGTGTTGTCGGTGTCAGAGCCGATGGCAATGCCGCGTACCGGCGGCGCGGCGAGGTTGAAGGCAGCGCGAAAATCTTCGGCCACGTTGCGCGTCGCGCTGCGCCATTTCCCTGCTTGGCTTGAGCCCGAGTCGACGACGATCATGCGCAGGCGATCTGTGTAAGCGTTCCAACCGGTGAAGCCGACCGGCTGCGCCTTGCCCCAGACATAGCACAAGGCAGCCGTCGGAATCTCGCCGCTGGTAAGCGCACGCGCAGCGCGGATCTTCAGGCGATCGCCGAACGACAGTTCATCGAGCGGCAGGTCGAACAACACATACACACGCGCCGCGAAGTCATCACCGGCTTTGGCCGTGATGTCGGAACCGTCGAGCGCTCGCGAGACTTTCCAGCGCCAGTGCAGGAAAGGGGTTTTCGCCGGATCGATCGAGACCAGCGCGAGGTAGCTCGATGCCGACTTGTCCGACTGAACCTGCAGCACCGCCTTGCCTTCGTCTTCGACCAGCGCGAAGCGGTTCGGCCGATCGACCTTGGGCAGTAACTGATGCATCCAGCCTGCCGCCACCGATGCGCCAGTGCCACCGGCCTTGAAGGGCGGGATGCTGTCGTGCACGACATCGGCTGCCCAAAGCATCTGGGGCGGCAACGTCGCGCTGGCGGCAAGCCAAGCCAAGGTGGTTCTGCGATCAGGCATGCTCGGATTCCTTCATTGAGGCTGAGGGTGAGGATGAGTGTGATGGCGTAGCCTGCCACCGCGCCAGGTCGGCCGGCAAGTCGATGTCCCACAAGGTCTCGCCCTCGATCCAGCGCAGGCCGGCGTCGGCGAGCCGCTGCCGGGTCTGCTCCATGACCTGTGGCGTGCTCCAGTCGATGCGCTCGAATACGTTTGACGATTCGCCAGTGGCAGGGCGAGCAAAGCCGATCATGACGTAGCCGCCGTCTTCAGCGGGTTGCACGAATGCATCAAATCCCTGCCGCAGGTGCGTCGCAGCCAGTCGAAGGTGCGCGGGCGTCAAAGCCGGACAGTCGCTGCCCAAGAGGAGCAACGGCGTGCCGCGCGCGTCAGCGGCTTCAGCGAACACATGCGCCATGCGCACGCCGAGATCACCCGTCGGCTGCGTGGCGCACGTCACGCCCCAGGCTCGATGCAAGGCGCGGAACGACGGATGCGACGCGTCGGGCGCGCACCAAAGTGTGACCGGGCCAGTTCGCGCCTCGAGCGCGGTGGCGACGGCGCGGCGCAGCAGTGTGCGCTGAAGGCGCGCCGCGCCGCGCGGGCCGAGCGTCAGTGCCAGCCGCGTCTTGCAATAGCCGGGGATCGGCGCCTTGGCCAACACGGCAACAGCTACTGGGCGCTCGGCAGCCATCGGCTTGGCTGCCACAGGCTCCGCCGACACCGGTGCGGCCACCCGCTCAGTCATCGGCCGCCGCATAGCCATAGCGCCGCGCCAGACGCTTCGGGTCGGCGCCGAAAAAGTAAGCCAGCCGCAGGTGCCACATCAAAGCGATGGTGCGCCAGGCGCCGCCTTGCTCCCAACGTCGGGCCGAGGTGCGCACGGCCAGGCGCAAGCAGACCGGCGGCTGCAGCCGCTTGGCACGGCGCGAAAAATCGATGTCTTCCATCAACGCAATGTCGGCAAATCCGCCCACAGCATTGAACAAGGCACGACTGGCGAAGATGGCCTGGTCGCCGGTGGCGATGCCCGTCAACCGCGAGCGCAGGTTCATCAGGCCTGCGACGCAGCGCAGCAAGCGGCGCGGACTGTCGATCTCGACGTCGAAGCGGCCCCAGCCGATACCGAGCACGGTCTTGTCAGGAATGGCGGCGGCGATGGCCGCGACGGCGTCGGCTGGAAGCTGGGTGTCGGCGTGCAGGAAAAGCAGCACACGACCAGCAGCAGCTCTGGCGCCAGCGTTCATCTGGCGCGCGCGCCCGCGTGGCGCCGATATCACTTGATCGGCGTGCGGCTCGGCGATTCGCATGCTGCCGTCGGCACTGCCTCCGTCGGCCACAACCAGCTCTACGCCGCGCCGACGCAAGACTTGCAACGCCGCCAATCGCTGCGCGAGCTGCGGCGCTTCATCGAGCACCGGCATGACGATGCTGAGCCACGGGCCCGCCGAAGCGCAGCCCGCGGGCGCGGCGATGGCCGCAGCCTTATCTGCATCTGCATCTGCATCGGCGCGCGCCGCCTCGTGATCCTCAAAATGCATCAAAGCCTTCCAGCACGTGTTGCACGACGGACGGGCTGAGGTAGTGGTCGACGCGCTCGCGCACATGATGAATCAGCGCCGCATCACTCAAGGCCTCTGACCAATCCTCGCCATCGGCCTTTCGTTTTCGCGATGCGTCGGCTCGGTCGCCACTGTTGGGACAGTCGCCTCTGTCGGCTCCATCACGTCCCTCACCTTCATGGTTGCGTCGGCTCGCATCAGAGTGCTTTACTGCTTCGCGCCTGTTTCCGCCCGACAACACGCGCCACTTGGCACACCAGGTGACTGACCACAGCCACATGGCGCGCCTGAGCATCAGATTCCAGCCATGCATCGTTTCGTCGGCTTGCGGTCCCAGGGCTTCGGCCCAGGTGGCATAGAAGGCCGCGATCTGCGCCGCAGAGAGCACCAGCGCGCCTTCGGCCTCCCAGGTGGTCGAGGTATAGAGCGTGGCATGGGCCAGGTCGAGCGCGGGATAGCTGTAACGGCACTTTTCCAGATCGACCAATATCGCGGTTTCCACACTGC